>CAYJOQ010000040.1:0-16692 GCA_964371825.1 uncultured Desulfovibrionaceae bacterium
CTGCTGTCAACGCTCCATAAGACTCCGCACAATGAATTGTGCAGGAGTCTTAAGTGATATGCCTTTGGCAAACATGCTTATGTACAATTTTTCTTTTATGAGGTTATTTTGATGTATAAAAGGTGAGCATTTTTTTGTGCAATTGTACGTGTACGCCACCTGCCAATTGAAAAACCTTTCCTCCCACATTGTGTACTAGGGCAGTATCAATGTGTAGTAAGGTTGTTGTTCGTGCTTGGCCTTGCGATGAAATACTATGTAGCACGTGTTTATAGAGCCTTAGCCGAACAGTTTTATGGAGTGATAAAAGGGTATTGACTGTAAAGCTTATGGCGCCATGTTCATCGTGTATGGCATGTTGTGTATACATGTTGTTCACAAGGTCATGCCAATATTGAGCGTCATATTGGGCTAATTGCCACAAATCACGAGCTTTTTGACTAAATGAGGGGTTTTCGGCGTATACAAGGGGTAGGAGTGAATGACGAATACGATTTCTTGTATAGCGTGTATCTTTATTGCTGGCATCTTCTATCCAAGTAAGGCCAGCAGAGTGCAATACTTTCCGCAATTCTTGTGGCTCTTGCATAAGCAAGGGACGTAAAATACGCCGTTGGGCATCTAGAGCAACCATGCCCCCAAGTGCCGGCCAGCCTGCACCGCGAAAAAGACGCATAAAAATATCTTCTTGTACATCTCCAATATGATGCCCAAGGCAAATATAATCTGCCTGACATTGCTGTCGCTGTTTTTCAAAAAAAGAATAGCGTTCCTTACGAGCTCTTTCTTCAATACCTTCTTTATACGTATTTGCAAGTGCTGCAATATCAACCCTATGCACTACACAAGGAATGTGCCAAGCGGCACAAAGAGCTGCGACAGCATTGGCTTCTGCCGTACTTTGTGGGCGCAATAAATGGTCCACATGAGCTACAGAAAACGTATATCCATAGACAGGCTTAAGCCAAGCCCAAAGGCAAAGTAAGGCCAAGGAGTCTGCTCCACCAGAAACAGCTAGAAGATATGTTTTTTTATCTGCCTGAAAGTGTAATTCATTACATAAAAATTCACGTATAGATTTAGATATTCTTTGTGTATGCAGGGGCTGAGCAGCATAGGAAGGTATGGTTGCAGGAAAGCTGAGCATAGCTTTAGTGTTTATATGTGGATGTGTAATGAGGCCAGAAGAGAATCTACATAATGCATCATATGATGCTGCACTTCTGGGTTTGCGTAGTGTACACAAGAGCAATGTAACTGATTTTGTGCGCGAATCAGCAGCTCAAGTTTACAACAACTTTCGTCTATCTCAAGAGCCATAATATACGGGCCGCACGCTTTTTTGTGAGATATTTGTTCTTCCGTATATAAGTTTTCTGGAATAGGTAGCCAATACACGCCTTGTAGTGTGCTTTGTAAATGCATATTTTGCAAAAGCTCGCAAAGAGCGCGTGTATGTTCCATTTCTAAGTCATCAATATAATAGTATCGCATATATTTATCTTTTACATCGGCTACGTGATTTTTCTTCATCATCAAGATCAAAAATACGTCGCATAATACTAATGCGAGGGGCAACGCCTTCTTCTGCCATTGTTCCACGCTTTAAAAATGCTATAGGGGCGTGGTTGAGTTTGCGTACCAAACTTGAAATCATAACTTCTAAAACTTCTTTGGCAGTATCATCGATGGGGCCAAGGCGCTTTAAGGTACGCTCTAATTCTTCTGCACCAATCATTTGCGAACGCTGAATAATATCTACTATGGTAGGCTGTACATCTAAACTTTTCAGCCAATTGCAAAATAAATATACTTCTTCTTCCACAATATTATGTGCTTTCATAGCCTCATCACGTCGATTTGCTAAGTTTTCTTCCACAACCTCTTTTAAGTCATCTATATCATAAAGATAGACATTATCTAGACCATTTACATCAGGGTCAATGTCACGTGGAACAGCAATATCTATAAAAAACATTGGTTTATGTTTACGTAAACGTAGGGTGTTCTCTAAGTTTTTAGCCTTAATAATGGCTTCAGTAGAGCCTGTAGATGTAATAATAATATCTACATCAATAAGATGTTCTACCATATTTTCAAAAGCTATGGCAGTACCATTAAATTGTTTAGCAAGCTCAATCCCACGCTCCATTGTTCTATTTGCCACATAAATATGCGCTATACCTGCTTGTAAAAGATGCGTAGCAGCTAGCTCTGCCATTTCACCAGCGCCAACAAGCATGGCTTTATGCTCGTGCATATGACCAAAAATCCGTTTAGCTAACTCTACAGCAGCATAGCTTATGGAAACAGCACTAGAGGCTACCCCTGTTTCTGTACGTACCCTTTTGGCCACAGAAAAGGCTTTATGTAATAAGCGGTTAATAATAGTGCCTACGGCATGACTTTCAACAGATTTACGGTAGGCATCTTTGAGTTGCCCTAAAATTTGTGGTTCACCAAGAACCATTGAGTCTAGGCTTGCTCCTACTGTAAATACATGACGAATAGCATGTTCATTTTTGTGTACGTAAACAAATTGTCGTAAATCTTCAGCATGTTGCCCGCATGCAGTAGCCCATTGTGTTAACACTTGGGTAACAATGGCAGCTTCAATGTTTTCATGTTGTGAATTTTCTTTGGCACAAATTAATATTTCCACACGATTACATGTAGAAAGAATCAAGGCTTCTCCAATTAATGAGTCACAAGGTATGGCCCAGCTTTCTGAAGAGCAATGTTGACTAAGCGCATAGCGCTCCCTAATTTCCACAGCCGCAGTTTTGTGGTTAAGTCCTATAAGATATATATCGCGTTCCATATTATTGCCGTTGTAAAGTAAAGGAGTGGTGTGTATCCATAAAGGAATTAACCACTAAAATTGAAAACACACTTAAGCCAAAAAGCCATATAATCATGAGCGCAGGTTTACGTCCTCGTTTGCCAAGTATAATGCGAGCATGAAAGACTATGGCATAAAGTGCCCATATAAAAATAGAAACAACTTCTTTGGGGTCGCCGCTTAAGGTTTGCTTCCAAGCAATACCTGCCCATATAAAGCCGCTTACTATACCTACAGTAAAAAGAGGAAAACCAATAATGACTGCTAGAGCATTAATTTTATCAAGTATGGCAAGAGCAGGTAAGTCTTTAATGAATGAAGGTAAGGCAAGTTTGCTTTTAATTAAATTGTCTACATAGATAAAGATGATACCAGCAGCAAAGGCAAGGGCTATGAGTGCTAAACTCAAATACAAAGCACCGATATGTAAGGTATAAAAAGATGCACCAAGCTCCTTGGGTAGGGTAATTTGTAAGTCTAAAAATCTATATGACATAAGATAGAGCATAAGTGCTAAAGGCGTTACAAAAAGCGTAGGAGTGCTACTACGCAACTTTACAAGCCCTGCTAAGCTACAAAGCACTATAAACCACGCAAGTATTTGTAAATATTGCCCCCAGCTCAAACCTTGCGGCATGGTGGCATGGCTTCCGCCAGCCATTTCAAAGGTTTGCCAAAGAAATGAACCTATGCTTAACGATACGGCAACAATGCGTAACCATCGTTGACGCAAAAGCATACCCGCAATACCACCAATGGTTGCGCAGCCGTATAAAATAAGTATTATAACGGTACTTTGTTCAAATGATATCATGTAATAACTCCGTAATATGCTTATGCAATACCTTAGGTAGCAATGTCTCTAAAAGAGCAATGCACGATTGCCTTTCATGCGTAAGTAAAAGTTGACGCAATGGTGAGTGTACTAAGGAACGAAAAAGCTCTGTATTATGCCGTGTATCGTAATCTAAAGCAAGCACCAAGGGTCGCAACCTCCCCAGCAAGATAGTCATAGGGGCGTGAGGTTGTAACCACTCTTCAAGCTCTGTACGTAAAACTCGTGACCATGCGGGGCTTGCACCACCTGTAGATATTGCTGCAGTAAGTGGAAAATACTCATGAGTATTTGTGTGGTTAGCTGTTTTTTCTCGGGCCTTAGCCAGTGCCGGCACGATACAATTTCCTTCTAAAGGCGCATCAACACAATTGCAAAAAATACCTTGTTCAACGCAAAGCTTTGTAATCTCAGCATTAACTTCACGTATACCTGTGCAGGCAAACACAAGTCTAGCTCCTTCTAGATGATGTTTTGCAAAAGCTTCTTGCTCTAATAAGACGGTACATCCTTTTTCTGCTGCTGCAGCCTGCAAATGAGTCCATTGTGCACTAAATTCTTGTGTATCGATAACAAGAACTTCATGCGCTGCTGCTTGGATGAGGCCTTGAGCTTTACGCAAACCAACAACACCAGCACCAATAACAACACAACGCATTTGACGAATGTCTATAAATAATGGATAATACATATGTTTTTTTAAAAAATACGTTATATGGTTGACTGAAAAAAAATGCTGCACACTCTATATTTTGTATAGTATGTTTCAATTAGGTGAGATGCATATGCCTGTATGCTGTAAGGATAATGTATAGGATTATTATGAAAGAATAAAGAATTCATTATTGGAAAACTCTGCACAATTGTTTTCAGATATAAGTCAACGATTAGTATTTGGAAATATATTGAAACACCACAGCCAAACATGCAGAGTAAAAGTCTCGAAAATCAATTACTTAGCGGTGGAGCAAAGTTCCACCTCAGACTGATGACAAACCCCTTTTGTGGCGTTTGCGCCGCTATTGTCAGCAAAGCTGCCAAGCGGAAAGGCACGAAAATCAATCGTTTAACGGCGCAAATAAATTGCGCTTACTTTTGATTTATCGGTCGTGTTGACTAACATTAACGCTCCATGAACCTCTACATAATGAATTATGCAGAAGTTTCTATTGATAAAATCTACTAGCTCTTGCCAGAAGAAAACCTTTTGCGTACTACTTGAATAGGGGAACATATGAAGCAATTTCTTGTGATACAATTGGCTCGTTTTGGAGACCTTATTCAAAGTAAACGCCTTATACAAAGTCTTGCCCAACGAGGAGAAGTTCATCTTTGTGTTGATCATTCTCTTCAGGAAGTGGCAACACTTGTGTATCCTCAGGCTATTATACACACAATACCTGCGCATAAACATCTTGCTCGTGCTGCGTCAGGGCAAGAAAAATGCATGGATCAAATACAGTTGCAAGAACTACATTCTTGTTTTAAAGACTTGCAAGCTATAGATTTTTCGTTAGTATATGCACTAAATCATAGCCCAATCACAAGGGCTCTGGTTCGACTTTTTTCGTCCGAAAAAATTTGTGGTTATGCCATGTATAACAATCAAGCAGTACACAATGTATGGATTCAAAAAGCCTTTTTGTGGACACAACAAAGAACATTAAGCCCCATTAATATCGCTGATTTTTGGGCATTTTTTGATTATGCCCCTTGCAATGCGCAACACCTTAACCCACTAGCGCAAGCAGGAGGTAAGGGCTTAGGTATTGTACTTGCGGGGCGAGAGTCGCGAAGATCATTGCCTCCACCTGTATTAGCAGCTATTATTCGTATTTTTTTTGAGAGCAATAATGGCCCAGATGTGTATCTTTTTGGCAGCCAAGCAGAAATGCCCCTAGCACGTCAACTTAAAAAATATATACCTACGCAAGTACTACAAAAAACAAAAGATCTTAGTGGTAAAACCAATTGGGCACAACTTTTTGATGCTGTGCAAGGTCTTGATATGCTTATAAGCCCTGACACAGGAACCATGCACTTAGCGGCACATCTTGGCGTGCCTATACAAGCTTTTTTTCTTTCTTCTGCCTATTGTCATGAAACAGGACCCTATGGACAAGGGCATAAAGTTTGGCAATCTGTATATGAATGTGCCCCGTGCCTTGAATCAGCGCCTTGTCATATGAAAACTCAATGTTTAGATGATTTTAATCATAAAGATTTTTTACGAGCCTTAACTCTTATTGCACAAGGTAAAAAAGAAGGGCTTACTCTTCCGCCCACGCTAACTTTACAAGAATCATATATAGATACATTCGGTTGTGCTTGGAAATGTATACTAGGTGAAGATGTGCATGTTATGGAAAGAATGCAAAAACGAGCTGTGCTTGCTGAATATTGCGGTTTTGCGTTACAAGATGTGCTTATTAGTGCTCAGAGTTTCCAAAAATTTTATAATGATTCAGATGCCATGCTGCATTTTCGAGAAGCAAATTTGCGCGTCTTACGTTAATGGTTGTATATATTGTATACTTCAAGTTATGGTTTACTGTATGTGTGTTTGAGCGTTTATTATAAGGAAATACCATGTCTACACAATCTCTACGAATTTTAGTTGTACTTCCGTTTTATGGCGGTTCATTACCCATTGGCAAGTATTGCATACAAGCTTTAGAAAACCTAGGACATCATGTACAATGTTTTAATGCTCCACTTTTTTATAGTGCTTTTGATGGTTTAAAATCATTGCATATAGCTTCAGATCGTCTCGAACAATTGGAAGGGAGTTTTTTGCAAGTTATTTCACAGGCTATTATGGCACAAGTAGAGAGTTTTTCTCCGCATATGGTACTTTCTATGGCGCAAGCTCCAGTAAGCCGACAATTACTTATGCGGTTACGGAAAATGGGAATACCCACGGCCATGTGGTTTGTGGAAGATTATCGTATTTTCACCTATTGGAGAGCTTTTGCGCCTTTGTATGATGCCTTTGCTGTTATTCAAAAAGAAGCATTTTTGCAAGAATTACAAAATGTTGGGCAGAAAAATGCTTTGTATTTACCCATGGCAGCCTTGCCTAGCTTTCATCAAGCTCAAGAATTGTTACCCTTGGAACAAAAAAAATATGGTGCAGATATAGCCTTCTTAGGCGCTGGGTATCCAAATCGGCGTAAGGCTTTTCATGCATTTGTACATAAAAATTTTAAAATTTGGGGAACAGAATGGGAAGGAGATTCCCTATTAAAAGATTGTGTACAAGAACAAGGTGCGCGAATAAGTCCTGAAGATGCAAGAAAAATTTACTCTGCTACAAAGGTAAATATTAATCTTCATTCAAGTGTGCAAGCAGATGAACTTGTGCCAAGAGGAGATTTTGTAAATCCGCGTACCTTTGAACTGGCAGCTATGGGTGTTTTTCAACTCGTAGATAAACGCCACCTTATGGCTGAGCTCTTTCCAGAAGATATGCTAGTAACATTTACAAGTGCAGAGCAAATGCTGCAATTAACAGAATATTATTTAAAACATGAAGAAGAACGAAAAGTTAAGGCTAAGGCTGCGCAAGAGCATGTGCTTGAATACCATAGCTATGAGCGGCGTATGCAATCATTATTGGCATATATGACTACAATATGTGGCCCCTGGAAAGAAACTGCTATAGTGCCCTTGCCAGAAAATCTTTCACAGGAAATGCAAGATGAACTTAAAACTTTGCTCGCACAATTACCAAAGGCCTCTGCCTCAAGCTTTGACGATGTTCTTGCGTTTGTGCGCAAGCAAACAGGAAGCCTAAGCCCCCTTGAAACATCCTTGCTTTTTATGGATGCTTGGCGAGAGCAATATAAAAAGTAATAAACTGCCCCCCATGAACACATCATAGGGGGCAGTTTGATAATAAATCCAATTGTGTAGGGTTTACGCCGCTATTGTCAGCAAAGCTGCCAAGCGGAAAGGCACGAAAATCAATCGTTTAACGGACAAATAAATTGCGCCTACTCTTGATTTATCGATTGCATTGACTTTGTCAACACTCTCAAATACGTGCAACGTATTCTTCAGCATCGGCTAGATAACTTGCTCTACAAGACCCATATATAGTGGTACAATGATGCACATACCAAGTACTAAAGCTAATATAAGCGTAGCCTTATGCCTAAGTGGTGTTGCGCTTTTGATGCAAAGAGTCCACAATACGCCTGGAATAACCCATAAAAGCAAAAGAAGTGCTGTATGTAAAAAAGCCGGACTTTGTAAGTATGAGCCCTCTTGTATTAGGTGTATCCATTGAATTGCGGTCACTCCAAGCAATAATACCCACATAATAAACCAAGCATTTCGAGCCCATGTTGCGCACCATGGAAGCATGGTAGCATAATAATCGCGGCCAAAATCATCACTATTGCGACGCAAAATAAGCCATACGGCACTTGTGCCACCTGCCATGGCAAAGGCTAGAGGTGGTACATAGGGAAGGGCATTCCAAATGCTCGTATCAAAGCTTGACTGGAAAAACATGGTTAAGGTTGCAGGGTAGGGTATACCAAGGTGTGCAGCATTTTCTGCAAAAATAAAACACATGGTACCATAAAATGCCCACGCCATCCATGAAGTGATAATAATAAGTGTGCATTGGTAGGGTAAACGCCACTTTTTCCATACAGGCCATAATACATGGCAAAGAGTTGTGAGTATGGTTGCTAGCAGTAACGATGCCCAAATGAGGAGTATAGCTTGTATCCAAATGGTATTTTGAATATGTTCAAGCAGAGCTGAAAAATTAAAAGACTGGACGCTTTGTGTAGTAGATGTTATATTTTCAGCTGATTGAGTGGGGTGTATAAGAGAATTTTGTTTTGTAAAATGAGGGGCAAGGCGTTGCCATAAAGGCCATAATGCCACAATATTTATAAGCCAACTGCATAGGCAAGAAAGCAAAGAAATTTGTTTTGCGCATTTTTCATAGGCGCTTCTTTTTCGTGTTATGGACAAGATTTGCCCGCCAATAATCATAACTGGCAAAGCAATAAGTGACAAAAAAACTACTGATATCAGTACAATAGGCAGCATTTCTAGCATAAATTGCCAAGGAAATGTGGAATAATTCATGAAAGTTTTCTCCTTGTGGTGTGGCAGTATTTTTGCCTTAATTTGCCTTAGAGTGCAAGACTTCTTGAAAAAACTTGCTAATTAAGGCACAAAGGAAAAAAGCGCCACACAATAAGGTGCCATATTAACGTTGCCATGTAAGGGGATATGTATGCATTCGCTATGTTTTTTGGGTAAAAATTCAAAAATTCTCATACTGTTACTTGTAGGTTCACTTGCATTTGGGTGTGCTCCTGCCGCCAAAACAGACAAAGCCGTCATAGAAAATCAAAATAATATTACGGAAATGGAACACAGAGTTATGAACCTTGAAGATAAGGTTATGGCCATTGACAGTTCTGTACAGTCTGCAAGTTCACGGGTTTATGAAGTGCGTAATAAATCAGGACGTAAAACAGGACTTACTGCACACCCAGCGCAAACTACGCCCCCTGTGCAAGTAGCTGCTCACTCTGTACCTCTTGTTGCTCATGTGAGCCCCAAGTCTGGTACGCAAGTAACTTCGCCGCAGCCGTCCATGCCACAAAATACGTCTGCAACTCCTTCATTACCTAGTAGTACGCCACAAACAGTGGTTACACCACCTGCTGCAGTGCCAGTACAAAGTGTTCCTGTTACACAAGCCCCTGTAACGAACTCTTCCACGCCTAAGGCACCATTAGGGGTGCTTGATCCTAATTCAAAGCTTGTTTTACCTGAAAAAAATACTACAAATGAAGAACAAACAACAGCACCGCAAGCAATGGCTCAGCCTGTACAACAAGCTTCATTACCACCTGAAAACACATTATATCCACCAACGGCAGCTCATGCGCAACCAATGCCGACACTGCCTCCTACAGGGGCAACTGCACCTACTGCGCCGGTTATGCCCACAACCCCTGTGGCTACTGCACCTATGGCCCCTGCAAATACAACTACTTCTCCGCCACCTGTGTATCAAGCCCCTGTGGCTCCGCCACCTGTGCAACCTGCGCCTACGCCTGTTGCTAGCCAACCAGTGTATGGCGAAAAGGGTGAATACAAACAAGCCCTTGATTTAGTGATGGCTGGTCAGGCAGAGCGAGGCAGAGCGCAGTTTACAAAGTTTTTACAACAATATCCCAATAGTTCCTTAGCTGCTAATGCACATTATTGGATTGGCGAAAGTTACTACTCACAAGGCAATTTTCCAGAAGCTTTGCTTGCCTTTAAACAAGTAACTACGCAATACCCAAGGCATCATAAAACCTCTGATGCTCTTTTAAAAGCCGGCATGACATATCAAAAACTTGGCGATGCTGATAATGCACAATTACAGTATCAAGCGCTTATGGCAGATTTTCCAAAATCTAATGCTGCAAGAATTGCACGTAGCAAAATACGTTAAGTGCGTGTCGCATGGTTGAAAGTCCGTGGCAAAACCTCAGCGAAGACGACAAAAAAAATTATTGGGCTAGCCTTGCTTTGCGTCATAGCCACGGCATTGGACAGCGCACTATTACCAAATTGCTACAACATTTTGGTTCAGCTTATGCTGCTATACATAACGTACAATATTGGACAGAATTGGGAATAGGGGCTGATAAAAAAGCCCTTATCTCATCTGGCTCTTGGCGTACAACTGCAGAAGAAGAATGGCGCGCAGGGCAAGTATGTAATGCGCATATTGTACTTTGGCACCATCATTCTTATCCTCCTTTATTACGAGAACTAATAGATGCGCCCACGTTTTTATATTGCGTGGGTGATGTGCGCCTTTTACAAGGTCCATGCATTGCAGTTGTAGGATCACGACAATGCTCTGCAGAAGGTGTGCAAGTGGCAGCAAGCTTTGCAAGAGATATTGCAAATGCAGGTATTACTATTGTATCTGGTTTAGCGCAAGGAATTGATAGAGTTGCTCATATAGCTTCACTTGAAGGTATTGGGAAAAGTATTGCTGTACTTGGTTGCGGTATTGATGTTATTTATCCAAGGCAAAATAAAGATATATTCATGGAAATGCGCAAATCTGGTCTAATAATAACAGAATTTGCTCCAGGTACACAAGCCCATGCGACGCATTTTCCTGTGCGTAATCGTATTATAAGTGGTTTAAGCCTTGGTGTTGCGGTTATAGAAGGTAGCTTACGTAGCGGTACACTTATTACCGCAAGGCAAGCACTTGAGCAAAATCGTGAAGTATATGCTATTCCTGGTGCGACAACAGCAGCAACCTCTAAAGGATGCCAAGAGCTTATTCGCCAAGGTGCTAAGGCGGTTTTTGCTGCAGATGATATTTTAATAGATTTGTGTCTTGCACTAAAACAGTATAAACGTGTTCAATTACCGTCAAAAAAGACAGAGAACACTATTTTTGAAAATGCATTAGAAACAGTTGCACCAGATAAAGAAAAACAACAAGAACACCATCCAACGGCAACCTTTCCCTTTGAAGACTTTGCTCCTAATGATCAAGAATATATACGAAATATTTTAAAATTGCTGTATGCTAAGGGGGCTTGCCATAGTGATATGATAAGCACACACCTTCATATACCTATCAATGAACTTAATGCTCTTCTCGTTGAAATGGAACTCTGTGGTTTTGTTAAAAGAATGCCCGGATCACAATATATAGCAATTTCGGCTATTGCATAGTTAAAATTTGGTATTACTTTACAAATAGGTAAAGAATTATATCAATTTGTACAAAAGGATATAATAATATTTTTTTTTATCACCTCTATACTAGTAATTTGCACGCCCTTGTGCTAGCCTATTGTGGTGTTGATGAGTGTTATCAAGAATACAATTCATAAGGCTTTATATGTGTAAAAAATAATGTATAAAGCTTAAGCTTAGGATAATTATGCAAGAATTACCTATAGAAAAAGTAAAACCTGGAATGAAGCTTGCCTGCAGAGTGCGTAATGCTGGTGGTGAAGTTATAGCAGATGTTGGTTTTGTTATTACGGAAAAATTTCTTTCACAATGTGAAATACTTGGCCTATATACACTACATGTTTTGGGTAACCCTATTCCAGGTGCTCCTAAAAGTTATGATGCAAAAAAATGCTTTACACAAGTGCCACATTTATTTCGCAATTATCAAGAAAACATATTTATGCGCACCCTTGAGACTTTTTTTAAAAAACATTTTCATGAACGAATCTAAATTAACACGAGCTAAAGTAATTATCTTATGAGTGAGAAAGAACTTGACACTAACTACAAAGGTAAAGTGCTTGCAGCAAAAAGCATACCTACTTTACCTATTGCTTTGCAAAAAACCATGTCACTTATGGAGGGCAACAGAACCAATTTAAGTAAGGTTGCTGAGACAATTTCGCAAGATCAAAGTCTTAGCGCTCGTGTGCTTAAAATGGTTAATTCTCCTGTGTATGGCTTTCCTGGACGCGTGTCTTCTATTCATAATGCATTGGTATTATTAGGAGTAAACGCAGTTCATGGCCTGCTTATATCTTCTGTAGTTTTTGATATTGTTTCTAAAAATATGTCTGGGCTATGGGAGCATAGCTTATCTTGTTCTACAGCATGCAAGGTAATGGCTAAGCTTTTTAAAATTAAAGACGTTGATGAATGTGTTCTTGCCGGACTTTTACATGATTTTGGCAAAGTTATTATTGCTATTCAGTTACCAGAAGCTATGAGAGACATTGAGAATCTTGTACGCAATAATGATGTAATCATTAGTGAAGCTGAAAAACTTATGCTTGGTTTTAATCATACCAAGGTTAATGCTTGGGTAGGGTCGCATTGGAACTTACCTATTGGTATTACTTCAGCCATGACGTATCACCATAACCCTATGGCAGCAGGAAACTACATAACGCTAGCTTCTGTTGTGCACCTTGCAGATTTTTTTGCAAGGCTTTTTGAAATGGGTAATGCTGGAGATACCAATGTTTCAGAAGTTGACCCACACGTACTCAAACATCTTGGGCTTGGTCAAGATATGTTGCAAGAAATTGTAGACAAAGTTGGTATAGAATTTCAAAAACAGTCTTCATTCCCTGTATTCGGAAGGTAATATATGCAAGAATGCCCCATGCACTCATTTGTAGGAAAAAAGCCTCAAATTTTTTTACTCAATACTGATGAGGCCATGTGTGAAAGAATACAAAATCTTTGGGACAAAGAAGCCATTAATTGGGAAATTTTTTCCAGTGGCAAGGCTTTACTTGAACGATTTTTTAATGATCCGCCACATATGCTTATTTGCGGAGAGAAAAGCACAGATCTTCCTGGCACTGAAATTGTTGATCTTATTAAGGCTGAAAATGTA
Organism: uncultured Desulfovibrionaceae bacterium; assembly: GCA_964371825.1. Taxonomy (GTDB): domain Bacteria; phylum Desulfobacterota; class Desulfovibrionia; order Desulfovibrionales; family Desulfovibrionaceae; genus CAYJAD01. Next base: position 13,057 of record CAYJOQ010000040.1, read on the forward strand.
TATAAACAAATTTGTACTGTTTTAACCTTAGAGAGGCAATCGCTTACTGATGTATATAATGGTAAGATGTCAGAAGTTGATGACTTCATTCTTTTACCTGTTACTGATATTGAAATGCGGGCGCGTTTTGAACTTGCCTTGCAACGTTCAACAGGTACCTTGGATGCAAATCCGTTAACACGGCTTCCTGGCAATGCTTCTATCATGCAAGTTGTTGAAAAAAATATTGCTGAAAAAAATAATTTTGCTGCTGCATATCTTGATATTGATAATTTTAAAGCTTTTAATGATAAATATGGATTTTCTCGCGGAGATGAAGCCTTACTTGTGACTGCACGCTTGCTTGTCACTTGCATTATGGATATTGATGCAGAATATAAATTTTTGGGCCATATTGGCGGAGATGACTTTTTCTTTCTTGTTCCTGAAGAACATATGGAAGATATTTGTAAAAATATAATTTCTTCTTATGATGAAATTATACCGCATTTTTATGATGAAGAAGATAGGGCCAGTAATGGTATTATTTCGCGCGATCGACAGGGCAATATTCATCGCTTTCCCTTTATGAGTGTTTCTATTGGGGTTACTTGTAATACTGATAAACGCTTTACTCGTTATGCAGAAGTATCAACTGCCCTTGGTCAGCTGAAGAAAGTATGCAAAGGCTATGAAGGTTCAGTATATAAATTTGATAAACGTAGAGATTAGTGGCGCTAGCTAAGTACAAAATATATGTCACAAGTGGCGGCTTTTCTTACCTGGCTTGAAATGCAAAAGGGCTATTCACAGGCAACTTTGCAAGCCTATGCAGTGGATTTACAACAATTTGAACAGTATTTACAGTTGCAAGATATGAGTCTTGAAGCTGCACAACAAATTCAAAAAAGACACATTACGCAATTTGTAGCTCAACTATATAAACAACAACTCTCAAAAAGCTCTATGGCACGCAAACTAGCGTCTATACGAGCTTTTTTTGCTTTTCAAGTGCGTATGCGTAGAGTTACAGATAATCCTACTAAAAATATTCGTAATCCTAAGCAAGAGCAAAAACACCCTCAAGTGTTAAATGTTGCGCAAGCAAAGGCTCTTTGTACTTCTGCTCAAGAGCATGTGCCAAGCTCACCAAAACAAAATACGGCGATACCAATACGTGATATGGCCTTAGTTGAAGTATTGTATGGATCAGGCTTACGCATTTCTGAAGCTTTAGAACTTGAAATACATACTATTGATATTCAATCGGGTTTTTTACGAGTGCTTGGAAAAGGCAAAAAAATGCGTCTTTGCCCTTTAACAGAACCAGCAAAAGAAGCATTACTTGCATGGTTTCAGGTACGGGGTCAATTGGCACATACAGAGGAAAGAGCACTCTTTGTAGGGGCAAGGGGTAAAAGACTTGATAGAAGGCAAGCGCAACGCATTATTGAAAACTTTTGCACCAAAGCAGGCATCGAAAATGTTATTTCGCCCCATGGCCTGCGTCATTCTTTTGCCACACATTTATTAGAATCTGGAGCAGACTTACGTACAGTTCAAGAGCTTCTTGGACATAGTAGATTAAGCACGACGCAACGCTATACAAATCTTACCTTAGAACACCTTATGCATATATATGATGCTGCACATCCTGGCAGTAAGGATTCGTAAATGAAGACTTCTGTACAATTCATTGTGCGGAGTTCTTTGGAGCACTGGCGCTAGCCATTGCGACCAAAAATCAAGAGTAAGCGCAATTCACTTGCGCAGTTAAGCGATTGATTTTTGTGCCTTTTGTCCTGCACAAGTAAATTTTCAAACTTAAGGAAATTTATTGCAAAAGCACAAAAATAAAATTGGAAAATAATTAGTTGATGCTGAACAACACATGAAAATGTGTTGTTCAGCATCAACTAATTATGCAGGACTCTCAAATGGAACGTATGATAGACACAAAACATTGCGTGTGCTTTAGCGGACATAGATTGCATAAATTAGCTGATACAGCATTGGCTGAGATACAAACTCGCCTTGCGCACGTTATTCAAGAGTATGTACAAAAGGGCTTTAATATCTTTTATGTGGGCATGGCAGACGGATTTGATATGATGGCAGCTGAAGAAGTGGTCAATGTAAAGATTAAGGATGAAAATATACGCTTCATAGCTGTTATCCCCAATCATAACTGGCGTGAGTTTAGTGAGCATGAGAAGGATATTTTTGGTAAAGCTGACGAAGTCATTGCCGTAGCAGAACACGCAAAGACAAAGTCATACCATAAGCGCAATCGTTATATGGTGGACAATGCTTCTGTGCTTATTTGCTATTACAACGGAGCACCGGGCGGCACGAGGTATACGGTGGAGTATGCTGCAAAGCAGGGGCTGGAGGTTGTGAATATGTGGGAAGATAATGAGTAATAATTTTTCAAGCTACTACTGTAGTTGATGCTGAACAATATATGTTCATGTGTTGTTGAGAAAGATACGTTACCTCCAAATGTCGCTTTGCGGCCACCAGAAGCAAGTTCTGGCTCATTACGCCACGCACATGTTCTTTGCTGAAAATGTTGGTACTCGTCGCATAAAAAACAGCCTCTTTGTATGACAAAAATTATCAGCTGCGCGTATCATGCTCTTCTTTCTGGTGATTTTTTACGGCCTTTTAGTTGTAAAAAGCCTTTATTTCAATGGGTTTATGTGTTTTTGGTCGACCATAGTATTTGTCATTTCTTCATATCCACATATGTGACTTAGTATACGCTAATCAGCGCAACATTCTTCCGTTAGAAATTCTATGATGGAATGCAAGGTTTCATATTGAGCAATACAATATAGTGTGCGGCCTTCTCGTCTTTGACGTACAAGATCTGCAGAAATCAGTGCTGCAATATGATGACTTAACGTTGATGACGGTACATGAAGCTCTTTTTGTAAAGCCCCTACAGGCAATCCACAAGTTCCTGCTTTAACAAGTCTTTTGTAAATTTTAAGCCGAGTTGGGTGCCCAAGTTCTTTAAGAGCTAACGCCACTTGATCCATAGACATTTGCCGTGTTATAATTTTCATATTTCTAAAATAACAGAAATGTCTTGACATGAAAAATATTTCGACTAAACTAGAAATATAAAAATTAAGGAGTTCATATGGAAGAGTTTTTTCCCATGATACAAGATGCGTTAGGAATGTTTCTATTTCTTGGTGCTGAATTGTCTATTTTATTTATTATTATTGCAGCCGCTGTAAGCTTATTGCAAAGTTATATTCCAGACAGTAAAATCCAAAGTATTTTAAGCGGATCAGGAGGAAGAGGGTATGTGCTAGCTGTTCTTTTAGGAGCTATAACGCCTTTTTGTAGTTGCTCTACCATTCCCATGTTACGCGGCTTATTAAAAGCTAAGGCTGGTTTTGGCCCTACAATAACCTTTCTTTTTGCTTCACCATTACTAAACCCTATTATAATAACACTTTTTTGGGCCACATTTGGTTTTAAGGTTACATGTATTTATACAATCATAGCTCTTTGTGTTTCTGCACTTGGCGGGTTTGTGATTCAAGCTATGAATTTTGAACGCCACGTAATTCCAGAGCAAGAGGGTAGTGGAGCTTACTCTTGTTGTTCAACATCTACAAATACAAGTTCTTGCTGTGAGGC
>CAYJOQ010000041.1:0-16247 GCA_964371825.1 uncultured Desulfovibrionaceae bacterium
AATTGCGCTTACTCTTGATTTTTGGTCGCAATGGCTAGCGCCAGTGCTCCAAAAAGCTCCGCGCAATGAATTGTGCAGGAGTCTTAATGTTCTAAGCTTTTTACAGCAATAAGTTTCAAATTTTCTGCAAAGAGCATATATAAGGCATATATGTAGTCAGCGCATAGTATCAAGCCCCATTTAAAGGGGTAAACATGCATGCTTTTTGGAACAATGCATGGAAGCACGTTTTTTTATTTGAAAAATTACATGGAGAACATTTTTGATAAAATACACCGACTACCCTATTTCGCAGACAGTGCAAAAAGAATGTTATGTAAGGAAGGCGTTTTTTACGAAGGAAGCGTATCAAGACATGCGTGACCAAAGCAAAAAACGAGCCTAACAAAGCAACACCTGTTTTTTAACAATCTAAGAGCGCATGTATTAGTTTAATACTGCTTAAAAGTACCACAAAGAAGATAGAGTGTCAAAATAGTTTTTAAAGTTTTTTTTCACAAACTAAGCATAGCCTTATTCTTGCAAATTTGCAAAATATCATATATTTGCCTAGGCAAAACGACCTCATGGAAAAATCTCTGTCGTCAAACAAAAAAATGCGTGTATATTAAAAAGCAGATAATGTACGAATCATAAAAAATTTGTAAAAGCACTTTGTGCTAAATATTAACACTTGCTGAGACACAAATACCGTTACAGCAAAAATCAGGCTATTGCCATGCAAGGAGATGCAACACATGAAAGAATATAATGTAGCTATTGTTGGGGCCACAGGAGCAGTTGGGCATGAACTTTTAAAAATCCTTGCTGAACGAAAATTCCCCATTGCTAACCTTACCCTACTTGCTTCAGCTCGTTCTGAAGGTAGGATTATAGAATATCAAGGTAAGGAATATACAGTTCGTGAAGCTAAAGCAGAATCTTTTAAGGGCGTAGATATAGCCCTTTTTGCCGGTGGTTCCATTAGTAAAACTCTTGCACCTGAAGCAGTAAAACATGGCACCATATGCATTGATAATAGCAGTACCTTTCGCTATGACCCTGAAGTGCCCTTAGTGGTACCAGAAGTTAATCCTGAAGATGTTGACTGGCACAAAGGTATTATTGCCAACCCCAATTGCTCAACAATCCAAATGGTTGTGGCTCTTAAACCCTTACATGATGCCTTTGGCCTAAAGCGTATTATTGTGTCTACCTATCAGGCTGTTTCCGGAGCCGGTAAACCAGGCCTAGATGAACTTGAAGCTCAAGTCATGGATGTTGCAGCCGGTAAAGATGTGACAGTAGACACCTTTGCGCATCAGATTATGTATAATGTGATTCCGCATATCGACGTGTTTTTAGACAATGATTACACGAAAGAAGAAATGAAAATGACGTGGGAAACACAAAAAATGCTCCACAATGACAATATTAAAATCAGCGCCACTGCTGTGCGTGTGCCTGTACTACGCAGTCATTCTGAGGCTATTACCATTGAAACAGAAAAACCCATCACCCCAGAAGCAGCTAAGGCCATTTTGGCCAACGCTCCCGGCGTTATTTTACAAGATGATACTGCGCAAAAAATCTACCCTATGCCCCTATTTACTTCTGACACAGACGAAGTGTATGTAGGAAGAGTACGTAAGGATATATCTTGTGAGAATGGTTTATCGCTCTTTGTAGTTGCTGACCAAATTCGTAAAGGCGCCGCCACCAATGCCATACAAATTGCGCAACTATTGGTAGAAAAAGGCTTAGTATAACCCAAGGACATATACAAAACATTCATTCCCCATTCACTGCCGCCAAAAGCAAATTTTGGCGTATGTAACGCTACAGATTGAGGACAAACCCCACTTTGTGGCGTTTGCGCCGCTATTGTCAACAAAGCTGCCAAGCGGAAAGGCACGAAAATCAATCGTTTTACGGCGCAAATAAATTGCGCCTACTCTTGATTTATCAGATTGATGACAAACCCCTCTTTGTGGCGTTTGCGCCGCTATTGTCAGCAAAGCTGCCAAGCGGAAAGGCACGAAAATCAATCATTTAACGGCGCAAATAAATTGCGCCTACTCTTGATTTATCGAGAGTGTTGACTTTGTCAACACTCTGACCTCCCGCCTAGCGGGAGGTTTTCATTTCCACAAAAACTCCGCACAATGAATTGTGCAGGAGTCTTTATTTGGTTTTAAATGAGGATAATTTAGATAAATTATCCTGCAACTCACCTGCAAATACAGTAAGACTTTGCACATCTGCTGTAGCTTCAAGCATTTGTTCAGAAATATGAGAGGCAATTTGATTCACATCATCTACCGAAGAATTAATTTCTTCTGATGTAGCAGATTGTTGTTCAGAAGCTGTTGCAATGGCCGTAATGAGACTTGCATTTTTTTCTGCTAGATTACGAATCTGTGCCAAGGCTTGACCTGAAGTATTGGCCAATTGAGTTGCATTATCTATTAACTTCATAGTCTTATTAAAATGTGTTATATTAAGAGTTGTTGATTGTTGAATATTTTTAATGCTATTTCCAACCTCTGTGGTAGCAGTCATGGTTTTTTCTGCAAGTTTACGAACTTCATCTGCAACAACGGCAAAACCGCGGCCAGCGTCACCGGCACGAGCTGCTTCAATGGCAGCATTAAGAGCTAAAAGATTGGTTTGGTCTGCAATGTCTGAAATAACACTCATAACACTGCCTATGGCCTCAGCCTGTGCTCCAAGAGATTTTATACTTTCAGCAAGTTCATTGGATACTGAATTTACATCGCCAATAGCAATGACAACCTCTTCAACAAGAGTTGCACCTTCTCTGGCTTTTTCTTGAGTATCTTCTGCTTGCACCCGTGCTTCTTCTGCATTTTGTGAGACTTCAATAACGGTGGCAGTCATTTCTTCCATAGCAGCTGAGGTTCTCATAACACGTTCTTTTTGATCCTCAGCTCCTGAAGCAACATCCTGAATTTTTGCAGATAATTGCTCTGTTGCCGTAACAGTTTGCGTTGAAACATGTGCCACATGCTCAGACACTTCAAGTATGGTTTTTTGGAATTTCTTAATGTCACTTACATCCGTAACGAGCAAAAACATGCAGGTGAATGTATTATTTTCACTAAGCAAGGGCGTTGCGGTATATAAAACATCCATATCAAGGCCACTAATATGCACTGTTGTTTCTCCGTGCGTGGCTTTAAGAGTTGTATATGCTTTTTGCATTGAATCATTGGGAGTATCTCTATCATCAGGTGTAAAAACATCATAACAAGTATTGCCATACGCCTCTTTTCCGCAGAGTTTTTTTGCTATTTCATTTAAGTAATTAATACGTTTATCTTGGTCTAAAATAATAACAGGAGAGGGAAGTTTATCAAGCAGCATGCAAAAACGATCTAAAATTGCATTTGTTCCACTTATTAAATGTATAAAATCTCCCTCAAGATTTTCATAACCTCCTCTAACTTCAAGTTCTCCATGTGCAACTCTATCAGTTAGACGGTTATATTCTGCAATAATACTGCTTATATTCTCTGGAATGTGTCGTAAAGCATTAGCTACTTGACCCAATTCATCCTTACGATAAATATCCAAGGTAGAGCTTAAATCTCCCCTACCCACTTTATTGGCATAGTCTGTTATTTTTTCAATAGGAATTACCACAAATTTATGCACAAATATGTATGATATAAAAGCAAAAAGAATACTTAAAGCCATACATATTATAGCTGCATATATGGTGGGTTCAAAACCGCTTTTGATGTCTTGCTCTACGGCTGATATTCGTGCATTTAATTTTTCGCGAAATGTATTTAAAGGATGCTGAATTTTCTTTAACTCATTTTCATAATTTGTTCCAAAAACAAGTTGCATAGCCAATTCTTTATCAGGCGGCCCGCTTTTGGTATATGCACCACTAGCATCTTTAAACCTACCCTGCATAGCATGCATAGCTTCAACTTCGCTTGCAATGAGAGCATTTGAAAGGGCATTGGCTTGTTCAAGTAAAGCAAATTCATCCTTTGTAATGCCATATTTTAGCAAAAGATCTAATAGGGCAACGTTTTGCCCAGGAGCTACTGCCGCATCATGAGCCCTTGCTTTTTTACCACTACGCACGTCAACAACGTTGTCATAGCGTTCTTTAAAACTCATATCATTATTGGCAACATACAATCGTACAGCTTGGGTTAAACTTTTTGAGCTATCACTTAACTCACGCGCTAGAAGCCCAAGATATTTATTATTTTCTGCTATCTGTTGTGAGTTATTAAATATAGAGTTAGCCCTTTGCAATAGGTAAAATGTTGCTAAAATCATTAAAATAACAAGAACATTTGCCAAAAACACACTAACTCTAATTTTCATACTCACCCCCACCTAATGTTTTAAATTCTTATATACGCTGCACTAAAACCATATTTTACATTACCCCAAACACCCCTCAACAAGCTGTTGAAAGACTGCAATCTATGTCGCAGATTTGTTTTATGCTGCCATCGAATATCCGAATACAACACTTCCCCGTCAAAAAACTTCCCTTTCTCGTAGCCTACATGCTTTGAACAGTTTAAATAAAAATAATATACTTAGTTTTTGTCAAAATTTTTAAAAAAACAATTATTTCAATATGTTTACTTGTTTTTAAATGCCTACTGCATAGTATAAAGACGCCACATATAAAGACTTTAAAGATGCATACATTTTTATGTGTCTAAAAATACATTTACAACAGGCAACATTTATGAACTCAAAATTGAAGTTTATTTATAAAAGATACAATAATATTTGAAATATCCGTATACTAAAATAATATTTTTTATATTTATTACAGAAGAAGTGTAGTATTATAATGCACATATCATATGTGAAAAAAATAACATGAACTATAGAAGTAGTTAAAATATAATAAAATATAACCATTGAACAATTTCTGTAAAGGAATGTTTAGTTAAATATATACGTTTAAATACATATTAAAAAAATAAGAAATAATTTAACAGCATAAAATATAATAAAAATTCATCAGTGTGCTAAAAAATTATATTTTATATTTTTAACATGCATCATTAATGAGCTAGCATATTCATTATAAATATAATATATGCAAATACACATATCATTACATTCGCCTTAAATATAAAAATAATATAATTTAAACAACTTACATCGAGCGCCTAAAATTACATAAAACATCCATAAGAAATTCTTGAACTACATTTTTTTTTGTGGTACTGTCTTTTTGGAATGTTAGCTGCGTATGTTTTTGTACTAAAAAGTAAAAATAATGCGTATTGTTCTTTTTTGCACAAAGTGCCATAAGAAGGCTTGACATTTTGTTAGTTTTTTCACAAGATGTTTTCATGTTCACCGCGACACAGCAATTTTCTTGTGTTGCGTGTGTTTTCTGCATTAGTAGCCAAAACAATAAAAAACCTTCGGAGGTTATTTACGATGTCCAGACTGGTTCCCCCTCATGGTGGTAAGGGTCTTGTTTGCTGTTTGCTTGAAGGCGCTGCTCTTGATGCTGAAAAGGCAAAAGCCGCTGGTTTGAAACAAATTGAAATTTCTTCTCGTGCCAAGGGCGACCTTATCATGATGGGTATTGGTGGTTTTTCACCATTAAAAGGCTTTATGAATAAGGCAGACTGGAAGAGTGTTTGCGAAAAAATGACATTGTCTGACGGAACATTTTGGCCCGTGCCTGTAACCTTAGATGTTTCAAAAGATGATGCTGCTGCCATTAAGGCTGGTGATGAAGTTGCTCTTGTTCGTAAGGGTGAAATCATGGCCACCATGCAAGTAGAAGAACTCTATGAAATGAGTGAAGCCGACAAAAAATGGGAATGCGAACTCATCTTTAAAGGTGAAGGCCCTGATTCTGAAAAATTCTGGGATGTAGCCTTAGAAGATCACCCTGGTGTTAAAATGGTTATGGAACAGCAAGCATTCAATCTTGCTGGTAGCGTTAAAGTTCTTTCACAAGGCGACTTCCCTGAGAAGTTCCCTGGTGTATATTTAACTCCTGCTGAACTTCGCACCAAGATGGATGAACGTAAATGGGGTAAGGTTGCCGCATTACAATTACGTAACCCCATGCACCGCTCACACGAATATCTAGCCAAAATCGGTGTTGAAATTTGCGATGGTGTTGTTATCCACTCCCTCGTAGGTTCCTTAAAGCCTGGCGACATTCCTGCTGATGTTCGTGTAAAGTGCATTGACACCTTAGTTGAACATTATTTTGTGAAAGACCACGTAATTCAAGCTGGTTATCCTCTTGATATGCGTTATGCCGGCCCACGTGAAGCCCTTCTCCATGCTACTTTCCGTCAAAACTATGGCATCAACAACCTACTTGTAGGTCGTGACCATGCTGGTGTTGGCGACTTCTACGGCATGTTTGAAGCACAAGACATCTTCTTAAAGCTTCCTGAGTCTGCTGACCAAGCCAAGAATTTGCAATGCATGAACCTTAACATTGACTGGACATTCTATTGCAAAAAGTGCGACGGCATGGCCTCTATGCGTACTTGCCCACACGGCAAGGACGATCGTGTTATCCTTTCAGGCACTAAGCTTCGTAAGATGCTTTCTGAAGGTGCTGAAATTCCAGATCACTTCGGTCGTGATGAGTGCCTTGTTATTCTACGTGAATACTATGAAAGCCTCACAGAAAAAGTTGAAGTTAAGATGCAACGTGCAGCTTCTGGCTCCACTATGTAATTCTTAAAAATATATAAAGCCACCGACTATGTCGGTGGCTTTATGTAGTGTTGACAAGGTCAGCACTACCGATAAATCAAGAGTAGGCGCAATTTATTTGCGCCTACTCTTGATTTATCGGTCGCATTGACTGCTGTCAACGCTCCATAAGACTCCGCACAATGAATTGTGCAGGAGTCTTCATATAGAAAAAGTAAATTGTAGTTACAATACATGTGCATATAAAAAAACATACTTTTTCAAAAAGTTCGTTATTCATTCAAATATAAGATAAAAACATCTTTTTTCATAAAAAAATGCATTCTATTATTACATAATGGTATGCACGTTTAAATTGTACCTACATTGACAAAACTATTTTTATGAATTACGAGAAAAAAATGAGCAATATACATCATAATACAGTGTTAGTATATGATTTTTGCACATTATTACAAAAGGATACAGAATGAATATCACGCAAAATGGCCTTCAGAACAGATTTTTTTTAATCTTTTTTTTCCTCATTACACTTCACTTAATAGCACCGTATCAAGTTCAAAGTGCCGAACAATTAGAAAACAAATATGTTGGTGTTGATGCCTGCATAGATTGCCATGAAGATATTGTAAAAATATATAAACAAACCTCAGGTAAAGCTTCAAGCAATGAATCTGTTTTAAAAATGCGTGAAAAACTTACAGAGGCTGAATTTCAAGAATGCCTTTCATGTCATACCACAGGATATGGTGAACCAACCGGATTTGTAAGTTTTGAAAAAACACCTCATTTAGCAGTGGTTGGCTGTGAATCTTGTCACGGCATGGGATATCTTCATACCATAGAACAAAGCGCAGAAAGTATATCCGTAAAGCCCACTTTAGAATTATGCACCAAATGTCACGATGATAGTAAAATTACTCGAATTCTTTTTGACGGCAGAATTCATGCCGGTGGCCATTAACAGCTGCTTTCTACAGTGTGAGGTACAATATGTTAGCTAATAGTAAATATATCGGACGTAGATTTTCTTTATTGCTTGTCATCATGATGACCATCGTTTCAGGAGTTACTGTTGCGTGGATAACCTATGCCAATAGAGAACGATCGATTTTGCAAATGGAAAATGCAGCAAATCTTTTTGAGCAACTCATGCAAAGCAACATCTATCGCCCCATGATGGCAGGCGATGATGAAGCAACTCGCGAAGAGTTTGCTTATTTAGCCACAAAACACCCTGAAATGCATATGTACATGTCTAGCTTTTTAGATAAAATTACGTATTCCACAGATTTAGGAACAGTTAAAAAATCTTTAAAAAATATTTCTATTCCACCAATTGTTGCTCAAGAAGCAACTCGTGCACTAAAAACGTCTATAGACTTTAATAACCTCTCAAAATATAATGACAAATGGTATTATAGTAAGGTTAGCAGCATTCCTAACGAGCAACAGTGTCATCATTGCCATGGTGCATCACAACCCATACTTGGGCAATTTACCGTTATACGTGATGTTACGCCACTCATGAACAACCTACGTTCAGCTACCTATAATACTATTATTATAGGTGTTGTTTCGCTTATATTGATGGTTATTTTCCTGCAAATTTTTATCAAAAGAGTGATAGTTGCGCGTTTAAATGTTTTACGAAATGCCAGCGACAGCATTACTCACGGAAACCTTGATATAAACTTTTCCATAAGTGGCAAAGATGAGTTGGCTACACTGTCACAAAACCTTGAAATAATGGTAAAAAATATCAAACGAGAAATTGGCTTTTCACAAAGCATTCTTGCCGGTGTGCCTATTCCCTATATTGTTGTAGATATGGAAAAAAAGGTAACATCTTGCAACAAAAGTATTTTAGAAAGCTTTGGCGCTGATATAGAACCAGAACAATGCATAGGGGTTCCCTTACGTGAATTTACAACTAAGGTAGGCCTTGGCGATAGCCTTTTCTCTCGAGTTTTAGACACCGAAGAAGATCTTAACAATTATCCTCTTTCTTTTGTTAATTTACGTGGCGTACAAAAGCATTTTCTTATTACCTCAAAAGCCCTCTATGACTTAGATCATGTGCTTATCGGAGCTTTTGCCATAGGTGTTGACATTACCACCATACAAATTCAAAGAGCGCAGGTAGAAGAGCAAAATACACGTATTGCACAAAGCGCAGAAGCTGCCGGAGAAATTTCTCACTTTGTGGCAGATAGCTCTACTCTACTGGCAACTCAAGTCATCACTGCAAAAAAAGCGGCCTTGGATATTTTGGATCAAACGCAAAATTCTGTAGCTGCATGTTCACAAATGCAAACCAGCTCGTCTTCGGTAACAGACAAAGCCTCTCACGCCTCCACATTAGCAGCGCGCGCATGTGAAGAAGCAAGCACCGGTCTTAGCGTTGTACAAGATGTAGTGCGTTATATAGGCAATGTTATGGGACAGGTACATTCTCTCTCACAAGACATGTCGATACTCGGCACACAAGCAGCAGAAATTACTCGTATAACACTAGTTATAAACGATATAGCTGATCAAACAAATTTATTGGCCCTCAACGCAGCCATTGAAGCAGCACGTGCCGGAGAAGCCGGACGTGGCTTTGCTGTGGTAGCTGATGAAGTGCGTAAGCTTGCAGAAAAAACGCAAGAAGCCACCAAGCAAGTCAATACAAGTATAACTACCATAGTTGAGGGTATTGCAGGGGCGAGTAATGGGGCAAATAAAACGCTTGAACTTATGAATGTGGCCACAGACTATTCACAGCAATCAGGCAAGGCACTTGAAACAATACATAATATGATTCAAAATACAGCAAATAATATTGATATAATGGCAAATGCCGCCGATGAGCAAAAGGTTACTGTAACGCATATGGGTGAAGGAATCGATATTATTAATACCATTACCCAAAAAACCGTTGACGCCATGGATGTTGCAGAAAAAGCAGTAAAAGAGCTTGAAGCAACAGTACAAAAGCTCAACGATGTTATAGCAAATATGAACCAAAACTCATAATTTTATACGAAAATTTCGCGTGCCGTAAAATGAACCAGAACCTGCTTCTGGCGGCCGCAAAGCGGCATTTGGAGGCAACGTGCCTTTCTGAACAGCACATGAAAATGTGTTGTTCAGCATCGACTATTTATGAACAATACGTAAAAACGTATTATTCAGTTTCAACTATCTTATTGAAATTGAATATGAATTGTTTTATCAAAAATAAATTAAAAAACGCTTATATTTCAACTTGTAGTAAAAAAAACTTTATGCTATTTATATCAATTATGTATTAAAATATAATTTTTTACTCTGTATCACTGGCTCATTTGTTTTTTACTGTTCTTTTTGATACATTAAGAAATTATATACAATTTGGTATAACTTTAAGCTCTGTAAGGTAGGTTTAGGATGATTACTCGATTTGGAACAGCAAAAGAAATGATTGTGCAACCTTTTGAGGAAGATGGTAAAGAATACTTACTCGCCATTGACCAGCGTGGACTCTATTTAACGGTAGAAAGATACATAGACAGCAATCTTTCAGATCCAAACAGAAATAGCGATCGCAAACTCATGGAACAAAGAATTAATGCCCAAGGTATCGATTACAAAATATTTTTTGAAGAACATAAACATATGATTCAAGATCTTCCCAAGGAAAAGGCTGCTAAAGTTAACCCGCTCAAAGCTTCTAAACGTAGTATGAAAAAATAGTGTTCTAACAGACTGCTAAGGCCAAAGCCTTTGAATATTTGCCCCCATAGTCATATATATGTATGACTATGGGGGCAAAAGTTAGTATACTAAATATTACCAGAAATACGCATTTTATGCTTGGTTTTTGACAATTTTTCTAGGTTAATCCTTGCGTATTAAATGTATAATTACAAATAGTTATTTAGTTTTTCAGTGCCGACTACTTAGTATTTTTTTTCTTTGAATCAAGTGTTTGCTTTACACTTAACAGTGCCGGATCTTTTTTGCTTACTTCCTTTGAATTTTTATCCAAAGCCTTATTGAGAGCATCTCGATAGCATTTTAACACCTCAATTCGTGCAAAATATTTAGATTCTGCAGGAATAATTTTCCAAGGGGCATATGCTGTATCGGTACGCATAAACATTTCATCAGCGGCAATCTTATACGCTGGCCCCTTTTCTCTATTGCGCCAATCTTCATCAGTTATTTTATAATTTTTATAAGGAGTGTTAGCCCTTTCTTCAAAACGGCGTAACTGCTCTTCCGCAGAAATATGCAACCAAAATTTTAAAAGAATATTTTTACCATCGGTGAGCTGTTCTTCAAAATTATTAATTTCAGCAAAGGCACGCTTCCATTCATGTTGCTTTGCAAAGCCCTCAACACGCTCTACCAATACTCGCCCATACCATGAACGGTCATACATAGTCACATGCCCGGCCCTTGGCACATGGCGCCAAAAACGCCACAAGTAATGATGTGCTAACTCTTCGTCTGTAGGGGCACTTATGGGTATAATACGTGAGATTCGTGCATCTACAGAACCTGCAATACGTCTAATGGCCCCTCCCTTACCACCAGCATCCCAACCTTCAAACACAAGCGTTGAAGAAATACCGCGTTTATATGCTTCAAAAGTTAAGCTATATACTTCATTTTTCAATGCTTTTAATTGTGCTCGATAATCGTTACGCTCAAGTGTTTTACGTAGGTCGACACGATCTAAAATGGTTATGCAGGCTTCTTGTTGCGTTTGCTCTTCAGCTTTTTTCTGCGCTTTAGCCGCAATTTTGTCAGCTATAGCATTTTCAAGATTTTGAATTAACACACGAGCAACAGAAACAACTTTAAATTCTTTATCATAAGCATCAATACTAAACCAAGGAGCAAAATCTCTGTCTGTAACAGTAATAGTTGTTGCCATGGTATCAATAAGCGAAGCATAGGTTTTAGTAGTATCTTTATCCTTAGGCGTAAAACTTATGCGACCTTGCTCTTTTTGACGCGCCTTATGCCGCTTATTATATTCTTTTTCACTTAAATGTAACCAAAATTTAGAAATAACATAGCCATTATCAGCAAGGGTTCTTTCCAATTCCATACGCTTATGCAAGGTTTCGCAAAGCTCGCTTTCGCTAATTTGGCCTTTGGCTCTTCTGTCCACAGGCCCTTCATACCAGCCACCAAAAAAAATACCAAACTCACCATATCCCGGAATTTTACGCCAATAACGCCATGTATCAGGTCTTTCTATTTCTTCATCAGTGCGTAACCAAAAAGTATTGTTGTGAAGTTTTTTTGCATCTAACCACGATGAAAGAGTATTAATAAGAGAACCGCGCCCTGCGCATTCAACACCCATAATCGTCACAAGAACAGCAATTTTATGTTCTGTGCACTGACTTTGTAATTGAAATAACTTAAATCGCAGCTCTTCTTCCAATTTTTTAAATTCTTCTTTAGAAAATTTTTGGCCTACAGTCATGGTTTGAAACATATTCTTACTCCTTATACTACAAGGTATAGTTAGTCGATGCTGAAAAACTATACAGATTATTGTAACTTCAAGCATTCACACCCTAAGAGGTCACAGAAAAATTGCCGAAAACAAAGCGTGTAATGCGACTTTTTGGCAATTTTTCGGTACTATTGCACTTGTTTTTCACGTGTTGACTAACAAAATTTTTCTGTAAGAAAAATTTTGCGTGCCGTAAAATGAGCCAGAACTTGCTTCTGGCGGCCGCAAATCGGCATTTGAAGGCAACGTGCCTTTCTGAACATCACATGAAAATGTGTTGTTCAGCATCAACTAGTTAAAATGTAAAACATGTACAAAAAAACTTAATACTCATGGAGGTAAAACCATTTACATACACACATGACCTGCTGTATACGTTCAGTAGTGAGCAATCTGCAAAATAACAATTACTACATAACTATTGATAAAACAATGATATATGTGAAGAAGAATTGTATAAAAACTGATAAGTGCTATATATAACTATCTTTTTTAATATAATTACTGTAAACTACATATATTCAAAGAGGAAATTTCATGAAAACCAGTAGCACGCTTCCATTGGCATTTGGTATTTTTCTTGGCCTTGCCATAGTAGGCTTTTGCATGCAAGAGGCCGCCATTCAACTACGCGCTAATGATCGTACTGTGGTAGTCAAAGGCCTTGCAGAAAAAGAAGTTAAAGCTGACAGCGTCATGTGGCCCATAGGTTTTAGAGTTTCTGGTAATACCCTTGAAGAAATTTCTACACTTAACGATATTAATACTCAAAAAATACTTAATCTCCTTACCACTGCAGGCTTAAGCAAGGATGAAATTACCATACAATTACCTAATATTGATGACAAAACCATCTATGCGTCCGAAGGTAATACACCATTATATAAGTATACGCTAAGCGCTATGATTACCGTAAATTCTACTAAGGTAGATATTGTTGCCCCCCTTACCCAAAAAATTACCGAACTTATGAAGGAAGGGCTTTCCTTTACAAAGGATGCTCCCCTACAATATGAATTTACTAAACTCAATGAACTGAAACCACAAATGATTGAAGCAGCTACCATGAATGCACGGCAAGTTGCCGAGAAGTTCGCTAAAGACTCTCAAAGCTTTCTAGGTAAAATTAAAAAAGCAAACCAAGGGCTTTTTTCCATTACCACTCCTGACTATTATAAGCCTGAGATAAAGAAAGTACGTATAGTAAGTACCATAGAATATTTTTTGGTAGATTAGCCGAATCTGAAAACCGCGTTTCACGCATGTTTCTAAAGGCACGCTTACTCAAAATACCCCTTTGGGACCGCCAGAAGCACGTTCTGACCTATTTTGTGCTGCGCAACACGTGCTTTACAAAAAATTTTGTCCGTCGTCACGTAAATAGCAGCATCTTTGTATCACAAAAATCACCAGAAATGCACATTCCCTACGCGTATTTCTGGTGATTTTTCATTGTATTTTAGCAAGATAAACAACTGTTTCAATATCTTTATTTATTTTTCAATGTCGCTTACCAGCCTGTTGAAAAAATCTATTTCAAAAAAATTTTCTGAAAAAATGTCATTTTCTTTATTTTCTTACAGGCTGTTCAAAAAGAACAGCATGCCACAGGATGTGGCTATCGCGTAGCGGAGCAAGCCAAAGGCAAGCTGGAATTCACTTCCAGCGCAGGCGACGCTTGCGATAGCTTGTGTGCTACAGGACGTAGCACCAAGCGTTATATGTACTGTTCAAAAAGTGTAAGATGCTAGGAAGACAAAGTTTTTTTGCGAAATGGAGCGTATCAAGACATACGTGACCGAAGCAAAAAACAAGTCTGACAACGCAGATTGCACTTTTTCAACAGCCTGTTACTACGGCCAAGTGCCACTGCAGAATTTGCAAGTACTCACCATTCAGTATGTAGCCAGCACTAAAAAACTATGCAGTTCATTATAATTACAGGCACTCACACCCTAAGCGGTTATAGAAAAATTGCCGAAAACAAAGCATATAATGCGACTTTTCGGCAATTTTTCCACATTATTCCACCTGTTTTTCTCGCATAAACTAATGAAATTTTTCTGTAAGAAAAGTTTCGCGTGCCGTAAAATGAGCCAAAACTTGCTTCTGGCGGCCGCAAAGCGACATTTGGCGTGGGCGTGCCTTTCTGTACAGCACATGAAAATGTGTTGCTCAGCCTCAACTATGTAAGACCTATTTTGTGATAAAAATACCTTGACATGACGTAAGCTCTTGATTTGTTGAGATTGCAAAAAAAACTAAAAATCAAAGAAAATAGAAGTAATTTAAAGCATGATATCTATCTACATGTGGAAAACTCTCTATAAACCTTTATGTCTTAAAAAATTTTATCTCACAAAAAGCCTTTCACTAAGGGGGATACAGCGCAATGCAAAATTATTAGACTTATTTTTACGCTTACTTTACAGAGAGTTATAAACACTCTCCTAAAAATAGGCTCGGGGGATTACAAAGAAGCCAAGTAGGATTATTACACCTTTGTAAAAATAATATTTTTGCATTAGAACGTTCTCATGTCAAAGCAATGGTCAAAAATATGTACAACCCTTGAAAAAACGCTAAATTCTAGTGAATACAAGGTCTGGATTACGCCTTTACGCGGTAATGTCATCAATAACACAGTACACATTGATGTTCAAAGCGCTTATGCAGCCAATTGGGTTAAAAACCACTACGGCGCAGCGTTACGTGAAGCTGTATCTAGCACCTTAAATATTGCCATTCACGATGTAGAGCTTGATTTTAGAATAACAAAGCCTACACAGCGTAACAATAGCCTACAAACAGTACATAGCACAGCACAGCGCGTGCATACATTGCCAAGTACTAGCCAGCCCATGCCGGTAACAAATAAACAAGATTCTGCAGCAGAATCTACGTATACACGTAAAATATTAAATACACAGCATTCCCCTAAATTTCATACATCTGTTGAGCAAATGACTCTCCCCATACGGCAACAAAGTCCTTTGAGTACCGTGCAATGGAGATATAATTTTGATGATTTTGTTACAGGCCCGACCAATTCCATGGCAGTGGCCGCAGCTCAAGAAATTTGCCGTGTTAACGGGCAAGTAGACACTCTTTTTGTAAGTGCAGCTTCTGGCATTGGTAAAACCCACTTGATTCATGCCATAGGACAAACCCTTACAAAAGAACAAGGTCATGCACGTATAGGCTATTTGACTGCTGAAGAATTCAGTTCTCACTACAGGCGCTCAAGTCGCCCTGGTCAATATGCCCAAATGGACGAATTTAAAAATGCGTTGCGCAGCCTTGATGTGCTCTTACTGGATGATGTGCATTTTTTTCAAGGAAAAAAAGGAACCCAAGAAGAGGCTCTTGCTACCATTAAGAGTTTACAGTCGCGTGGAAGTCGTGTGGTGCTGACATCTTCTTTCACTCCACGTGAATTACAAAATGTAGACAGCCAACTTGTTTCGTATTTTTGCTCTGGGTATCTTACGACTATGGAAAAGCCTAACCTTGATATGCGACGCGACATTTTGCGGCGTAAAGCTCGCAGCTATCAAGTTCTTTTGCCAGACACTGTGACTGACGCATTAATTCATCATCTTCACGATGATGTACGCCAATTGGAAAGCTGCCTTAAAAACCTTGTTTTTAAAGCGCGTCAGCTACGAAGCAACATAAGTATTGAAATGGCTATGGAAATGCTTGCACAATACGCCAAGGTTGCAACGCACCTTAATATGGATACCATTATTGAACTTGTGTGCCACAGTTTTAAACTTAACCCCACACAATTAGCCTCACGTAGCCGTCGAAAAGAATTTGTTCTTGCCCGTGATACCATTTATTATTTAACAAGAAAGCATACCGATATATCTTTGCAAGACATTGGAGGGCGCTTTAATCGTCGCCACACCACAGTTATTAAGGGTATCGCAACCATTGAGCGTGAATTGCAAAAAGAAACTATTCTCGGTAGGCAAGTGGCAAGCACAGTACAATTAGTAGAAAAGAATGCAGGAATACAAAGACATATTTAGTTGATGCTGAACAACACATG
>CAYJOQ010000042.1:0-16234 GCA_964371825.1 uncultured Desulfovibrionaceae bacterium
TTAATATGTGAGTGTTTGTAATTACAATGGTTGCATGGTTTTTCAGTGCTGACTAATTAATTACGCAGAGGTCTCAAAATATATTATGCAAAGGTGTATGAAAATTGCAAAAGCTGAAAAACCTATTTTCATACGTTTTTCAGCTTTATGTGTTGAGTATATTGTGTTGTTACATTTTCTGCAAAAAATACTTTTGTGCAGTATTATGCAAAGTACACAGTAATATCATTATAGGTAAAGGAGCCGCTTCCTATGGCAGCTACAAGAGCTGCAGTAACGTTATTGCCGTCAATCATGATTGTATCAGTATCACTTATGGTAGCACTCGCTCGTAGGAAGGTAAGGCTAGTTCTACCGCCTGCTGCGTTGTAAAGGTTAATAATATCATTGCCTTCACCGATATCTATCTTGATAGCATCACTTGCAGTTGTAGCACCAATATAGGCTGTAATGGTATCATTATTGCCAGTAGTGAATACATTGGTACTTGATGTGTTTGTGGCGTAATCTCCATAAACAGTTCCCGCAGTCATGCCATTGGTAGCATTGCCTATGGTAATACTATCTTGGCCATCATTGCCGTAAATGCTTCCACCAGTCATTGTCGTTGTTATGGTGATGGTATCATTACCGCCGTGAATAAGAGTTCCTGTGGCGCTCACATCGCCATATATGGTGCCACTACTCATGCTATGCACGGTAATGCTGTCAGCCATGAGGGTGTTTACACCCATTCCTGAAGCTAACAAGGTTGAGGCATTATTGGTAGTGGCTATATCTCCATATATGGTTGCCCCGCCGAGATTTCCTTCAAGGACGATGGTATCGCTCGCTGTGCCATAGTCTAAAACTCCTAGGGCAGGAGCTATATTGCTATCACCGGCAATAATACCACCTGTGGCATTACCTTTAATGGTTATGGTATCAGAAGAAGTTGAATCACGCAGGCCATATTCTTCTACATCACCGTAAATGGAGCCACCTGTCATATTTCCTTCGATAGTAATGGTATCATCATCGGTGTTACGAATACCAGAAACAGCTTGTTCGCGTAAACCATCACCATAAATGGTGCCTGAATTAAGGTTTCCTGTGATAGTAATGGTATCACCATCACCAGAAATAATGGCAGTGTTATTTGTACCGCCATGAACAGTACCGTTATCCATGGTGCCAATGGTAATAGAGTCATTACCTAGGTCGGCACTAACTGTACCGCCACTTAATGTTCCAGTAATATTAATGGTATCGGAAAGATTTGCTGTTGCATATGGGCCACCATAATCACCGCGAATAGTACCGCCTGTCATATTTGTAAGATTAAAGGTATCGCCATTATCCCCGCCTGAAAGAGTGGCATTATCTGCAAGAGTACCTACGGTAAAAGAGTCTTCAGCACGAGAACCTGTTATGGAGGCAATGCCAGACATGGTACCTGTAACCGTTACTGAGTTATTGAGTGTGGCAGAGGCGGTGATGGTGGATGTTGCCACACCGATAGAATAATCTGTGTAGATTGTACCACCGCTCATATTGCCATTAACGGTAATGGTATCTGAACCGGGGGTAAAGGTTGTCGTTTGTAAGTTCCAAGCATCACCAGCAATGTTTCCGGTAGTCATATTACCTTGTAGGATAATGATGTCATCTCCTGCGGTAATTGTGCCATTTGCTCGTAACATATCACCAGAAACCGTAATGTCGTTGCTCAGCCCTGCTTCAAGGGTGATAGTTGAATTTCCATAGGCTGCCGTAGAAACACCATGACCTTCTTCAATATCTGCAGTAGGGCTTGCTTTATAAATGACATTTTGGCTTCCTGTAGCTTCAATGGTGACAAATACACGGGTTTCCTTGCCAGCTGCATCAGTTGCTACAAGAATAAAATTATCTGTGAGAGTGGTGGCAAATATTTCATTGACCTTGTCAGCATTGGCAGTATAGGTGAAATTGGTAGTGGCATTATCAACGTTAAGAGTACCATACGTACCCGCTAAACTCGCAACAGATGTATTTGTTGCACTGTCCAAAATCCCCACAGTAACGAGTTGGCCTTCAGGGTCAGTGGCAGTAAATGTAGCTTGATCTGTTGCGGTGGTTGTACTTACAGCGAGAGTATTCTTTGTTACAGATAAGCTGGGAGCTAGGTTTTGTACATTGGTAAAGGTGATGGTATAGCCACCATATACGCCGTCTCCGGCATATGTAATTGGGGCGCCATTAATGTTTAATATATCATTGACGGGTGCAAAGCCATCTATGGTTATGGTGCCGCTACCGCCATTAATATGTATTTCGTCTACATTACTATCCATGCCAACAGCAATGGTACCTGCCGTCATTTCATTGATTTTTATGGTATCTTGACCATTGCCAAGCGCAATATAGCCGTTTGTCACTTCATCAATGGTGATGCTGTCATCGCCATCACCAGCATCAATATGGGCAGCTGCGCCAGCAGCAGAGCCATTGACGTTGCCATCAACGGTAATAACGTCATTACCGGCATCTGCAAGCACTTGCCCCAAAGATTCAGTGTTACCCTCAATGTGTATGGTGTCATGGCCGCCATTGCCATTAATCACACCTTCAATTAAATTACCTTTAAGCAATATACTATCGTTGCCTCCGGTTCTGAATGTATTTGTGGTACTTTCATCACCAAAAAGCATGGTTGTAGAGCCTGCATTGCCCATATTTCCATCGATAACTATAGTATCATTACCCCAAGAATTAACAGCAACATTGCCAGAAGTATTAATATCACCACTAATGGTGGAGTTATAAAAATTACCGTTAATGGTAATTTTGTCTGAGCCCATGCGTGCAGTACCGTTAGCAACTTCATAGGCATCACCATATATGCTGGTGCCGCCTGTTTTATTTTCCATGGTAATAACATCGTTTCCGGCAGTAAAGTTACCGCCCATGCTTACAGCATCACCAACAATGCGACCCTGAGCCATATTTTCTCCGGTAATGGTGTCATTACCAGCTGTGAAGGTGCCGCCGGTTGCGGTGTTAATGTCGCCAGAAATGACAACATTTTGCGTGTTCATATCTTGAGTAATAACGATATTGTTATGGGCATGAGTGTGCGTACCACTTGTTAGGGGTGTACCTCCATTGGCATAATAACTTTGAGAACCGTCAATGTAGAGGGTTGTTTCGGTATCATCGTCATCATCGTCATCATCGTCGTCGTCATCTGTGCTACCACCTGTACCAGGCACTATTAATGGTGGTGGAGTTATGATAGTGTCGTCGTCATCATCTAAAGAGGTGTTGGGGATATTTGTGTTGAGAATATCATCATCATCGTCGTCAAAAGGTTCTCTTGTTATACTACTATCAGAGTCATTATCATCGCCAAATGAGATAGACCCAAGAGTGTTATTGTTTATTATATCAAAGCTCTCTGTTTCCAACAAAATATGTTCTTGGTTTGTGCTTTCATTGGCGTTATCAAGAGCAGCTTCTTCTTCTGTCGTGTTTTCAACATTTTCTTCGGTATTTTCTTCTAAAGCGCCAAGATTTTCTTCGTCATCATCTTCTTCTTGCTGTGTGCTTTCATCAATAACAAAATAGTTCATAATTTCTTCAAGCAAGTCATTGAGTTCTTCAAGGCTAAGATTAAGTGCCTTAATGGTACTCAGTGCTTCACCACCTATGAAAGCCCCTTGGCCTGTCATAGTTAATGATATTTGCTCTCCAGTATGGGTAGTAATTACAAGGTTATGCCCTTGATCTATAGAAACAAGAGCATATTGCTCACTGCCATTATCATTAACTTTAGATATAAAGTCTGTACCGCGAATACCCACCGTGGCTTTTGGTGTAAGCACTTTAAAAGCATCAGGGTTTTGTTCTACAATCTTACCACTGATGGAACGCATGGCTCCTTGAACAAGCTCAACAACAAAGGCTGGTTCTTCTTCACCGCCAAAAGCAAAATCCATTACTTTTATAGTGGCTTTTGGGCCAAGCATGGCAATACTACCGTCAGCAAAAGATATTTCTACTCCGCTGGTATCGGTTTTAATGATATCTGTTTCATACAGTGCATCACCTTGGTGCAATTCCAAGTGTTGACCTTGGCGCTCCACAAGGACTGGGCCCTGTGCCTTGGTGATGTGTGCTGCTATAGTTGCCATGTGCCCTCCAAGAAATGCTAAAAAATATCTCAGCCTAACTGTCTTTTTAATTTTGCTATTATAATTAAATAACCTTGTAAATACTATGTTACGAGTATCTTTGTCAATATGTATAAGTTGTTGTAATGTAAAGAAGTGTGTTTAAGGGGTGCGTGTGTTTTTTGCAAGAGTGTGTGCGTAAAACGTTATATCTTTTGGCAAAGGTTGGCTAATATTTCTATATTTTGCAAACATTGCATAAAGGCTGTTTGGCTATATTCTTCGTTTTGTAAATACAGATGCATATGACCGCTTAAAGGGCGTATGGGCATGGGCTGTGCTTGCCAAAAATTGAATGGCAACTCTTTGTTATGGCCTTTGCGCATTTGTATTATATGTTTAGTAAGGTATGCTGTTATATGATGCGTAGCCTTAAATAAATGGCCAAAAAGTGCAGGATGATTTTTTTCTAAAATATGTACAGCGGCTCTTGGTAGGGAGGATTCTGCATTGGGATGCAAAGTATGCCAAAACCATTCTTGCCAAAATCTTGCCAAAGCCATGCGTGCTGAGCCTATATTTTCTTGTATAGGCAAAAGAGTATAAAGGCCGTTGGCATCACGCCCTGTTGTATACAGGTGTATATCTCGTAATTGCAATTTATGAATATCTTTTGGCCTGTGTAAAAGCGTGTGTGTAAGCATGGCAACTTGCTTTGGATGCAAACGATTTTGGCAACGCTGTATAGTTTGGCAAGCTTTCCAACAACCGGTGCATGAAAGCTTTGGGGTGATAACATATTGACCTTGATTCATGGGCCCTGTTTCCCAAGGATTAACGGGCCCGATGGAGATATTCAGCACAGGTGTATTGGTCCATGCAGCAAGGTGCATGGGGCCTGTGTCTGGAGTGATGCAAAGATCAAGGGTTGCCATCATGGCAGCAAGCTTACCCAAACTAAAGGCTCCACAAAGAGATGAGCCCTTAATGCCCGAAAGGTGCATGGCCTCCTTACCAAGGGCTATGTCATTGGGACCCCCAAGAAATATGGGCTGGCAATCCTTGCGTAGCAACTCTTTTGCAAGCGTAGCAAAAAATGCCGCTGTGGGACGTTTTTCTACTTCACTTGCCCCCACAAAAATCCCCACTTTTTTGTGGCTTGTTACTGCTTTTGCACTGGTACGTAAGATATTACTCGTGCTTACGGGAGGCAGTTTTGCACCGGATATATGATCTAAGAGGTGTAGGTCTGCCCAGTGAAACAGGTTATAGCGATTGTTTTCTACAATACTTGCCCTATACAGCGACCAAGCTCCTGTAATATATGTGGCATTTTTGCGTATATGCGGTCCCATATAGTGCTCAGCCTTAAGACTACCAGCAATGGCGGCAGCTTCTGGTCTGTGACTTAAATTAATAATAGTGTGAAATTGAACCTTTTGTAATTTATGTATGGCAGAAGGAGGAAAGTATGTAGTGCTTGGGGTGAAAGGCATAAGCTCGTTAAAAAAACATTCCTCTGCTACAGTCCAAATGGGATGACCTCTATAGCATTTTTGCAATAAAGCTAACAGCGGAAAGCTCATAATCAAATCGCCCATGCGCTGCATTTGTAAAACAAGTATAGGCTTATTCATAATGAGGTAGATTTTTTATGAGCCTGTATGCCATAGACAGAGCGCATATCTTGCAATAGCTTTGCTAAGCGATGCTCCCAAGTATGCTCTGCCAAAACGCGTTTTCTGGCAGCACTGGCTATATGTGCACGTTTTTGAGGGTTTTTAAGATAATATTGTATAAGTTCAGGGATTTCTTCTGGCTCTGTGTAAAAGGCAATTTCTTTATGGGGTTCAAAAAGATCATCCATTTGTTCACGCCAGTCTGTAAGCACAAAGCCATTACAGGCCGGCACGTCAAAAATGCGCTGATTCACAGCTCCCTTCATTTGCTTGCTTGTACAATTAAAGTTTATATCCGAAAGAGGATAAAATGTGGGAAGCTCCTCATAATAATTCAATTCTCTGTGTAAGGTGAATGGTTCTTTGCGCCCTGCAAAAATATCTTTCCAGCCGCTATCACCCACAATAAGGGGCGCGAAGGGGAGGGTTTGAGCAACGCAGCGAGCTCGGTAAATACGTGTCGCTTCCCAGGTTATGGCTGTTTCGTAGCCAAGGCGTTCTTCATTGTCGGCAAGGGCCATGTAGTGCGTGTATACTTGAGGGTAGGCATGCTTCATAAAGGTTGCCACCGAGCGTTCTTCGCTGGCATCAAAATCTTGAGCAATGTTACTAAATGGCTCTAATAAGGATACGGGAAAAGGGGTTTTGCTTAAGCGCGTAGCCACTTTATGTACCATGGAATTTCCTACAAAAGACACGGTGTTTTTCCATGCAGCGTATTGAGGGGCATTTTTTTCTATGGATGGCGTGGGAGCAAAACGTTTGGCATCGGTTCCAAGTGGTAAATGAAAAACGTGCTCAAAACCCATATGCTGTAAAGATTGGATGTTGTCTGCATCCCATGTAAAAATGGTTACCCAGGGGCTTTTAAGTTTTTCATATAGATTAACTATGAGGTGGGGATTATCCACAAACCATGAGGCTAAGGGAAGTTGCAATTCTTCAAGCAGACCCATAAGAATGCCTTCACGGTCAACGCCAAGATGGTTGAGGGTCAATAAACAATCTGGTTGGAATTCCACCACTGCCTTGAGAAGATTTTCAATAAACTCTTGGCTAGACATGCTATCACTTGGTAGGGTGAGAACCTTGTGTTCAATATGCATGTTTTGGCACGCACGCATAACCTCACCCATAAGAAAATACTTACTGGTTATTAATAATACACGTGCGGCTTTTTGTGTAAAGCGTGGCTGGCGCACTCGCTCCCAAAAATTGACTGTAGTGCTTGCTTCTACGTGTTTGCGCACAAGACCATACCAAGCATTTTCGGGTGCAAAAAATCTGTCTAGTCGCAAATAAAAAGGATGAGGCACAGCCTTAAGAGGTAGACCACCATGAATTTTTTGCCATTGAGTAAGCTTTCGTAATGCTTCTTGGTTGTCAGTACAATCAATGTAGGTAATGCGCTCTTTTTCTGCAGCGCTAATATTTTCCCATGCCTTGGTTAGGGGAAGAAGCTCCTTTTCTTTATCAACAACTGCAATGGGGCCCGTATGCTTAGCAAGGATGTGACGCAGTGCATGACCAAAACCAAGGCCAATCAGTACCGGTAAGGTTTGCGTAAAGTGCATGTGCTGTACAAGGTGTATTTCTCGCTCTGCTCCTGCTGGGCCAAGCATATGAAGAGGGGGATACTTCCCACATGGAGTATCGCCAGTATACCTTTCGGCCACAATGTCTGCAAATGCACATTGATGCTCATTGGCAGGATGAATAATGTGAGAAAAACGTATCATGCTGTATTTTTTTCTTTATAGGGTGAACACACAATGGTACCGTCCATAAGGCTAAAAACCACATTGGCACATGGCTCATCAATATATAAAAATGCCGTACCAATGGCAATTTCTACACCACTGAACACCTGTCCAAGAATAACAACCTTACAATGTTGGACAAATTCGTTGTGAGGGGCAATGCCTTCCCAAAGGTAACGACGAGCACGCATAAGCCCATGTTGCTTTTTACGAGCTGTATACAGTTTTATGCTTGCCTCAGTACTCCCCGGAGGTAGGTGGCCGGCAACAGCATTAAGATGATGTAATTTATCATTTATGATGTCAAGTTGTTCATCAATATAAGCTACTTTACGCATTTTTGCAGGGTCATAGCCAAGGTATATGCGTGTGCTAACTCCGGCTTTGTTTCCGGCATTGCCTGTAATCATAACTCCTTGAAGGCAGTGCATTTGACCACCCCATAAATGACCGCGTATAAGAGCATTAGCCCCTGCATAAAGATTTGCATGCAAACAATTTTTTTCAACAATAATATTTGTACCAGCTTGCATATGTACATTTTCGGCAAAACCCACGCGAATATTATTGTTTGCCACAAGAACAGATGCAGTACTTTTGTGTTCTTTATGGTTTTTTTGCGTATGAACACCTCTAACACCGCCACGCACGACTAAATCCTTCGTAGCTCGCACTCTTCCGCCTTCTACCATACCTTCAATGAGCACGTTTTTTCCTTGTACGGTAAAGCCAGCGCGCACATTCCCGTGTATGGCGGTATCGCCATTAAACAGGATATTGCCTGTTTGAAAACTCACGTCAGAACGTACATGAAGGTTAGTGTGCACGCAAATATTGGTACCATCATAAAAAACATGACCGTCGGTAGCGGCAAAAAGCACAGTGGGAGCGTTTTGCGATACATAGGTATTGGGACCCATGGGAAAAATAGGTTCTTGTACAATAAAGCGTGCATCTATGTTTTTGGCGGCTCCTTTGGGCGGTAAAGGGCGCATTTGTGCAATGGCTTGTCCTTGTTTGACTCTTTGCACATAGCCAAGATTATACAGGGCAGCTTTTCCTTGCCCTTGATTTTTAAGGGGCGTTTTACGTAAAGAAGGGTTGAATAACAGGTGTAGGTAAAAGGGCATATTTTCTCCAAGTAATGAGAGTCCCTGCACATATATTTTTTAGTGGTATTTTTGACATGTGCCGTGGTATTTGAAGCGGGCCTACGCTGTTGTATATGGCTCGAAAATGTTTTGTTGTATCAGTATGCTAGCGGAAAAAGTTCCTTACTATCTAAAATAATAGTCACAGGGCCCCAATTGGTTAGAGAAACGTCCATATGGGCTCCAAATACTCCGCATTGTACTTGAGAAGGCATGCGCGCGTCAACGCTTTGTACCCAAGTACTAAAGAGGGTAGAGGCTATATGGGGGGGCGCTGCCAGTTGAAAGCCGGGTCTACGACCACTTTTACAGTCTGCATACAGGGTAAATTGTGGCACTAGTAATATTTCGCCTTCTGCTTCTTCAAGTGTGCAATGAAATTTATGGGCTTTGTCAGGAGTTTTACCGGGAAAAACACGCAAATGAAGCATTTTGTCGAGCATATTTTGCCAAAGCAGGTCTTGAGGTAAACTTGCGGTGTCTTCTTGTCCAAAACCCACAAGCACCATAAAACCTTTTTGTATGCTTGCTACGCAAATATTATCAACATGTACCGCGGCATTAAGCACTCTTTGTATTATTAAACGCATATCGTATCTTGTTTAATTTGTAGGTGAAGTATGTGTCTTGTTTTTTGCTGCAAGCTTGGCATCTTCTTCAGCACGTAGGGTGCGACGTAGTACTTTGCCCACGATAGTTTTTGGTAAAGAATCACGAAATTCTACCGAGCGGGGTACCTTATACCCTGCTAATTTGCTACGACACCATGCCAGAACTTGGCTACGGCTCAGCTCGCTTCCCGGTCTTGGAACCACAAAAACTTTGATACTTTCCCCTCTTGTGGCATTGGAAACACCCACGGCTACTGCTTCTATAATGTCTGGATGTTCGAGTAAAACTTCGTCAATTTCTCTGGGGTATACGTTATTTCCGGCCACAAGAACTAAGTCTTTTTTACGGTCCATAATATGGAAAAACCCTTGTTCGTCCATGGTGGCAAGGTCGCCTGTATATAGCCAACCATTGCGCAATGCCGAGGCTGATTCATCTGGTTTATTCCAATATCCAGACATAACTTGCGGGCCTTTGATAATAAGTTCTCCTAATTTTCCAGTGGGCAAACTTAAAGAACCTGCTTCCATGTCTACAATGCGCACTTCGGTTCCCGGTAAGGGCATGCCAATGGAGCCTGCTTTTTGATTTGTCGATAGCAAGGGGTTAATATGCGTAATGGGTGATGCTTCTGTAAGGCCATATCCTTCAATGATGGTTGCACCGGTAATTTCTTGAAAGCGGTGAAAATATTCGTGGGGTAGAGGGGCAGAGCCCGAAATACACAATTCAATACAGGTTAAGTCATACTCAGGAAGGGTTTTTTGCTGCATAAGCGACATATATACGGAAGGGGCCCCGGGAAAAACAGTGGGCTTATGCTTTTGAATAAGTTTTAATACATCAAGGGGCACATAGCGGGGCATGGGGAGTAAGGTTGCTTGTAATACTGTGGGAATAATAAGATTTGCCATAAGTCCATAGACATGGAAAAAGGGCAAAATGCCCACGAAGGTGTGATGTTTATTTTTTATATCTTGGATGACGGCAAGAATTTGATTACCATTGGAACCTAAATTTTTATGGCTTAACATAACTCCTTTAGGTCTGCCTGTGGTGCCGCCTGTATATTGAATGAGCGCTAGGGCATCGGGGCTAAGATGTGTTGATGCACAATATGTTTCATTGCTGGCAAACAGGCTTTTCCAGGGTATGATATGGTTTGTATCATACGGAATTGCTAACGCGGCGATGTTTTTTCTTTCTTTAAAATTATAAAGCCAATTGAGGGGAAAGGAAAGCGCTTCACCAATGCTGGTGATGATATATTTTTCCACAGTAATTTTAGATTGTAATGCTGCAATTTTTGGCCATAGTAAGTCTAAGATAATAAAGTGTTTTGCGCCGGAATCTTGTATATGATGGACAATTTCTTTTTCCATATACAATGGATTAATCATAACGGCCACTGCACCAGCTTTTAATATGCCCCAAAACGCTATGATGGTTTGGGGAATATTGGGTAGCATAATGGCTACTCTGTCACCGTGATGCACACCCATGTGCCGTAAGGCTGCGGCAAAAACTTCAGCCTTGGTTTTAAGTTGCTCATAGGAAATTGTTGTGTTTTGAAAAATAATGGCTGCGCGCTTGGGATGTTTTTGTGCTGCAATATTGAGTAGTTCATATAAAGGTGTTTCAAAAATATCAACAGTATGGGGGACACCTTGGTCATAATTGTCAAACCAAGGACACTCTTTGGACGCATGGTTTTGACAAGGATCTGTAAGAGCATTTAGTGCTGTGGTTACGGTAGAGAGGGGCTGCTTGCCTTGTTGCTCATGGGTCATGATATCCTCAATAGAAGTAGCGTTATTACTAATATTTGTTGTTTTTACTAATGCATACAAAAAACTTGGGGAACAACGGTATTTTTTGTACAACGTAGGTAGCAAGGGTTTTTTTACTGGCAATGAGTTTAACACCCTGTTGAAAAAATGCAATCTACAGCGCTGGCAAAAAAAATTTCTTGGCGTATATGCTAAAGTATAAAAACACGTGTTCAGGTATTGTTCAGCATCGACTATTTTAGTTGTAAAAAGTAATTATTTCAATGCGTGTATGTGTTTTTTGTGCCGAGTATTTAAAGCGATTATTATATGTTTAGTGACCATTGACTGCCAAAGCTGTGACCAAGGCTGTTGCTTTAATTCCTTGCATAGCACCGGTAAAACCAAGACCTTCTTCAGTGGTTGCCTTCACATTAACACAATGCACATCTACACCTAATAAGTGGGCAATGTTTTTTTGTATGGCTGCTTTTTTGGGTCCGATTTTAGGTTTTTGCGCAATAATAGTGAGGTCTACATGTTGTATTTCTATACCTTTAATTCTTAGTATGCGTAAGACTTCGTGTAATAACACGGCAGAGTCTATATTGTTAAATGTTGCATCATTATCGGGAAAATGCTGGCCTATGTCGCCTTCTGCAGCAGCGCCCAAAAGCGCGTCCATGAGTGCGTGCAATAAAACATCTCCATCGGAATGGGCTTGTATTGTAAAGTTGCCATCCATGACAATCCCACCAATTTTTAGGGGGCGTCCTGTGCTTATTGCAGCTGTATTGCTTGTGTTTTCAGTGATAAAACGGTGAACATCATAGCCAAAGCCAGTGCAAAGACGAGGTGGTTTGATAGCTGTAAGCATGGATAAATCTTCTTCATGGGTGATTTTTATATTCTTCCCTTCCCCAAGAATAACATGTACGGGAATGTTAAGATGCTCAAAAAGGCTAGCATCGTCGGTTACGTCAAGATCATGCGTGTTGGCATGCTCGTGCGCTGCCATGATACGTTCACGTTCAAAGGCTTGTGGTGTTTGTACTGCCATAAGATGCGCGCGCTTTGGCGTACGTATAACGGTGTTGTCACACACTTCTTTGATGGTATCTGTTACGGGCAGCGCTGGTATAACACCTGCATGACCTTGAGCTAAGGCAGTGCAAAGCTGTGTTATGAGAGTTGGGCTAACAAAGGGGCGCGCACTGTCGTGTATAAGAACGTGAGTGCACGATGGAGGCAAGGCTTTAAGCCCGTTATATACAGAATCTTGCCTGCGTTTTCCACCTGCTACGCAGCTCCACGCAATACCTAATTTTTCAGTTTTGTGTAAAGATTCAAGGTAAGATTTTTGCTCCTCTAGGTGTTCTTTGGGAAAAACAAAGACAATACCAGCCATACACGCACATTTTTGTAGGGCTTTTGCTGCATGTATGTACAGAGGGGCATTTTTATACATGAGAAATTGTTTAGGAACACCATTGGTACAAGGAGCTAAACGCGAACCAGAACCTGCGGCCACAATGATGGCATAAGGACGAATATGTTGTGTCATTACTTACTCTTGAATACATGCTATGACAGGAGGCACTTTTTAGAGCTCATGGCCATAAAAAGTGCCTCCTTAATAAATAAAAGAGTAGGACTATAAGCCGGGTTCTGTCTATGCACAAGATATATGCACGAGATCACCATTCCTCTAGGGATACGATTACTCGCATCCTCAAGCAGCCTACCCGAAAGATAAGACCGGGCCGATCATCTTCCCTATTTGGCCTTGCTCCAAGTGGGGCTTGCCTAGCTTATCGTGTTGCCACGATAACTGGTGGGCTCTTACCCCACCGTTTCACCCTTACCTTGCTTAGCAAGGCGGTTTGCTTTCTGTTGCGCTTGCCAAGGGTTACCCCTTCTGGGAATTACCCAGCACTTTGCCCTGTGGAGCCCGGACTTTCCTCCCCGTAGCCTAAGTAATGTTGCGAAATTATATTAATATAATTTCACAGCAGCACGTACTACGCAGCGGTGATCCGTCCTACTCTTTAAATAAGGGGCTCTGCATGAATAACTTCGTGCAGAGGTTGTACGTAACGCGTTTAAACCTTAGTCTTGAATAAAAAATTTATGTTCTACGGGGGCAGCTGCTTCTTCGTGAACGTGTTGTACTTCATCTGGGTTTACAAAATGTTCGCACCAATAAATGAGGCGTTGGCAATTGGGGCAGCTTAATATTTGCTGGCCACGCTGCAATTCAATAAATGATTGCGGTGGAATGGAAATATGGCAACCGCTACACACACCTTCTTTTACAGCTACAATAACAGGATGCTCAAGGCGGCGGCGAATAAATTCATAGCGTTGAAACACTGGTTGAGGAACCTCAGAGCCGGTACTAGACCGTTCAACTTCTAATGTACTAAGTTTTGCTTGTGCCTTTTGAATGCGTTCTTGTAAACCTTCGCGTTTAACTTCAAGCTCTGCCTTTAAAGCAAGATAGGTAATGTCAATTTCAGCTAATGCTTCTTCTTGCACTTGTAATTCATCAGCAAGAACAAGTTTTTCTTCTTCACGAGAGCGATTTTGTTTCTCCATGCTGTCCATTTCGCGCATCATGGCATGGTATTCACGTTGATTGGCTACTTGCATGAGTTTGTTCTTGCTTTTTTTGATGCGCACAGAGTCATCATCAATTTCAAAAGCAATGCGTTTTTGTTGCTCTTGAATATGGTTCATTTTTTCCACAACTTTATTACGGTGTGCCTCTGAGGCAGCATAACGTTGTTCAAGAGTATCTAATTCTTGCGGGGCAAGCTCTAATTCTTTTTTTACCGCATAAATGGCGTCATCTACCCTTTGTACGGCAACTAATTGCTCAATTTGTTTCAGATACAAACTCATGATTTTCTCCTTCCGATACAAGCGGAACGTTGTATTTATGCATCAACTTTGCGGGCATATATCAGCGTTAACTATATATTGCAGGGCGCAAGGGTGATGCTGAGGCTATAAATTCTACCCGCACATTGGAAAGCTGCGGGGCAAGTTCTAAAGCAAACTTGCGCATCATTTCTTCTTCAAGGCTATGATGACCAACATCAAGCATACAAAGAGGACTTTCAAGGGCGCTATGATATTTAACATCACCTGTAATGAAAATATCTGCGTTTTGAGCATGGGCCTTGTGGGCAAGAGATGATCCAGAGCCGGTGCAATAAGCAATGCGTGTATAGGGTTTATCTACGCATTTCCCACAAAGGGTAGCTGTGCTAAGGTCAATATATTGCGCAAGAGTATGCATAAAATCTTCATGGCTTAAAGGCTTTGGTAATTGGCCTACAATTCCATAACCTGCCATAAGTCCATTAGGCATGGGGTCTATATTCTCAAGAACACTAATGTCTTTTAATTGCAAACTTTTTGCCAGCCAGCCGGCAGGGCCGTGAGGATTAATGTCAAGTGAAGTGTGGGCAGCATACAAACTTGCTGCATGAGTAAAAAGTAAACGCAACACTTCATGGTAATGGTCTAGTGTATTTGGCAATCGCCCTTGCATAAGTAAAGGATGATGCGATATAATACATTGTGCGCCTATTGCCAAAGCTTTGGCAATAGAAGTAGGGCTTGGATCAAGGCAAAGGGCAAGCACAGTTACGGTATCATTAGCTGAAGCTACTTGTATGCCGCAATTATCCCAAGATGCCGCCAAATGTGGCGGAGCGGTTTTTTCTATACAGTGAATAATATCATCAAGCTTCATATGCTTCCTTACGTGCTTTGTGCAATATGTTGTCCTTAGCGAAAAGCGCACACCCACTGCCAGCTAGAAAAAGCCAAAATGCTTGAGTATATAACATACATAGGCAGTTTGACTTTTTATACCGACAAAATACATTACTGCTTGCAACAGCCTGCTAGGCATGCCATGGACTTTTTTTATGGCCTTGTCAAGTTTTTTAATCTGTATATATAAGAAAACGCTTTGCCAAAAAACAAGTAATATTGTATTGTTTTAGATGTTTATATGTTATTCATCATAGTTGGCATATGCTGTGTATATGCTTAAAGTTGGCGCAAATATTGTACTGCATTAACAAACAATAAGGTGCCAGGAGGCGAAACTTCACCACGTGTCCAGCCAGGATGATTAGTTACATGGTGAAAAGCTTCAGGGTGTGGCATAAGACCAAGAACACGTCCGGTAGGGTCAGTTAAGCCGGCAATTCCAAGGGGAGAACCATTGGGGTTTGCAGGGTATTCTTCAGTTACTTCAAGTGTTTTTGGGTTGACGTATTGCAAGGCAATAAGGTTTTCTTTTTCAAGAAGTTCTAAGCATTGTGCATTTGAAGGAATTATTTTTCCTTCACCATGGCGCACGGGAGAGCTTATAAAATCTATATCCTTAGTAAAAACACAAGGGCTTTGAGCATTGGCACGCATATGCACCCAGCGGTCTTCATAACGTGCAGAATCGTTATGGCCAAGTGTTACTTGGCGTACAAAGCGTTGGCCGTTAAGGCATGGTAAAAGTCCAAGTTTAACAAGTAATTGAAACCCATTGCAAATACCAAGAACAAGTTTTCCTGCATCTAAGAAATTTTGTAGATGTGTGAGTAAAGGAGTTCCCTTTGTATCTTCAAGGTGACGCCAACGCATACTTGCAGCATGGGCTGCGCCAAGGTCATCACCATCTAAAAAACCGCCGGGAAAGACCAAGAAGTGATAATCTTCAAGGCGCACCTTACCCGTAACTATATCTGCAAAGTGTACAATATCTGCTTTGTCTGAACCTGCAAGACGTGCAGTATGTGCCGTTTCCATATGTGAATTGGTACCATAACCGGTAATAACCAATGTGTTAACCATGCCCATGTGGCTGTGGCCTCCTATGTTTCGTTCTCTTGGCTAAATATGCCTTAATGAGTCAATTGCCAACAGTATAGAAATAGTGTAAATGGCTTCCGTGCTCACGTCAATGGTAGCTTTTTATATCTACTTGGTATAGATATGTCTTTGACAAGCAGTAAGGTAGTACATATAAAATATTGCTATTTTATATAATACACGTTTTTAAAGGTATTATGGCGTCCTTGGGTGCCATGTTGGCAGTATTGCGTTCTTAAATTA
>CAYJOQ010000043.1:0-3790 GCA_964371825.1 uncultured Desulfovibrionaceae bacterium
GGGAAGACTTCCTCGACATGTGCGTAGGCCAAGCTAACCTTTGGGCTTGTATGAATATTCAGCCTGAAGAAGTGGGCTCTGAAATTATGCCTACCGAACCTTATCTTTTAGGTTCACACTCTGGCTGCTGCGGTATTTGGGTTTCTGGTCCAGACGAAAGCTGGATTCCTGAAGACTACAAAGTGCGCGCTTCTAACGGTAAAGTATACAATCGTATGACCACCGTTGAAGGCCTTTGGACTTGTGCTGACGGTGTTGGCGCATCTGGCCATAAGTTCTCTTCTGGTTCACACGCAGAAGGCCGTATTTGCGGTAAGCAAATGGTTCGCTGGTGCCTTGACCATAAGGACTTTGTACCTACAGTTAAAGAATCTGCCGAAGAGTTAAAGCAACTTATTTACCGTCCTTATTATAACTATATGAACGGCAAAGATGCTTCTACAGATCCAGTAGTTAACCCGAACTACATTTCGCCAAAGAACTTCATGATGCGTCTTATGAAGTGCACTGACGAATACGGCGGTGGTGTATCTAACTACTACACAACTTCAGCTGCATTGCTTGCAACTGGTTTCCATTTGCTTGGTATGCTTGAAGAAGACTCCTATAAGCTTGCAGCTCGTGACCTTCACGAACTCTTACGTTGCTGGGAAAACTACCACCGTCTTTGGACAGTACGTTTGCACATGCAGCACATTCGCTTCCGCGAAGAGTCTCGTTATCCTGGCTTCTACTATAGAGCAGACTTTATGGGTCTTGACGATAACAAGTGGAAGTGCTTTGTTAACTCAAAGTATGATCCTGCTTCAGGAGAAACCAAACTCTTTAAAAAGCCTTACTATCAAATTATTCCTGAATAAGGAAAAATACTTAAGGTGGCCCCCCTTCTCAGAGCTGAGAAGGGGTTGGCCCCTACAAACGCGCAAGGATTGGTATTGTTTAGCCTCGTAAAGGTACATAGTTTACGGGTGTGAGTTCTATCATAAGGCTTGTAAATAACCTTGCAAGTAAATTACCAGCTCTTGTCAGCTATTGTGGGGGCGGCCGCAATATTGTGGTCGCTTTTTTTTCTTTCACGCTGGTATGGTCGTGGGCATATCTGCTTGATGTGCTCGGCGCGCATATCAGTGTGAGATTATAACGCAGGGAGGATATCCAGGATGTCCAACTCCATCCTCGTCGTTGGCGGTGGCTTTTCAGGCCTAACAGCAGCCATAGAAGCGGCGGAACTGGGCTATGATGTTTATATCATAGAAAAAAGCCCTTATCTTGGCGGTAGAGTAGCGCAGCTTAATAAATACTTTCCTAAACTCTGTCCACCCTCCTGCGGTTTGGAAATTCAATTCCAACGCATTAGGAACAACCCGCGCATTAAGTTTTTTACCCTAGCAGAAGTGGTAGAACTTAACGGACAGAAAAATGACTACACTGTAAAAGTGCACATTAAGCCTCGCTGTACAGCGCCGCATAATGTGGACTTTGGCTTGTTAGCTTCGACTATGGAAGGTGAAACTCCAAATGAATTTGACTTTGGCCTTTCAACGCGTAAGGCTTTATATAGGTCAATGCCTTTTGCTTTTCCTGGTCGTTATGTATTAGATCAAAAAACACTCTCAACGTCTGATGCTGTGAAGATTATGGGCAATGCTTTTCTTGATACCAAGGAAGAAGAGCGCACCATAGAACTTCAAGTGGGTTCCATAATCATTGCCACAGGCTGGAAGCCTTATGATATGGCAAACCTTAGCAATCTTGGCGGTGGTAATGTTAAAAATTGTGTGTCTAATATGCAATTGGAGCGCTTAGCTTCGCCCTTTGGTCCCACTAATGGGAGTATTGTTCGTCCATCTGATGCGCGCAAACCGCAAAAGGTGGCTTTTATACAATGTGCCGGTTCTCGAGACCA
Organism: uncultured Desulfovibrionaceae bacterium; assembly: GCA_964371825.1. Classification (GTDB taxonomy): domain Bacteria; phylum Desulfobacterota; class Desulfovibrionia; order Desulfovibrionales; family Desulfovibrionaceae; genus CAYJAD01. Next base: position 1,907 of record CAYJOQ010000043.1, read on the forward strand.
AAATCATTTAAATTACTGTTCTTATATTTGCTGTATGGCCTCGCTCAAGCAAGCGCAATATTTTGCTGAGCAAAACCCTGATGTGCAAATAACTATTTATTATATCGATTTGCGTACCCCTGGTAGGTATATGAAGGTTCTTGAAAAAATTGAAGCTATGCCCAATGTTACCTTTGTTAAGGGCAAGGTAGCTGAAGTTCAAGAAGGTGAAAATGGTAACGTGCTGCTTACAGTAGAAGATGCTTTACGGGGTGAAAAACTTACCCTTAGCTATGATATGGCAGTTCTTGCCACAGGTATGCAACCCACATTGGCTGATGAAAGCCTCCCCTTACCAGTAGCAATTGACGAAGATGGATTTGTGGTAAGTGGTGAAGAAGCAGGTATTTTCACTGCCGGTTGCGCCCGTATGCCTTTGGATGTAATGCGGTCTGCACAGTCTGGAACCTCTGCCGCCATGAAAGCGGTGCAAACGGTTAAAGGGAGGTAGGCGGCATGGCCACAAAAATTGGTGTCTATTTTGACCTACAAAATATTGGCGGTGGCGTCGATGTTGCTGCGATAGCTGATGCAATAAGCAAGAAATGGGGTGTTTTAACGCCTATTGTTAAGTGTTATCCTGTTCTTGCTGCTGCTATAGCTGAAATGCAAGATGATATAGCTGCCAACGAGCTTGATGGTGTGTTGGTGTGTGGTGCATCCCCACGTTATGACAGCGCCCTTTATGCTTTTGGCGAGGTTATGGTTGAACGTGTAAACCTTCGTGAACAATGCGTACTTGCGTATAAAAATCCCGACGGAACAGCACTTACAAACACAGCTCCTGAGCTTCTACAACAAATGGCTCTTGATTATGTAAATATGGGGGTTGTAAAATTACAAAAATCCACACCACCTGAAGGCGCTATTATAGAGGGTGTTCGTCGTGTGCTTGTGGTTGGTGGAGGCTGGACAGGCCTTTCAGCAGCTTTGCAATTGGCAGCCATTGACTATGAAGTAGTGATTGTGGAAAAGGCTAATATTTTAGGTGGCCACGTACATAATATACCCACAGCTACTCCCTTGGCAGCCCCTTGGACAGAAACACAACCTTCAGGCCTTGAAGCTAAGATAGCCGCAGCTAAGGCCAGTGCGCATATTACCGTATATACAAATGCAACCATGGCGAAGCTTTCTGGTCAGCCGGGTGAATTTATGGCTACAATTAACACACCTGACGGTGTTGTAGAAGTAGCTGTTGGAGCGGCTGTGCTTTCCACAGGTTGGGTTCCTCTTGATGCTAAAAAATACTTGGCTCCCATGGGATATGGAGTATTGCCAAACGTTATGCATGCCGGTGAATTTGGCAAGCAATTGCGTGAAGGTAAGATTAAGCCCAAGCGTGTAGCCTTTGTGCTTGATACTACCTTAGCTGAAGAAGCTGCTAAGGCTGCGTGTGCTGCTGCGTGTTCTTGTGAAAGCAGTGAAGCAGAAAAGCCAGCTGCAGCTCCTGCATGTCCTACAGATGAAGCAGAACAACCAGGTTTTGTAAAAGAAGATCTTGAATGCATTAAGCATTTAAGCTACTCAAATTCTGTATCTTCTGTTGCAGCTTTGCGCTTAGCTAATGCTGTGTGTGACGGTGATGAAGGCGCGCAAGTGTTTATCTTGTATAAACATATGGTTGTGCAAGGTTTACTCGAACGTTATTACAAGCATGCGCAAGATCGTCTTGGCATTATGATGACCAAGGCTGATGTGACAAGCATTGCACAAAATGGTGAAGCTCTTACAGTATCTTGTCAAAATACCTTACTTGGTATGGATTTTGACCTTGATGTGGATATGGTTGTTTTGCCAACGGGCATAGTGCCAAGCACTGCTAAAGAAGCCGTTATGCAATTT
>CAYJOQ010000043.1:3800-15863 GCA_964371825.1 uncultured Desulfovibrionaceae bacterium
CCTGACTTTCCTGATCTTGACCTGTTTGACGGTTTTTCAGATTCAAACTATATCTGCTTCCCTTATGAAACTCGTCGTACAGGCGTGTATGCTGCAGGTTGCGTGCGCCAGCCCATGACTATGGATGCGTGTGAAGAAGATGCCTATGGTGCAGCCTTAAAAGCTATTCAGTGCATAGAAGCTGCAAGCCATGGTGTTGCCGTTCACCCACGTTCCGGTGACCTTTCGTATCCTATCTTCAACTTTGTGCGTTGTACCCAGTGTAAGCGTTGCACAGAAGAGTGCCCCTTTGGCGCACTTGATGATGATGAAAAAGGAACACCAAAACCCAATCCAGCTCGTTGCCGTCGTTGCGGTACATGTTTTGGGGCTTGTCCAGAGCGCGTTATTTCTTTTGCCAACTATAATGTTGACCAAATTGGCTCTATGATACGTGAAGTAACTGTACCTAAGGACTTTAAAAATGATGGTCCGCGTGTACTTATTTTAGCGTGTGAAAATGATGCGTATCCAGCTCTTGATATGGCTGCTGTACGTCGCAAAAGTTGGAGTCCGTATGCGCGTATAATTCCTGTGCGTTGCCTTGGTTCAGTTAACGCCATTTGGGTGTCTGATGCCATGAGTAAGGGCTTTGACGGTGTTATGCTGCTCGGTTGTAAATACGGCGATGATTATCAGTGCCACTTTGTGAAAGGTTCTGAAATTTGTAATCGTCGTAAAGAAAATATTGCTGAAACCCTTGATCGTCTTGGTGTGGAAGCAGAGCGTGTGGAGCAGCTTGAAGTGGCCATTGACGAATACGATAAGGTGCCAAATCTCATTGATGACTTTGTGGCGCGTATCGTAACTATGGGCCCCAACCCATTCAAGGGCATGTAGGAGGAAGGCATGGCACAAGTAAAATTACAACCCAATTCGGAGTTTGTGCGTGAACTTCAGGCTGCAGGCGGTGAAACACTGAAAAAGTGTTATCAATGCGCTACATGCTCTGTTGCTTGTCCCGTATCTCCGGCTAATAGTCCTTATCCACGCAAAGAAATGGTGTGGGCATCATGGGGACTTAAGGATAAATTAGAAAACGACATTGACCTTTGGCTTTGCCACAACTGCGGCAATTGTGCTGATCTTTGTCCGCGTGGTGCGCGTCCGGCAGATTTAATGTCTGCGGCAAGAAATATGGTGTACCGCGATCTTACAGAACCGGTAGCTATTGGTAGATGGATGAGCTCCATTAAGGGCTTACCCTTCCTTGTTGCCATTCCTGCCATGCTCTTTTTCATCATTTGGATGATACGTGCAAGCATTGTAGGCGCATGGTTTCCGCGTAATGAAGAAGGTCTTATCGTATTTAGCCAAATCTTCCACATTCTATATGTGGTAGACCCTGTATTTATGCTTACTTTCTTTAGCGCGGTATTTGTACTGTATAAAGGGGTAATGCGACTGATTGATCGCTTTAAACCTGAAGGAACCATACTTATGCTTGGTAAAACCAAGCCTTGGTATATGCACCTTTATGACGTTATTGTGGAAGAAATTATCACCCACAAAAAATTCAGCAATTGCCAAACAAGCACCGATACCAGTGAAGAAATCGAAGCAAAAAGTGGACGTAAATGGGGTCATATGATTCTTATGTTCAGCTTTGGAGCGCTTTTGATTGTTACTACAATTGTTGCTGCTGGCAGTTGGTTTGGGATGGTTATCCCTGCTTTAAAAATAACAACGCCATTATCATTAACAAACCCCGTTAAAATTTTAGCAAATTTGGGGGCTATAGCTATGATTACAGGCCTTGTTATGCTGAGTATTCGTCGTATGAAGCTTAATCCCAAGTATCAAGGGTCCAGCTACTATGACTGGTATCTTTTAGGTATTATTTGGGTTGTGGCCGTTACCGGTATTTTAAGTCAGGTTTTTCGTCTTATGAATACAGTAGAACCTGCCTATTGTGCGTACTACTTGCACCTTGTTTCGGTATGGATGCTCTTTGCGTATTTGCCTTGGTCAAAGCTTGGGCACTTTGTATACAGAACAGCCGCACTGACCTATGTGCGTATGGTGGGCCGCAGCTAATTAGCTGGTAATTTGTACTAACTCAATCTCCCAGATCCTCGGATCTATCAGGAGGAGGCTTATATGTCAGATGTAGCTCGTAAAGTCTTCCCAATGGACACTGTTCTTGCCCTTGTAATTGGCAAGGAAGACGTAGATGTAAAAGAATTGGCAGGGTATTTAACAGGGCAATCTCTTGAGTGTGACTGCGCTGCAAAGTTTATAGCACCCCTTGCCGCAGGCTGGATGGCCAGCTTATACCCTGATTTTGTGGGCATGGAATATGATGGCACAACTCCATGGGATAATTTCCTTGCAGCGAAAAAGCAAAGTATTGGAGATAATGTTTCTGTTCCGCCTATGAATGCGCAAATGCAAGCCCTTGCAGCCAAAACTCTTGGTGCTTTGGCAGATCTTAAAGGCACTGTAAAAGTGCAAAATGAAGAAATTGTAACCTTACACGCTAAGGTTGCCGCCTTAGAACCATCTGAAGCAAAAGCTGTTGAACTAGGCAAAAAATGCGATCAGCTTGAAGCTAAGATCAAAACCATGACCACAGATATGGGCGCCTTACGTAAGGAACTTATGCCTTATCAAGGTAAGATGGCAGTTGATCAGCAAGAGCTTTTAAGCATGATTAAAGATGCTATTAAGGATAATATGAAGGGCATGGTTGTGGCAGGTGCTGCAGGAGCTGTGGCTGGAGATGCCATGGGTGAAGCAGTGGCTGAAGAGCCCGTAAAAGATGAAGGCCCAGCCGCTGATTTTGGCTTTGGCGCATCTGGTGCAAACGATGACGGATTTGGTTTCTAATAGATAACAGTTCAGTAGGACTACATTGATAAAGGGCAGAAAGTGTTTACTTTCTGCCCTTTATTAATCGATGCTGAGAAACGCATTTCCATGCGTGTTTCAGAAAGGCACGCTCACTCCAAATACCCCTTTAGGGCCGCCAGAAGCAAGTTCTGGCTTATTTTACGTGGCGCAAAATTTTTCTTACAGAAAAATTTCGTTAGTCGGCACATGAAAAACAAGTGCGCTAGTGGCGAAAACTTGCCGAAAAAGTCGCATTTCATGCTTGGTTTTTGGCAATTTTTATAGGCCAACCCTTGTGTATTAAGTGTGCAATTACAAACAGTTGTTTAGTTTTTTAGTGTCGACTACTTAGTACATTTTTAATTTTTTTAATTGCAATAATTTGGAATTCTATACACTGTATTATTAAAAATTCTATGGTAGTTGATGCTTAACATCCTATGCTCTTATTTGCGGTAATTTTTTGCATTTCACTTGAGCTATAGAAATGCATATTTCAGTTTGTTTGTCAGTGTCGACTATATTACTTGCTACTTCCTAATAAGCTTGAAAAAGTATTTTCACCAAGCGTATTTTCTTCACCATTCATATTTTCAAGAATTTCTTCATACCAATCTTCTATACCGTTATTATTGGCATCTTCGTCATCTTCTTCAGTGCTATCTCCACCGGATTTGCTGCCTCCAGCTTTCATGCCGCCACCAAGAGCTTGGCTTACAAGGCCTTGATCTTCACCGCTGTGTTCACCTGAAGGTGCTTTTTCGCCAGTATCTTCTGGTGCATCAGCGTTACTTGTGGAGCCTGATTGCGCTTCAGCTAAAGAATTTTTATACATTTCCAAAGCTTCAGGAGAAAATGTTACTGTGTCTTCACTGACCTTCTGTTCGATTTGCGTCGTATTTTGCTTAGGATTGGTGCTAAAATATGCGCTGGCAGTAGATTCATTGTTTGAAATTCCATAAATGGACATAGAAGCTCCTTTATTTTTTACAACTAACTCTAATTTTGAAGAACACGAAAAAATGCTATTATGCAAGATACGTGTACGGGGGTAACGTTATAATCATAGCTGTATGCCCTGTTTTTTGGTGACAACTTAGCACACTGCCATAGGTAAAAATTTCCTAACAAGCATTTAAAGCAAAAAGTATTCCATTGTGTTTAGCCATAAAAAATTGGAGTAAGCTTTTCAATGAAAAACACTAGACCTTTTTACGATACAAAAGGTCTAGTGTTAGTAGTGGTAGTTGATGTATGCTGGGCGTTAATACTTGCTAGTCAAACATAAAATGTAGTAAGCTACTTTTTTAGTGTTAACTTTCTAATATTTAGCATAATACGGAGACATACAAGGAGCGTCCCATAAGGAAGCTAATTCATCATCTACACGAGCTATTGACATGTGAAATCCTGATGCTTCTTGTACTGTCATAAGCTCGCCTACATAACTTCCAACTAATTCTATATTTTTTTCTTTAAGAATAGTGTGGCAACGACGGAAAACAATAAGCTGCTCAAGTAGGGTAGTGGCACCATTGCCACTTACAAAAACAAGCAACTTTTCACCAGCTTGAACATTAAGGTCATCTAAAAGTTTCTGCATCATAAGATCAGCAGTCGCATCGGCTGAGAGCATTTTCATGCGCTCTCCGCCACCTTCGCCATGCATGCCAGCGCCCACTTCCATGTCATCATCACCAAAGGTCATAATGACTTTACCGGTAGATGGGTGAAAAGCACCAGAACTGGCCACAAGAATTGTAGCCATATTATCAGCTATTCTTTGCGTAACTTCATGTACCTTTTCAAGGCTGTAGCCTTGAGCGGCAGCTGCACCAGCAATATGTACAGCAGGAAACATGCCCATGAGACCACGTCTATCATGAGAGGCAGAACGTGGTGCTGTATTAATATCATCTTGAATATTTACTCTAAGAACCTTTCCTCCGGCCTTAGTAAATTTCTTTTCTGCTATATCGGCAGCCATCATATCGCCAGCATGATTTAATACCAATAATAAAACACCCTTACCCTTATCAGCTAATGTCATAGCCTGTACAACGTCATTGGTTCCTGGAGCTGCAAAAACATTTCCAGAAACAATAACGTCTAAAAGCCCTTCACCTACAAAGCCGCAAAGGCCAGGTTCATGACCTGCACCACTAAAGCTCACAGTGGTGACCCTGTCTGCTGCATCTAATTTGGTATTGACGATGATAGGCTTTTCTGGATCTGGTTTTTTTACCAGTTGTGGAAAAGCATATACAAGGCCTTCTAAAAGTTCATTGGTAATTTCTTCTGGGTTATTGATAAATTTTTTCATTGTAATTACCTCACTGATACCAGTTTATAATATGCATAAAAATTACGATACATATGTTGTTCTATCATTGTGCTATACGCATTGCACAAAATTTTGCATATATGGGCAATGCAGTATGCGTGAAATCTTTGTAAAAATTTCTTGCTCAGCACTATAAAAACTATGTATTTTAGCTAATATAACTGTAAATATACAGTTTAAGACTCCTGCACAAACTTTTTAAAGTTATGGTTTTGTACTTTTGATTTTGGTTGCAATGGCTAGCGCCATTGCAACCAAAATCCTTCGCATAATGAATTGTGCAGGAGTCTTAATTCTGTAATGACAATTACATATCCTTTTTAGTTACGCCAATTAAGACAATTCTTGTGCTAATGCTTGCAAAAAATAACTGAAAGAAGTCGCTCCGGCATCCTTATGCCCAAGAGATTGCTCTTTGAAATTCTTTGCACGGCCAAATTTTGCAACAAATTCTTTTGTTTTTTCAGCTCCTTGAGTTGCTGCATTGGCTGCGTTAAGCATAATATCTGCAACACTGCCTTCATGTGCAAGAGCAGCTTCTGTTGCAGGTATAAGTGCATCCATCATGGTTTTGTCGCCAAGTTGTGCTTTGCTGATAGGGGCTATGGATTCAAAGCCTTTTTGCAACATACGCTTACATATGGTAGCATCAATTATGCTCACACCCTCAGCACCTTCGCTAAGGCCATAAAAATATGTGCCCCAGAGAGAGCTTGTAGATCCAAGTCCTGTGCTTAAAATAACATCAGATACCGTTTCTAAAAAGATATCTAATGTTTTTTCAGGGTCTTGTAAGCTTGTATCAGCTTGGGTGCAAATAATATTGCTGATGGCGGTGATAGCTGCGCCGTGATCTCCATCACCAAGCTGAGAATCAAGCGCGCTTAGCTCTGACTCATGAGAAGCAAGTTCTATGGCTGCTTTGCGAAGTGCTTTGATGAAGTCTTGTGTTGTGACACTCATAACATCTTCCCCTGCAATAATTAGCTGTTTTTTTCAATTTTATCTAAGAAAGCCAAAAACTTTGAAGAAATTTCGGTATGTGCTTCCATAAATTGTTCTGGTCGAACAGTCTTGTATTCCCAATCAATACCAAGGGTTTCTTCTACCATTTGTATACAATGAGGTGTAGCTTGCATGGTACCATCATCAAGAGTTGGTTCAAAGCCTTCATAGTAGTTAGAAAGATACATAATTTCTTTCATTTTTTCTTCTGTAAGATCAGCTGGCACTACTACCTTAGCACCACTAGCGTCTACGCGTACAGGGCATCCACCAGGTAATCCATTGGGACCTGGAGCGTGTAAAAGCTCGCCAAGATTGAAGAGAATATTTTTTACAACTTGCATTGCTGTTGCGGCCACAAATTGCTGATGTACGCCATTATTGATGGGCATATGATCTGGTATTTTTGCCCATATATCATTAGCAAGGTCAAATTGTTCTGTAATATCTTTGCCTTCTTCTTCAATTTTTAAATAAAATGGAAGCTCTGGCGGGCATGAACCTTCTTGAAACAATTGCATGCACATAATGTGGTGAAATACCATGGTTAAATTGATTGCAGCCATACTTGTATTACGCTGCTGCGCCACAATACTTTTGATAACCGGCTCAAATAAAGAAACGTTTCCAATGCCGGTGGTAGGGGCAAGGCCAATTTTGCCTAAGCATTCGTGTAAATAATCAGGGCCAGATACGTTTACAACCTGCGTTTGAGGCGAGCATTTTTTTACTGCTTTCATAAGGTTATATAACAATGCGCCATGCCCTGGTGCCCATGGGCGCAGTCCAGACCCTTCAGGTTTTGCATAGTATAAACGACGAGCTAGATTATGTGGTAGGCGATGCACATGCCACCAAGAAAAGAGAGTAGTGGCGTTAAAAATAACGTCTGGTTTGATATTTTCAATGCATTCCTCAACGCCAGCAGTATCTGTCATATCAATGCCAAAGCCTGTCACTTCCGGATAGCGGAAACTGTCATTTTGAAAATATACGTCATAGCGAACAGTATTGGCAAAATGTGTTGCAAAATGTTCGTTCATATCGCCAAGGTAAAGCTTTACACCTGGAAAACGCCCCGCAAGTAATGCTGCATATGAGCCAACACCGCCAAGTCCAAGAATCATAAGTTTTTTATCAGCCATTTTTGTATCCTTATTGTTAAATGTTGTATGTTTTTAAATAGTTATTTGCGTGACCGTATTTGTGTTAACCGTATATTTAGTTGTATATGTACTATGAGATCCTCCTTTTTGAGCCGTCAAAAAAGACACGTTACATAATCGTTACGTTCTCAAGGGCAAATGTAAGAGTATATTTCTTTTTTTAGTTTGATTTTATCTAAATAATTCAACTAAAAATAAAGAAATTTGTGGAAAGAGCGTGGTTAAAAATAAGGTAATAAATTGAGCACCTAAAAATACCCAGCTTTCACGCATGATGTTACCTATTTTTTCACCGCACACAGGGCCGGCAATCCATAGTTGAGGTCCCATGGGAGGAGTCACTTCGCCAATAATTGAGCAAAAAATTGTCAGAACTCCATAAAGTACAGGGTCTATTCCAAGTGCATATACACTTGGTAAAAATAAAGGCAATACTATGATAACCATAGGAAAACTTGAGAAGAAAAACCCTAAAAAAATGAGAAAAATTTGCACTACGATCATGAAACTAAAAGGCCCTAAAGCCATATCAATGACTATTTGCGAAATCATTTGTGGCAAGCCAATATAGCCAAGCACTTTACCAAAGAGCTCTCCACCAATAACTAAAAAATAGATCATACTACTCAGTTTAGTTGTATCAACAAGAGCGTCCATAAATTGCTGTAAAGTAAAGTCGCCATAAATCACAAAAGAAATAAATAATGAATAAAAAACTGAAACAGCAGCTGCTTGTGTGGGGCTAAAAATTCCAGAATATATGCCTCCAAGTACTACAGCAGGAAGCAATACTATGGGAAGTGCTCGTAAAAAAATACGCAAACGTGTGTCACTAAGTTCAATTTTAGTATTATTTTTATAATTTCTCTTGTGTGAAATGTATACGGCAACGCCAATCATAAGTAGACCTGCAAGTACACCCGGACCAATACCACCGATAAAAAGTTCAGAGATTGAAATTCTATTGCTTGAGCCAAAAACAATTAAAAATACACTAGGTGGAATAACAGCACCAAGACCTGCAGACGTAACGGCTATGGCAGAAGAAAAAGCTCGTGAGTAACCAGCATCAACAAGCATGGGCACAAAAATAGTTCCTAAAATAACTAAACACGCACCCGCAGAACCTGAAACAGATCCAAGAAATACTGCAAAAATCAACATGGCAACAGCCATGCCTCCGGGTAGGTGGCCTACTAAAGCATTGAGTAGATCTCGTAAGTGCATCATTCCTTTACAGCGTAAAATAATATTGCCTGCCAAGATAAAGAAAGGCATAGCTAATAAAGGGTATGATGCAATGGATGAAAAAAATATTTGTGCTATATTTCCTAAAGGAAATCCCATAGTTGTCATCAAAATTATTATGGAACCAATGCTGAACACAACAGTCAGGTGGGTGCCCATAAGAAACATGATCATAATTGCTACAAGTGCTATTATATCAATTGTGTTCATGCCGTATTCTCCTTTTCAATGCACTTAATTGTATGCTTTTATAAAAATGCATTTAGTTTCAAAATATTCTAATGTATTCTGTATATAATTCTGCAGCTATCTATTATAGCAAAGCATTATAAATATTTTTGTCAATGTTATGATAGATTCATGAATGCTTATTTGGTGCATTTTCTATTTCAGCATCACTTGTGCAATCTTCATGAGTCCATTTTTTTTTGCTTACACGTACTAAGTTTATAAGTGCACAGATTGAAAAAATAATCATGCCAAGAGGAACGCATAATTCTACAATCCATTTTGGAATAGTAAGAGCTCGATTAAATGTTGCATTCATAGAATAAAGATGCATAACCATCTCAATACCACAATAACTTATAAATACTCCAAATATCAGTGCCAATGTAGCATTAAAAATTTCTAAAATACGCCTAGGCGTACCGCATAATTTATCTTTAAAAAAATCTATAGAAACATGATCTCCGTCTAAGAGCACAACACCACTTACAAGCAGCATACTCCATACTGTGAACCAAACAGGAAAATCAAAGAGTAAATCAATGGAGTTTGCAAAGACCGTTCGTACAATAATTTCAAGAAAATTACAAAATACACCTGCAAAAAAGATAATGCTTGCTATACGTACTAAAATATCAAGCGAGCGCTCAAAGATAGAGGATTGTTTTGTATTTTTTTTCATGAATGTCTCCTCAAAATGCAGTGATTATGTAATGTTCTTAATAGTTAGCAGGCACTGAAAAACTCATTACTCAATTGTAGTAAACAATAAAATAGTTATATTTGCATTAGCTTCATTGCAACAAATAAAGCACGGAATGCATTTTTTGTTTTTTTATGATATCCAAAGCATAGTTTTTCAGATTCGCTAATTGTACAATAGTATGCATTAAGGAAGAACGATTACGCATAACCGTTCTTCCTTGTGTGTGTATTATTTTTTACGTGATTGTACTATGGCGTCCATGAATTCAGCTGGAACGTCCTTTGTAAAGTTTTTAGAAGCGATAAGTAATTGCTCTTTCCAACGGGCTTCTTCTTCAGGGCTTAAGCGAACTAATTCTGTGCGCTCATCTTCATCCCATGCTTGAGCAACAGCAAGTTCAGCGCGATCAAAACTTTTGTATACGTCTACACGATCAATGGTTTCCATCATTACCTGACGCTCATTGGCTGGTAACGATTCCCACCACTTGGTATTTACAACTAAGGCCATGGGTGCAAAACCCCAAGAAATAGGCACAAGATATTTAGTAAAGATAGGTAGATTGTAGAAGTCGCGTCCGTAAATATCGTTGAGCAAGCCTTCAATCATATTGGTTTGTAAAGCTGTGACTACTTCAGTATAGGGCAAGGCTATGGCTGTAGCATCTACTTGCTTGAGGGCTTCTGCATATGAGCGTGCGCCATTGTAGCGAATTTTTTGCCCTTTAAGATCTTCAAATTTGGTGATGGGGCCTGTATTTGTAAATAAGTAAAAATGTCCAAGATTAGCCATCCACTTTACGATGGTTAATCCTTTTTCTTTTTGGAATGAATCAATCCATTTTTTAAATACAGGGGTTTCGATGGTACGTAAAAAATGTTCAAAGTCATCAAATGCACCTGGTGCAAGGAAAACTTTCCAGCGTGGATCATATTGCTCTAAAAATTGCGGTGCTGCATAGGTAAAATGACCAGCACCAGAGGCAACAGCAGCAAGGCATTCGTTAGGATCTTTGAAAACATCACTAACATATTTTAATTCGTATTTTCCTTTTAGTGCGGAATGCTCTCTAAACATAAAATCCAATGCACCAAGATAGGCTGCAGTGGAAAGAGATTCAGATGTTTTTTCTCCTGCAGAGAAAGGACTTGAATGGAGGTATTTAAGAGTTGTTTTTGCGTAGCTAGATTGTATACCCATCGTAAAAACCATTACTGCTACTAAAAAAGATGACAATGCTATTGATTTGCCAAAATTATGTTTGAAACACATATGCAACTCCTTAAGGTAAAAAAAATCGTGTATAAAACCAGTTATTAGGCCTAAACGTTACCAATATAAATCGTATGTATGCATCTTTGTCTATGCATGCCCATTATATGCTTTTGGCTTTATGGGCGTATTGCCTGCCCCCCTTTGTCAAAATATTGCAAGATATGAATGTATCTTGTGCACAGCGAGCGTTCTTTTATTTTGAACGCTGTTCTCTTTTTTTAAACAATATATAAAGAAGCATTTTCTGTCAATATATCTTGACTATTTTTATATATTTTATATGCAATTTTTAGGCTTGTGAAATATACGATAAATATGTATAGTTCTCTTTTTATTTCGTCTTGTGTTTATAAGGAAGGGTATAGTATGGAAAATGATAAAAATTCAGGCATAGCAAAAACCTTTGAGCGCGGTTTGCATATCTTTGAGTACCTCATTATCCATAAGAAGGTTTCTGTAACGCAAGCTGCAAAAATACTTGAAGTGCAAAAAAGTGCTGCGTATCGATTTCTTAATACCTTACGAATTCTTGGATATGCTGATCAAAACGATCAAAATCATTACATTCTCACAGAACGATTAGAGAGGTTAATGTCTGGATTGCCTTCAGATATAGATATGAAAAGTTTAACTAAAAGAGAATTGAGTAAATTAGCACAATACTCTCAACTTACTGCAAATATAGGGTACTTTGACGAACGAGAAATTGTATACGTGGCACAAAAAGCCATAGAATTTACCTATTATACTGAAGGAAATCACATTCCTGCATATTGCTCTGCCATGGGGAAGGCTGTATTGGCGTTTTTGCCTGAAGAGGAGCTTGAAAAATATTTACAACAAACAGTCTTAGTGCCCTTCACACCAAATACAATTTGTTGTGAAAAAAAATTGCGGTTAGAGCTGAAAACTGTTCGTGAATTGGGCTATGCAGTCACCAATGGTGAAATGGTTACAGGACTCATTGGTATGGCTGCTCCTATATTTTATAATAATATGCCACCGAGATACTCTGTAAGTACAGCAGGGATTTCTTGCCAAAGTGTTGAAGAATTTATTCGTGTTTCGCGAGATATTATTTTAAGCACAAGCCGTGAAATAGGCAAGCTTATGGAGATGGCGTTGTATAACAATAGGCAAACTATGTCACTGCGGTAAGCAACATTATAAGAGTCCTGCACAATTACTTTTTCAGTATAATTTTGTGAAAATTGTAAAAA
>CAYJOQ010000044.1:0-15778 GCA_964371825.1 uncultured Desulfovibrionaceae bacterium
TCAAAGCCATTATCGCCTATTAACGTAATAGTCTGACTGAATGAATGGGCATCAATAGTAATGGCACCTCTGCTTAGATTATCAGTCAGTTCATACACAGCATCTGTATTATAATTAATTATACTGCTAATAAAGTTAACTGTGATGTCACCCCAAATATGTTGCGAAGAGTTTATATCTTCAGTTACATCAGTCCCATCAATGAAGAGAGTATCACCTTCACTCATATTGAAGTTGTTAATGCTGGTTATAATGCTGTCTCCGCCATTGAGGTCAATATTAATCCTATCTGCACCTTCTCCGCCATTAACCTTCACTGCCGTCGAGTGACCTTCACCAATGGTTGTTATGTTAATAGTGTCATTACCACCGCCCCCGTGCACAGTGGATAAGCCATCACCTTCGGATGCCTCCGCTTCTAGCACTGTAAGTAGATCATCACCATCGTTACCGAATAGCTCACCGGAGTAGGGATCAGCAAAATCACTCGGACTCACAAAGCTAGTTACAATTTCGTCTGCTTCGTTTGTGCCATAAACTGTTGCGTCCCATATGGTAGGAATGTGAAAGACTTCCACTTCGGCAGTAACTTTAGCAAGGTCTGCTTGCCATAGATCACGTCTAGCACCGGTAAATAGGTGAAGAGTAAGGGTATCGGTACCCTCACCACCGCGTATAATGTCGCTATTTAATAGGGTTATATCACGAGATGCACCAGTTGTATTGTCTCCATTTTCATCTAAACCCGCCTTAGAGCGAGAGTAGTATATCTCTATATGATCATCGCCAGCACCGGTATCTATCACTGTCGGCTCATCACGCTCACCGGTACCGTGAGGATGTAAAAATTCACCATCTTCGTAATCAAGCATTCCATCGGTTAAGTAGTCGACATAAACATAATCATCACCGCCATGAGTATAAATGCTGCCGCCGAAGAATTCTCCTAAGTGTACCTCATCGTTTTGTTCTGTTGTGGATATTTTACCGCCATTCATGTCAAATTTCGAACGAAGGTTAGTAAGGGTACCACCCAAATCATATGCAGGGGATTCAGCCAAGAAAACGCCTTGGTTGCCTGGCAAATTCAAATCAATGTTAGCACCGGTGGTGACCCCTTCAGTGAACACGAGGTCGGCCATCCCCCCTTTAGTGATGATGGTTCCTATATCATAATCAACAATGGACTCAAACTGGATAGTATCGTTTCCTTTACCGACTTCAATGGTGCCACCGGTGAATTTGTTCATATGAATAGTAGCTGCACTATTGGTGGTAATCTTGCCACCAGTCATAACAATTCCATCATTATGGTAATTAGAAGAGGAAATTGCTTGAATGGTCAGCTTGTCACCATCACTTCCAAAGCTTAAGTTGGCTCCGGCAGCGATGTTAACATCGGTATCACCATCAAAATGCACTGTGACATCATCACCAGTAATTTCTAATTTTTTTGTAAGAGTATCGGTAATATAAATATCGCCTTGTTTGCCTGCATCAATGCTACCGCCGTTGGCAGTAACACCCTTAATATACGCATCAAAAGTACCACTTTCACTTCCTTGTAGTATACCACCAGTAAAATTGAAGCTATTTTCATTTTGCCCATATAAATTGAAATGACCATCGCCTGAAAGGATAATATGAGAATTGGCTCCTATTCCGCTATTGAAGGATAGGTGAGCATTGTCTTCATCATTGCCTATGCGAATCTCTTGATTTACGATTTTATTAAAATTAAGCCTATCAGAGCCGCTGCCAAGCTCAATTTTGCCACCAGTCATACTATTAAATATGGTCATATAATCATCACCGGAACCGGCATTAACAATGCCACCGCTCAGGATATTATATATATTTATAGTATCATTACCGGCACCAGCATTAATAGTGCCGTTGCTCATGTTCCATAAATTAAATTCGTCGGCAACATCACTACCATTTATGGTGCCCCCAGACATAGTAAAGCCTTGGCTGTTACTTGCGCCACCAACTATAAATCCATCACCTGTAGTTGTAAGGTTTATGGTGGCACCATTTCCAACGCCTCCTACAAAGCTGAGCTTGTCAGAACCAGTTGTATTTTCAATGGCAATTTCGTTGATAATAAGGTTATTGATGATAATGCTATCATCCCCTGCATTAGTATTAATGGTGCCAGCGCTTAGGGTATTTACATAAATAGTTTCAGCGTTGTCACTGCCATTAATGGTGCCGCCGTTCATATCAAAGCCATTATATGTTCCTCTGCTACCGGCAGACTTTGCCACCACATTGCCCTGCGTGCCCGTAAGAGTGAGGATTGAACCATAGTCTAGCGCATTGCTTAGGAAGATGATGTCGGCTTCGGCACCTTCATTATTAATAGTAGCTTTACCAACATCCATAAGGGTAATGGTATCTGCACCATCCTTGCCGTCAATGATGCCTAGTAGCATATTTTCAATGTTTATGCGATCTGCACCAGCACTGCCATTGAGCCTAGCACCATCATTAAGGCTTGCTACGTTTACATTAAAACTTCCTTCTGCACTTGTGAGGGTGACATTACCTACAGTGGCAGGGTCAACAGTGGTATTTGAGCCAATGCCACCATTTAGGTTGAGTTCATCTCTTTCTGTACCAGTGTTTGTGATGGTTAGATCAGCAACAATTTCATTATTAATATGAATAGTATCTGTGCCTGCACCGCCGTCAATGCTACCAGCGATCATATTTTCAACCGTGAGCACGTCATTGCCAGCATTGCCATTTAAGGCGCCACCAGACATGGTAGTAACAGCAATGTTATCGGCTTTTTCTGTACCAACAATGGAGCCGGTTGACATGGATTCAAAGCTAAAGCTTTCAAAGTTTGTTCCGCCGCCAATGTTGGTATTAGTGGTGACCTCTGTACGCACGTGCAAGGTGTCCACGCCATTGCCGCCATTAATGCTGCCATTTATGGCATCAACTGAAACTAGGTCATTACCATCTCCAGCTTCAATGCTGCCGTCAGTCATGGTGGTTATGGTAATGTTATCGTTACCAGAGCCAGCAAGAAGACTTCCGCCATTCATGGCAGATAGTGTAATATTGTCAACTCCGGCACTGGCTGTGAGTTTGCCACCGCTCATGGTGCTAGTTACTGCAAAGCCAGCACTGGAGGTTAGAGTAATTTCAGCATTATCTATAATGCCACCATTTAAATTAAGGATATCTTGCTCAGTACCAGTATTTTTAATGACTATCTTGCTGCTTATAGCATCTGTAATGCTAATTGTATCTACACCCACACCGCCATCAAGTGTACCTGCGCTCATAGTGCTTATGGTAATATCATCAGCTCCCACACCAGTATTAATGGTACCAGCTGTCATATTTTCTACGCTGATGTTATCATCACCGGCATTAGTGTTGATTGTGCCACTGGTAAGGGTTGCTATATGTATGTTATCTGAACCAGTTGAGCCGGTAATGGTGCCAGCGGCCATGTTTAGGCCGGTGGTGGAGTTTTTAGCCAACACAAAGCCAGCATTGGATGTTAGAATTACATTGCCGCCAGTAATAATGCCACCTTCAAGGTATACGGTGTCATTTTCAACGCCAGTATTGTTTATGCGTATGACTTTATTAATGTCATTAGCGATGGTGGTGGTATCTGCGCCTGCGCCGCCATCAACTGTGCCACCAGTCATGGTGGTGATGTTAATGTTATCTGCGTCAGCACCGCCATTGATAATGCCGTTGCTCATGGTGGTTACGGTAATATCATCATTCCCAGCGTCGCCATTTACCGTGCCACCGATGAGGGTGGCGAGAGTAAAGTTATCTGCCGAAGCTCCACCGCTGAGGGTACCGCTAGACATGTTATCAATATGGAATGTATCTGCCCCGTCACTACCCGTGAGGGTGCCGCTTGCTAGGTTAAAGCCTTCATTGCTAGCATTTTTCGCCACCACAAAACCAGCACCTTCAAGGCTAATATTACCGCCTGCGCCAATGCCACCAGTAAGATATAGGCTATCTTGCTCAGACCCTGAGTTAGCAATGGTTATGGCTTTTTTCACTTGAGTAGTGATAGTTACTGTATCAGCAGCCGCACCGCCATCAATGCGTCCACCATTTACAGTGGTAATGGTAATATCATCTGCATCAGCTTCACCGTAGATTTCACTATTGGTTAGAGTGCCCACGGTTATGGTGTCATTGCCAGCTAGGGCAAATATTTTGCTATTGGTTGCTGTGCCACTGATGCTTATGCTGTCTTCGTCTAAGGTGCCATAAATGGTTTTGTTAGTAATGTTTGTCAATGCTGGCTCAACATTTGGGTCCACATACACAGTGTTCAAATAAATTGTAATCTCATGACCGTTACTGCTAATTCCCGTTATGGAGTCCTTACCCACAACGTCAGCTGCTGTAATTGCAGTGGTATTATCACCAATAAAAATTGTATCACCAGTTGTAAAATCATCAATGGTGATGGAGCTTACCTTAGTGGCGTCAATATAAAACTTATCAGCGCCTTGGCCGCCAGCCAAGATGCCCTTGGAGTTGCCGCTTAACAAAATAGTAAAGGTGTCCGCTCCTTCACTACCAGTCAATGTGCCACCAGTCATGGCTATGCCGTCACCGGCAGCATTTTTTGCCACATTAAAACCGCCGTCACCTTCAAGAATGATATTGGCACCAGCACTGATGCCCGTGGTAAGATAAAGTGTGTCTATGGTATCAGCACCATTTGCAATGTTTACGGTTTTATTCATAGCATTGGTCACGGTAATGGTATCTGCACCATCGCCAGTATTAATACTACCCCCACTGAATGTGGTTATGTTTAGCTTATCTGCACCATCACCAATATTAATACTGCCGCCACTGAAGGTGGCAAGGTGAATATCGTCAGTTCCGTCACTACCGTTAAGCGTACCACCGCTCATGTTAAAGCCGGTGTAAAGTCCCGTATTGGCATTATAAGACTTGGCTACATCAAAACCATCAGTTCCGGACAGAGTAATATCAGCACCAGCTCCAATGCCACCAGTGAGTAAGATTTTATCGGTATCTGTGGTGCCTGCATCATTATCATCATTGCTAAAAGTAACTTCACTCTTTAATTGATTGCTCACATAGATTTCATCAAGCCCAGCGCCACCATCAATGCTACTGTCTGTTAGGGTAGTTACTCTAATGGTATCATTACCAGCATTGCCATAGATATTGCTGCCAGCTGTGGCTGAGCCTACGGTTATGGCATCACCTCCATAGCCGCCATAGATGTCTGTATCTTCAGCTAGTCCAGTCACTTTAATGATGTCATTGTAGGCAGTTGTATCACTACCACCATTTTCATCTCCATAAATACTGGATGCATAAGCATTTTTAATTGTAATAGAATCTGTATTAATGCCGCCTTCAACTACTCCACGGTTAAGGGTGGTTATGGTAATGGTATCTGTACCAGCACCGCCATCAAGGCTAAATCCGCCGTCAACTTCATCACCCATGCCTGTGGTTATGGTTATGGTATCATTGCCAGTTCCGCCATTAATAGAGCCGCCATTCATGGTAGCAACAATTATGTTGTCAGCACCATAATTGCCATAAATATCTGTGCTTTGTGCAATGCCGGTTACTTTAATAATGTCGTTATAGGAAATTTCGTTTTCGGTATCAGTTTTTTCAGCTGTACCATCAGCATAATCACCATAAATTGTGAGGTCAGTGGTATTTTTTACTACAATGGAGTCTACACCAAAGATTGAAACGCCCCTTGCATTTTGGGTTTCAATGGCCTCACCACCTACAATGGTGCCACCAGTGGCTGTGGTGACGGTGATGGTATCATTACCTTTAAAAACGTTGGTAGTATCATCACCATACAAGGTGCCGCCAGTTATGGTGGTTATGGTAATTTTGTCATTGTTGTCACCGCCCATTACTTCTGCGCTAGCACTAAGGGTCTTAATGTCAAAGATATCATTACCAGCATCTCCGCGTACTAAACCGTCGTTCATGGTATCAATAATAAAGGTATCATTGTCGTCACTACCGATTACTTCTGCGCTACCACTCAGAATCTCAATATCAAAGGTATCATTACCAGCATTCCCGCGTACTTCACCGCCGTTCATGCTCTCAATGTCAAAGGTGTCATTGTCAGCATCGCCGCCTACTGTACCGTCGCTCATGGTAGTGATGGTAAAGGTGTCTTTGCCTTGACCGCCACGTATAAAACCGTCGTCCATTTCGTTAGCGGTCAGGCGGTCATTGCCGTCACCAGTATTAATTATTGCGCCGCCACTTATGTTGGTTACAACAATACTATCATTACCGGCTTCACCATTTACTGTGCCGTTACTCATAGTGTCTATATTGAACTTATCAACCCCAGTATTACCAAGAACTTCACCGCCAGCTAGAGTGCCCATATTATAGGTATTAATGCCTGTGCCACCATCAACTTTACCGTCATTCATGGTGGTTATGGTGAAAATGTCATTACCAGCATCGCCATAGACTTCGCCATGAGCATTTAAAGTATCAATGCTAATGCTATCATTGCCAGCTTCACCATTAATAAGGCCAGTAATAGTGTCTAAGCCACTTACAGTACCACTTAACGTGCTTATGCTAAAGATATCATTACCAGCGTCGCCCTTGGCAGTACCTGCACTCATGGTGCCTATGTCAAACTTATCAACCCCTGTGCCACCAAGCACATTGCCGCCAGCTATTTCTTCTATAGTATAGGTATTGGTGCCAGCACCGCCGCGTAGTGTTCCAGCTGTTAAGGATGTAGTAACGGTAATGGTGTCATTGCCAGCTTCAAGGTCTATGGTTGCATCCACATTCATAGTATCAATGGAGAAGTGGTCATTGCCCGTACCAAAGTCTAAGCCAGCTGCGCCATTTACACCAAGACTGCCTACATGAATAAAGCCACCGTCAGTACCAGTGGTGAGTTTATTATCTGTAATTTCATTGCCACTTCTATCAGTGGTATAACCGTAGATATTGTTGCCGCTATATACATCATCAATGGTGATGCTATCAAAACCTATGCTATTGTATGTAATTGTGCCAGCATCGGCAGTATTTATTGTAATGCTATCATTACCAGTTTTAAGGTCAATTGCTTCACTTAAGCTATTAGCCCCACCAAGCACAAGGCCATCATTGCCATTGCCAAAGGTAACATTAGCACCAGCACCAAGCCCAGCGGCAATTAAAGTGCCACCATCAGTACCGGCGTTAAATTCACCATCAAAAGCCCAGCCCACACTTAGGGTGTCATTACCCGCTGTGCTTAAAAGATTGTCAATAGCTTCTTGAGCCTTAGCACTAGGAGTGGCAGATGTAAGATATAAACCATCATGCCCCTTACCAAAGCTAACATTTGCATTAGTGCCAAGGTCTGTGGCCTTTAAGGTGCCACCGTCTGTACCGGCATCAAAGGTACCATCAAAAGCCCAGCCCACACTTAGGGTATCATTACCTGTGCCAAGGGCTGTGAAAAAGTCTGTGTCATCCATGGAGCCGGTGTTTTTAGTAATGTGCAAAGAGTCATTACCAGTACCCAAAGCAATATAACTATCACCAGTAAAAGTACCATTAAGAGAAACACTATCACCACCGCTACCACCGGTGATTACCGTATTTGACACCTGATTTGTTACGGTGAGAATATTATTGCCCGTACCAAGGTCAATTACCGCGTCAATGGAATTGAGTGTCGCAATAGTATCATTACCAATACCACCATAAATAATGCTTTCACTTCGAAAGCTTGACATATTAATGCTATCATCGCCGCTGCCTGCATCGATGATGGTATTATTGATGTGTGAGCCACGAATGCTGTCATTACCATTGCCTAGGTTAATTTTAGCATCGGAAACTAACGCTGTTAAATTTACATAATCATTGGTCGTCCCAAGGATGAATTCTTGGCCGTCAAGGTTTGATGCAATCTGAATTTCATTGTCCCCAGCCCCAAGGTTAATGGTGTATTTTCCGCTAAGCGTAACACCGTCAGAAAGAATAAGCGTGTCATTGCCTGCATCAGTAATAATGCTGCCGCCGTTTAAGGCATCTTTAATGGTGATAAGGTTATTGCCTTGACCAGCGTTTATTGTACCGCTGTCCATGCTGGCAATTACTATATTATCTGCGCCCGCAGAGCCAGTTAAGGCACCAGTGGATACGTTAAAGCCAGTGTGTACGAGGTTATCAGGGTCAGTATCATCAACATTTGTCACCATAAAGCCTGCGTCACCACTAAGGATGACATTGCCGCCTTTAGTTAGGCCGTCAGTGAGGGATAAAGTATCTTGTTCAGAACCAGTGTTATTGATACGCACGGTTCCAGCTACGGCATTAGTTACTTTTATTGTGTCAGCCCCAGCATCTCCATTAATGATGCCGCCTCTGAGGTTGGTTATGTCAATAATATCAGCGTCATTCCCACCATTGATGGTGCCGCCACTCATGGTGGTGATGTTAACAAGGTCTCCCCCATCGTCGCCATTAATAGTTCCACGGCTGAATGTACCGCTAATATTTATTGTATCATTTCCATCACCGCCACTAATGGTGCCACCACTCATATTGGTGACAGTGAATGTATCGTCGCCATCACCGCCATCCATAAGAGCAGTGCCACTTAGGGTGCCAGTAATTATATCATCATTACCGTCGCCACCATAGACTTTACCGCCGCTAAAGGTGCCCTTAATTTCACTGATATCATCAGTAATAATTAAGGCGTTACCAATAACGATGGTATCATCATCAGCCCCACCATCAATGACGCCATTGTTCATGATGGCTGTGGATTTTAAATCATTGGCATCACCGTATATACGGCCAATTTGTATGCTGTCAGTGTCAATATCACCATTTAGCACCCCAGTTGCCCCAAGGCCAGTGGCGGAAATATAATCAGAACCGGCACCACCACTAATGACGGCACCATTAACGGTATTTAGGGTGACATTATCATCGCCTGCTTGCATGAAAATATCTTTTAAGCCAAAAGTACCGCTAAGGGCTTTGTTAATGGTGAGAGAATCTGTCCCATCGCCAAATTGCAGTTTACCAGTGCCAACGGTATCAAGAGTAATGCTGCCACCGTCAGCTCCGGTGGCAAGGCCGTAGAAGGTGTCAGCACCCACTGTGGTCTGCGCAAAACCAGCATTATAAGTGCCTTTGACGGTGATGTTATCGGTGTCGTCGGCATTATATTTAAATGTAGAACCAGTGCTTAAAGCACCAATGCTTACAGTATCTGCGCCTGTGTCAGCATCAACAATGGCATTGGTCACAGCCCCCTTAAGGTCAATGCTATCATCGCCTGCAAGGGTAGAAATTTCTTTTTTTACTGTGGCTGTTCCGGCAACATTTTTGTTGATGGTTATGCTGTCATTACTAGCACCAAACTCCAATTTGCCAGTGCCTAGAGTATCAAGAGTAATGCTACCACCGTCAGTACCAGTAGAGATACCATCAAAACCGCCTGCGGCTTCACCACCATCGGCAAAGACCATGTCGTCATTATAAGTGCCCTTAATGGTTATATTATCATGTCCGTCAGTATCATAGGTGAGGGTTGAGGCTCTACCCATAGCTCCCACGCTAAATACATCAGAACCAGTGCCTAAATCCACTTGTACATTGGTGGCAGAACCACTCATGCTCACAGTGTCATCGCCATGTAGAGTCTTAATTTGCCTGTTGGTAAGAGCACCTATAACTTCAAGTCCATCATTGCCTGTACCAAATTGTAGGGTAGAATTAGCGTTAAGTCCCTTGGTTATAAGGGTTCCGCCGTCATTATCAGAAGTGTCAAAAGCCCCATTAAAAGCCCAGTTTACTTGCAAAGTGTCTTGCCCTGCCCCAAGGCTTGTAACAAGAGCAGTATCACCTTGATGTTGGCTTTTGTTGCTAGATGAAAGCATGTTTAAGAAGTCATTACCGTCACCAAAATCTAAATAGGCTTTTTCCCCAAGACCCTTGGTTATGAGGGTGTCGTTGTCATCTGCGCCATTGGTCTGACTTGATGTAAATGTACCATTAAAAGCCCAGCCCACTTCAAGGGTGTCATCACCTGCGCCAAGAGCAGTTACAAAAGTATCATCACTGACAGCACTTTTATACTTAGAGGTGATTTTTAGATAATCATCACCACCTCTTAAATTAATGTCACCAGCTGTATATCTATTAATAATGAGGGTGTCGTTGCCTCCACCATTTTCTTCTGTATCATATACATCGCCATTATACATGGTGCCTATGCTCATGCTATCATTACCAGCGCCGCTACTAAGACGACCACCATACATATTAGTAATATTTATAGTATCATTCTCATGATTACCATATATATAGCTACCGTCGTAGAGATTAATTATGTTAATGCTATCATCGCCATCATCACCCTGAATATATCCATGCGAAGTGGTTATGGTTATGGTATCATTACCATTTCCACCATATATACTACCATCAAAAGTTGTGATTTTTATACTGTCATCACCACCTGGTAAGCTGTCATCATAATCGTCACCAAACACCGTGCCACCAGAACCACGAGAATCCAAATTCATGGTGGTTATAATAATGGTATCATTACCATCATTGCCATATACAGCGCCACGACCAGTTAGGCTTTTGTCACCCATGGTGGTTATGGTAATGCTATCATCGCCATCATTACCTTGGACTTTAGCAATAGCAAGCTTTGTAATCCTTATACTATCGTCATCATCGCCACCACTGGCTGTGCCACCATGCATAGTGGTTATAACGTGGGTATCATCACCAGCACCGCCATCAATAGAACCACTATTTACGTTAGTTATGGTAAAACTGTCATTGCCAGCACCGCCATCAATATCACTTAAGCTTACTTCCTTGGCAGAGATTTTATCATTGTCCGCGCCGCCACTAACTGCCGCACCGTTATTGACTATATTAAGCTTAATAATGTCATTGCCTGCACCGCTATCAAGCATAGTTACGCGTAAAGTATTGTCAGCTATAAATGCAGTATCATCACCAGCATAGCCAAGCAGGCTTTGTGTTATGTTAACACTGTCATTACCATCTTCACCCATAATACCTTGGTCATTAAGATTACCCGTGGCATTGGTTATGGTAATGGTGTCATTGCCACTGCCGCCTTTAACACTAGCGTTGTTCGCAGCCGTTACCGTGATATTATCATTGCCCACGCCGCCATCAATATCTCCCTCATTAACAGTAGCCACATTAATAACATCATTGCCGGCATCACCATTAAGGCTAGATGCATTTGTCATTTGGGTAATGATAAACCTATCTACACCAGCACCGCCAGCAACGGTGGTGTCATCTAGAGTCGAATAAGCGGTTAAGGTGTTGGTGCCATGCCCAAGGTTAATGGTGGAATTTGCTACGGTGTTAGCTTGATTTTTTATCCCAAGGGTTACAATATCATTACCGCCAGAAAGCGTGTTTGCGCTGTTATAATTTTTGGCATCGGTGTAAATGTTTGCACCAGTCACATCGTTCTTTAGCTGAATATTATCATTGCCGGCAATGAAGGTGGTGTTGGTAACCTCTTCCACATCGCCAATGATGGTACCGCCGTTTATGGCGTCTGTAACTATAATGGTGTCATTTCCACCACGAGTGCTGCCGCCAGTGGTAGTCACAGCATCACCAATGACGGTGGCATTAACATCATGCATACCTTGAAGGGTGATTTTATCTGCCCCGCCGGTGAAGGTTGTGGCGGTGAGATTTACGGCATCCCCCACAATGGTGTCATTACCAAGGGTATGAGTTGGGTCTAAGCCTCTAGAACCACCGCCTATTACATCACGCCCACCCACAATGGTGGATTTTATGGCTTCGTTTATATCTCCAGAAACAATCAGTCCGGCTGTGGCATCTGGGTTAAGTACATTTGAATCGTTTAAGTCAATAGGCTTCGATCCACCAGTAAAGGATGCATTGATAATGGGCTCGTTTTTGCCGTCGCCGTAATGATTACTAGCCATAATATCCTCCGGATATGATACAAATTCAAGTTGAACGTAACAATCTTGAACCTATAGTATTTTTAATCTTAGATATTGCTTTTGCATATTAAGTATACACTATAATGCTGTATAAGTAAATAGTAGCTATGGTCTCGATTTTTAAACGCCCACGGCATTCTCATTTGTTATTAACTTCTTTTGGTGATTGACATTTATCTTAAAATTCAAATCGGTATAAGATTAAATAACAATCCACGATGCATCAATACGCTTTTGTGAATCTAGCAAGGTAAAATTAGGAATCACAAAAGGGTAACACACTGTTTGTTTATTCTATATTTATGTTATTTTAAATGTCTTTGACTAGATTTTTTATAAAACATGTGTCACCATAACACTTGTATTTATTGGACACTTGTTTTTTAGTAACTTGGAGAAATATATAACAGTCAAAGAATAGTAGCCCTAAAAGGATGATTTCATGAAAAACAAAACAAATATTGACCTAAAAGCTCTTTTTCTTGGTGATAGAGGTGAAAATATTGAGTTTTATAAAAACACACTTTCTAGGCTCATGGATGACCACGTAGGTTGGCGCAAAAATTATATGCCACAAGACCCTCCTGCGGTCTCTGTTGATGATATGCAAGCCCTTGAATACAAAGAAACTCTCCTCAAAACGGTTGAAGTGCTTAACGAATTAAGCCAAAAGATGCGACAAGACTCGGTACCTTGTTGTACAGCGGGTCGCTACTGGGGGCATATGCATGCGCAAACTCTTATGGCTGCTGAACTCGCCTATATGTTTAGTATGTTATGGAATAGCAACAATTGCTCTTATGATTCATCGCCTGCTACTTCTCTTATGGAAGGTGAAGTAGGGCAACAGTTTTGCATTATGATGGGGTGGAAAGAAGGTTGGGGGCACTTATCTGCTGGCGGAACCATTGCCAATATAGAGGCCTTATGGGTTATGCGTAATATAAAAAGCCTCCCCTTGGCTGTGAAAAAAGTATGCCCAGAGCTTGTTCAAGGAAAAGATGATTGGGCTTTATTAAACATGTCAGTGGATGATATTGTTGCCTTAATGAATAAGACCGGCAACAAATTGGATGAGGTAAAAGGCCATACAGCTCGCCGTGGGGGTGATTTTACAAAACTTGGCAAACTCATTGTTCCGCAAACCAAACACTATAGCTGGGTAAAGGGGGCAGACCTTATTGGTATTGGTTCGGAAAGCCTTGTGGAATGCCCTGTAACGAATACCTATGTGCTCGATATGGAGGCCATGGAAAAAATTATCCGTGATTTGGCTGCGAAGAAAATACCTATTATGGGCGTTGTAGGTGTTGTAGGTACCACCGAAGAAGGGCAAATTGATCCCATAGGGGACATTATTGCTTTGCGTGAAAAATTCCGCAAAGAAGGCGTTGACTTTTATGTTCATGTGGATGCTGCCTATGGCGGTTATGGACGTGCAGCTATTTTGGATGAAGAAAACGAATTGATTCCTTTTGAAAAAATTCAAGATGTTTACAAGCAATATAAGGTGTTTAATGCAGATATAAACTGGCCCACCAAGGATGTATATGACGCCTTTGCAAGCATTCGCTTTGCAGATAGTGCTACCATTGATGCGCATAAATTAGGATATATTCCCTATACGGCTGGGGGTATTGCTTTTCGTGTGCGTGATGTGCGCAATGCCATAAGCTACTTTGCTGATTATGTATTTGAAAAAGGCACAGAATATCCTGTATTGCTTGGCGCCTTTACCGTGGAAGGCTCAAAAGCTGGAGCTACTGCCGCTTCTGCATGGGCAGCACACCGAGTCTTACCTTTGAATATAAGTGGATATGGCAAGCTTATTTGTGCCACAGTTGAAGGTATTAGGCATTTTAGAGACTTTATTAATGGAAGATCGTATACCATTGGTAAACATACAGTGACCTTTAAGATTCTCACAGAACCAAGTTTTAATATTGTAGATTATGTCATCAAAGAAGAAGGCATACATGATTTGCAATATACTAATAGAATTAACCGTCTGTTCTATGCTTATGCAAGCGCTGAAAAAGGTGGAATATATGATAATGGTTTTATTGTTTCACATACAGACCTTGCTACTTCTGAATATGGTAATAGTCCTTTCAATTTTGTAGAAAGTCTTGGTTTTGATTGGGGCCAATGGGAGCATACCGAAAGAATTTCTGTGTTACGCTCTTGTTGTATGTCGCCATATATGCGAGATGCTAAAAATTTTGAAGCAGTAGCTGGGCCCATTGATAAAGCCATTGCGACTAAATTAGCTCAAGTTTTTGCAGAATTAGATGCCGAGGCTTAGGCAAATGACTGTACGCCACAAAATTTTGAGAGTCCTGCATAATTATTTTCCAATTTTATTTTTGTGCTTTTGCAATAAATTTCCTTAAGTTTGAAAATTTACTTGTGCAGGAGTTTTAATTTTGTGAGTAGTCATGTGAACAGCAGTCTCTTTG
Source organism: uncultured Desulfovibrionaceae bacterium (assembly GCA_964371825.1). Lineage (GTDB taxonomy): Bacteria > Desulfobacterota > Desulfovibrionia > Desulfovibrionales > Desulfovibrionaceae > CAYJAD01. Next base: position 14,507 of record CAYJOQ010000044.1, read on the forward strand.
TATAACAAAAATCACCAGAAATGCGCATTCTATGCTTTTGTTTCTGGTGATTTTCTTATTGTATTTTAGTGAGTCGATGCTGAAAAATGCATTTCCATGCTTTGTTTTCGGCAACTTTTCTAGCTTGACCCTTGCATATTAAGTGTACAATTACAAATAGTTGTTTAGTGCTGATTAACATAAAAGTTATTACAAGGTTTCAAAACCACGTTCAATACACATAAGAGCGCTGCACACAAGAAGAATAAGCAAGATGAGCTTAAAAACTTTTAAGGGAATGTATTTTACCACAGGCGTTGCACTGGCAACACCAAGAACACAGGCTATTGATCCTGTTGCGCCAAGGATAAGCACTTCTGTAGTAAAAAGCCCTGCAATAGCTTGAAATATACAAACAGCTATTGATACTAAGAGGCCAAAAACACTTATTGTTCCCATAAATTGCGCTTGCGCCCAACCAAGATGCAATGCATAGGCAGCGACAAGCGGTCCTCCAAAAGAAATAGCACTATTGAGCGCTCCGGTACAAAAACCAATAAAATAGCTTTTTAGAGGAACTTCTTCTTTTTCCACTAAATCGCCTGCACGGTCATGCATATACTGTAGATAAACGAAATACACTAAAGCAAGCCCTGCCAAAATTTCAATATATTCTGCCCTTATGATTACAAGCACATATACTCCTAGCACAGAACCAGGAAGTGAACCTATAAGCAATCTTTTAAGTATGGAAACAAGACAGGTTTTATAGTATACGCAACTTAAATACAAACAAATAACAGCAGAAATAATGCAAGATACGGGAATGAGTACATTAGGTTCAAGGATAGCTAATAATATGGGTACCGCTATCATGGAAGCCCCCATGCCACTTATGCCTCCAATGAATCCACCTATGAACCAGACTATCAGGAAAATATAATCGTTTAATTCCATTGACATCCCCTTTTTTGCATGTGTCAAAGGCAAGTTCTGGCGTATTGTACCCACAAAATTTTGTGCGTCATCACGTGAACAACAGCCTCTTTGTATTGTATCGTAGTTATAAAAAATACTAATTTCAATAAATTTTCTTGTTTTTCAGTGCCGACTATCATAGACGATGCTGAAAAACGCATTTCCATGCGTGTTTCAGAAAGGCACGCCCACTCCAAATACCCCTTTAGGGACGCCAGAAGCAAGTTCTGGCTTATTTTACGTGGCGCAAAATTTTTCTAACAGAAAAATTTCGTTAGTCGGCACATGAAAAACAGGTGTAATAGTGTCGATAAA
>CAYJOQ010000045.1:0-15650 GCA_964371825.1 uncultured Desulfovibrionaceae bacterium
TTTACGGGTTTATGGGAAAAGTCGGCACTTAAAAAGTAAGTGCCGACTACATAGTTGATGCTGAACAACACATTTTTATGTGTTGTCTCAGAGTGTTGACAAAGTTAACACGACCGATAAATCAAGAGTAGGCGCAATTTATTTGCGCCGTTAAACGATTGATTTTCGTGCCTTTCCGCTTGGCAGCTTTGCTGACAATAGCGGCGCAAACGCCACAAAGTGGGATTTGTCATTAGTCTGAACAACACATTTTTATGTGTTGTTCAGAAAGGCACGCCCCTCCAAATGCCGCTTTAGGGCCGCCAGAATGTGTTTCTAGCGACCTTTTATGGGCTATAATTTTTTCTTATGTCTAAGTTTACGTTCTTCCATTAAAAATTTGCCCGTTACTGAGTTGGCATCAGCTACAATGGCTTCCGGAGTGCCTTGAGCCACAATGCGACCACCATTTTCTCCACCACCGGGGCCAAGATCAAGTACATGATCTGAAGTGAGAATCACGTCAGTATTATGCTCAATAACTACCACTGTGGCACCCTTTTCTACGAGTTTATGCAGCACAGTGATTAACTTACCCACTTCATGCATGTGCAATCCGGTGGTAGGTTCATCAAGAATATAAAGAGTGCCCGGCAAGGACTTTTTGCCAAGTTCGCGTGAAATTTTAATTCGCTGAGCTTCGCCACCAGAAAGGGTTGTTGCCGGTTGCCCAAGGCGGATATAGTCAAGGCCCACATCTTCAAGTACGGCAAGGCGTCTTTCAAGCACTGGGTAATTTTCAAAAAACGTTCGAGCCTGACGTACAGAAAGATCAAGCACGTCAGCTATATTTAGGCCTTTGTAGCGCACTTCAAGCGTTTCATGATTATATCGTTGGCCCTTACATACGTCGCACATAACATACACATCAGGCAAAAAGTGCATTTCTACTCGAATTTGCCCATCGCCATTACAGGCTTCACATCGCCCGCCACGCACATTAAAACTGAAGCGACCGGGAGTATATCCTCTCTTTCGTGCGTCAGGTGTAGACGCAAAGATAGTGCGGATTTCGTCAAAAATTTTGGTATATGTGGCAGGGTTTGAACGCGGAGTTCGGCCAATGGCGCTTTGGTCAATGGAAACAATACGTTCAATGGCTTCATGGCCATGCATTCCAGCAATGGTACCCGGTTGATCTACACGGATGCCACGGGCCAAAGCTACATGCTTATAGAGCGTATCCACCACCAATGAACTTTTTCCGGATCCTGAAACTCCTGTTACACAGGTAAGCACACCTAGAGGAATCCGACACTGTACATTTTGTAAGTTGTTGGTCGTTATACCTTCAATTACCAGTTCTTCTATGCCTTCGCGTCTAGCGTCAGGTAGGGCTATGCCCATATCCCCCCGTAAATATTTTGCGGTGAGGGTGTCTGCATTTTGCATAAGTTCTGATACTGAGCCAAGAAACATAAGATCGCCCCCGTGGGAACCTGATCCGGGGCCAAGTTCAATAACAGTGTCGGCTTCGCAAATGGTAGCTTCATCATGTTCCACCACAAGCACCGTATTACCTCGTTGCTGTAAAGAACGAAGGGTGCCGATGAGGCGCTCATTATCTCGAGGGTGCAGGCCAATGGAAGGTTCGTCCAGCACATATGTGACGCCCACAAGACCTGAGCCTAATTGTGATGCTAAACGAATGCGCTGTGCCTCGCCACCGGAAAGAGTGCTCATAGCTCTTCCAAGAGAGATGTATTCAAGGCCAACATCACGCATAAAGGTTAAGCGATGACGTAACTCTTTAAGCAAGGGTTCGGCAATAAGTGCATGACGACCGGAAAATTCTTGTTCTTGCATCCATTGTAAGGCTTTTTCCACAGAAAGAGCACAAAATTGTTGTACGTTCATGTTGTGAACGCGCACAGCTAAGGCTTCAGGACGCAATCGAGCACCTCCACAAGCAGGGCAATGGGTGGATTGTCGAAAGCGAGATAATGTTTCTCTCCAAGCATCACCATATTGCATGCCTTGTTCTAGTAAGGGAATAACCCCTGTCCAGCGTTTAACTCCAACAGGTACCTTGCTTTGTTCGTCTTCTTGCAGAGTAAATTCGTTGCTATTATAATCGCCCTTGGCATCAAGGGCTACGTTGCCTCCCATCCAGTTACGCCGCAAACCTTGTGACGTTTGGGCAGGCTTACCCTTAGTATCTTCGCCATAAAACAACGCCGCCAGGGCATCAGATGTAAAGTCAGCAAGGGGGGTTGAAAGTGTAAATTTCCAGCGTTTACCAAGAGCCGTTAAGGCATCAGCATAGCGTGAAAACATCTTAGGTGTAGCCCATGGTAAAAGACCACCGGTGTTGAGCGAAAGACCTTTATTGGGTGCTATAAGTAAGGGTTCAAAATAGTCCACGCTACCAAGGCCCACACAGCGCGGACAAGCCCCTTGGGGACTGTTAAAGGAAAAAAGCTGCGGACTTGGAGCCGGTAAACTTAAACGGCAGCGCACACATACAGAAGCTGTAGAATGTATAATGTCTTTTGCGTCTGCCTCTTCGCTGGCAGGTAGATGAATTAAAAGCCGCCCTTCACCATGGCGTAGAGCCAATTCTACAGAGTCAGCCAAACGTCCGCGAATGCCTTCTTTGTTTATCAGGCGATCTATAACAAGGTCGATAGTGTGCTTTTTGTTTTTATCTAAAACGGGAATGTCATCAAGAGTGGTTATTTCACCATTGACGCGCACGCGAACAAAGCCTTCGGCCTTAAGCTTTTTAAAGCGGTCAGCATGGGTGCCTTTTTGATGCTCCACAAGAGGAGCCATAACCATAAACTTAGTTCCTTGTGCTAAGTTTAGTATATCTTCAATAATTTCATCAGCAGCACGAGCCTCAATGGGGTCACCGCAAGTAGGACAGTACATGCGCCCAAGGCGCGCAAAAAATACGCGTAAAAAATCATATATTTCTGTAACTGTGCCCACTGTTGAGCGCGGATTACGTGCCGTTGATTGTTGCTCTAGGGAAATGGCAGGAGAGAGCCCTTCTATTTTATCCACAGCAGGTTTGTTCATTTGCGGTAAAAACTGACGCGCATAGGCTGAAAGTGATTCCACATAGCGGCGCTGACCTTCGGCATAAACTATATCAAAAGCCAGCGTTGATTTACCAGAACCGGAAGGACCGCAAATAACCACAAGTTCATCACGAGGAATATCTAAGTGAAGATTTTTCAAATTATGTTGTCTTGCGCCTTCTATATGTATGCTATTTTTTTTCATGCTCCATAGGTAGTGACATTTTATCAAATTGGCAATGGTGAGGTGGGCAACTGATGAAATTTTTCTTATGGAAAAAATACTCATGTCGTAAAATACACCAATGTTCACCTCTAACCACAGTAAAGCGATATACGAAACAAATGTGCCTTGCGAGCGTGTGTGGAGATGTGATTTTCAAGCAAAATCATATAATAAAAAACATTATAATAAACTCTTCTCTAATAAAATAATTTTGCAAACTGTCTTTAGTAAGACAGTAAAAAAATATACAGAATGTTACGTGATTTTTTGCACAAGATAGTGCACGTAACTCTAGCTGAGTAAAATCTTAAACTTCTAAGTAGTGTATGAGGCATGTATGAACATTACAAAATTCATGATTCTGGCATTGGTATTGATATCTGCCCTAATTCCCCAAACAATTATTGCGTCTGAGATTAAAAAACCCGTAATTCCTGTTACTGTACAAGATTTAAGTTCATTTGCTGCCCACGGTTTTTTCTATGTAGGTGGTGAATATGCTCCAGTTGCTGAGGGAAAAAGGCATGCACTGCATAAACATATGTATGTAGAAGTGTATGTGCCAAAAGATATAACGAAACCCTATCCTCTTGTGTTAATACACGGCCTAAACAATACTGGCGCCAATTGGATGAGTACTGCTGAAGGCGGTAAGAGTTGGATGCATTATTTTGTAGAGCATGGGTATGTGGTATATGTGGTGGATCAGCCGGGGCGTGGTCGATCTGGGTATATTCCAGAACTTGACGGCAAACTCATACATCCTTCACCAGAAGCAGCTGAAGCTAACCTTACGGCTACAGCCAAGGGAAAAATTCGCAACGATTGGCCTCAAGCAGCCAAACATACCCAATGGCCCGGCAGCGGTCAGCGTGGTGATGCTACTTTTGATCAACTTTTTGCTCGTCATATTTCATCCATGGCTAGCACTCCTACATCTCAAGCCTATACGCGTGATGCTGGCAGAGCTCTTCTTGACAAAATTGGCCCTGCCATTCTTGTCACTCACTCCCAAGCAGGCCCCATGGGCTGGCTTATTGCCGACGGACGCCCAAAGCTTGTAAAGGGTATAGTGGCCCTTGAGCCTTCTGGCCCTCCTTTAAAGCGTGAAGGGGCTAAAACAGCAGCCGGAGCAGGAGGCGCTTGGGGTCTTGCCCATCAACCCCTTACGTATGCTCCTGCAATAAAAGACAGCAATGAGTTGCAATTTGAACTGCATAAGCCACGTCAAGAAGGAGAACTTAGCGGCTATTTACAAAAAGAGCCTGCCAGACAATTGGTAAATTTGATACATATTCCCATTCTTATTATCACCGCAGAAGCCTCTTATCATGCTCCTTACGATGCGTGGACCTCGCGGTATTTAACACAAGCAGGCGTCAAGAATGACTTTGTAGAATTGGCAAAGGTAGGACAAAAAGGCAATGGGCATATGATGATGTATGAAAAAAATAGTTTAGAAATCGCCAAAATAGCAAATGCATGGATTGAGAAAAACGTAAAATAAATCAAGAGTAGGCGGAGCTTTGCTTCGTCGTTAAACGATTGATTTTCTTGCCTTTCCGCTTGGCAGCTATGCAGGCAATAGCGGCGCAAACGCCACCAAGTGGGGTTTGTCATCAGACTTATGACAGTTTTCAAAACTGTCATGTCGATAAAAAAATCCTTTGTATCTTTTATTGTGGATACAAAGGATTTTTGCCATACAATAAAGCTTTACATTATGTAGCCGATTTTTTGACGGCATACATTTTGCATTTTCCCTTAGCAAAGTATCTCATAAGGCAGCTTTTGCCTAAAAATATACTAAGGGGAAATTCTATGTACCAACGCATACACGACGCACTTTACCGCCAAAAACAAGCCATAGCCTTGCTTGTGGACCTTTTGGAAGAAGAATATGACTTGCTGCGCCAGCGTGATACACAAGCCGTTGTAGCATTAGAATTTGCCATTCAAGAACTTGTCAGACAGCTTGCCAAAGAAAAAGTAGAAGTTATTGCCATGCTTGATGGTGGTAAGGTTCGTCACTATGTGGAACTATTACCGGCCGAACAAGGGCAGCTGTTAATGGAATATTATAAAGCTATTGATAATGGCGAGCAACAATCTGCCCGAAAAGCTTCGCGCAATGCGCAACTTTCTCTTGCATTGCTTGATCAAAGCCAGCGCATAATGAATGAGCTGCATTCTCAAATAGTACCTCAGGATAGCAGTACTTATGGAAGACGCGGAGCCTTAAAACGCTATGCCACGCAAAGGCCACAAGCGGCCATTATTTCCGGGAGGCTATAATGTCTATAAATAATCTCTTTAATATTGGGGAGTCTGCCCTACGAGCTCAGCAGAGCAATATTAACGTTACCGGTAATAATATTGCCAATGTAGATACCCCTGGGTATTCGCGGCAATATGTGCAGCTTGAAGATGCCTATGCGTTAACAACAAATCCTGGTGCCATGCCGCAAGGTGTGGATGCTGTGCAGGTTTTGCGCCGCTTTGACCAATTTGTGGAAGTATCTTTTTTAGACAAATCTTCCATTGCTTCGCGTTGGCAACAACAGCACACCACCATGACATCGGTGGAAAGTATTTTTAATGAATCAAACCGCACGGGTATTAGTGATTCGTTGGCATCTTTTTTTCAAGCATGGCAAGACCTTGCTCTGCGTCCTGATGATCCGGCCACACGGCAAGATTTGCTTTCACGTTCAGATGATTTAAGTCTTCTTATGCGTCAATCGGCTGAAGATTTGCAACAAATTCGCGAACAAGCAGACCTTGCCATTCAAGTTGATGTAGATAGGGCTAATGAGCTTATTGAGTCTATTGCAGAATTAAATCAGCAAATTACTAAGAGCACTATTGAAAATGTAAGCAACCCTAATGATTTGTTGGATAAACGCGACACAGCCATTCGTGAACTTGCTGAAATTATAGACATTACTGTGCAGTATGGCGATGGTAATAATACCACCGTGCGTCTTGCTTCAGGTCAACCCTTAGTGCAAGGGCAAGAAACTTTTTCTTTAGAATTTTTAGGCCCGCGCTCAGAAAGTAATAAAATTGCAGACTCTACCTATACAGGTGATATAATTTTTGATGGTGAAGGTTCGCACGAATATACCGTTGAAATGCTCTCAGGAGGCAGTGTTGGTGATGTACCGCCTCCTACCTACCGTGTTTCTCTTGATGGTGGTCAAACATGGCTGCGCAATACTGATGGCACAGAAAAGCATTTTGAAGTCACAGATGCAAACGGTGATGGTGCTGTGGATCCGGTTCAAGCCCATGATTTAAAAATTTCCTTTAGCGAATTGGATAATTTTACCGCTGAAGATCGTTTTGTTATTGTGCCCAAAAATGCACTCTATTACATAGAGCCCACTAAGGGACCAGAAAATATTACTCCCCAAACCTATCTTGATAGTACAGAAAATCAAAATCGAGTTGCTGGTGGAACGTTAGCTGCACATTTTGCCGTGCGTGATGAGCATGTGGGCACGTATGAAGATGAACTTGATGCCGTTGCCAAAACGCTTATTTGGGAAGTGAATAAGTTACACAGCCAAGGTTCTGGCCTTGACCATGTAAATTCATTTTATGGCACAGAGTCGGTAGAAGATTCTGTTATCCCTCTTGGAACAGCGCAAAGTGGTTTGCAATTTTATGATCGTTTGACCACTGGTAACTTCCAAATGAATTTTTATGATGCAGAAACTGATACCTATTTAGAAGGCGGTTCCATAGACTTTAGTACTGTAACTCCCGGCGTAGCAGATTTTGACCCTTCGGTACACACTCTAGAAGATGTTGCCGCAGCCATAAATAATACTCATGGTACCTATGTAAGGGCTGAAATTGTAGATAAAAAATTACAGCTTACAAGCACAGATCAAAGTTATACGTTTTCTATGGGATCTGATTCAACTGGGCTAATGGCATCACTTGGTGTTAATAGCTTTTTTACAGGCACAAGTGCCAGTGATTTATCAGTAAATATGGAATTACATACAGACCTAAATCGTATCGCAGCCGGATATATTGACGGTAGCAATGCCGCGAACCCTGGTGATAATGCGCGCGCAGCCAATGATATAGGTAGCCTGCTTACTGATGAGGTGTCCATTACTACTCCTTGGCGTAATGTGGGCAATCAAAGTATTTCTGAATATTACAGCACCTTAGTGTCAAAAGTTGGTGCAGCTACACGTACGGCTGAAACCAATGCAGAATATAATACCGCTCTTGCCTATGACCTTTCTGTGCAACAGCAACAAATATCGGGTGTAAGCCTTGATGAAGAAATGGCTAACCTTATACAGTTTCAACATGCCTATACGGCAGCAGCCAAGCTTATAACCACAGCAGATCAAATGCTACAAACCTTGCTTGGTCTTAAGCAATAAGGAGGCGACATGCGCGTTACTAATAGCATGATTTATGGCAATGCTTTGTCGCAAATGCAATCTACCTTGGCTGACTATATGGAATCTAACATCCAAGGCGGTACGCAAAAAAAGATAAACAAGCCCTCTGATGATCCTGCAGGTGCGGCCCTTGTATTAAACACTCGTGTTGATATTGCAAGCACAGAACAATACCAGCGGAATATAGACACTGCTCGTGGCTGGCTTGAAATGACAGATGGCACTTTGCAAGAAGTAAGTACCACCATTGCAAGCATTAAAACCCTTGCTGAGCAAGCGGCTACAAGCACCATGTCTCCTGAAAATAGACAACAAATTGCTTATCAATTAGATGAACTTTTTGGCCAATTGCTCAATCTTTCTAATGTTGAATTTGAAAATAATAGCATCTTTGGCGGGCATGAATATACCGATACTGCTTTTGAGCAAGGGCTTACAGTTAATACTACCGATGCTAATTTTGATATTGACGGTACTTCAGTTACAGGAGCCCCTTCTACTGGGCAAAGTAGTACTGCTGTGCGTTTTTTAACCACTGGTGATGTGGGTACAGATGTTATCAATTATACATGGAGTAACGATGGCGGCGATACTTGGCATGATGGAACATTAAACCCTAGCGACTCCAGTATTAATATGGACGGTGTGACATTAAATATGCGCCCCGGCACAAGTGTTATTGGCGCCACTAATCCAGATGTAGTTGACTCTGCTGATGGAACCATGCTCTATGTGCATCCTACAGGCGTGTATCAAGGTGATGATAATAACAATAATGCTTATGGTGCCATAGAAAACGGCCCTGCAGGCCTACAAACAAGTATTACCGGTCAATTGCCGGATAACACGCTCTTGCGCATAGACGGTGCTGCAGATGTGGCTACTGCCGGCAGCATTATACAATACAGCACGAGTACTGACGGGGGGCTTACATGGGTTGCAGGAACTGCGCAGGTTTCAGATCCGGCAACAGGCACCATTCAACTACCCTTTACTGACGCCAATAATGTAGAACAGCGTATAGAAATTGATGCAACCAACGCCGTAAGTACAGATCTTACCGGTATGACCATTGATATGCAGCCACGACGTGTGGATACTTTGTCTGGTTCTTCGGGCATGTTGCTTGATGCTGAAGGAGCCTTTACACAAAATACCATGGTTCGTATGGACGAAAATACAGACCTTACCGTAGATGGTGCCATAGTACAGTATTCATACAGTACCGATAATGGAAATACATGGATAAAAGCCACTAGCCAAAATGTTGTTGATCCTATTTCCGGTCTTGGTACTGTGCGTCTTAGCGTGCCTGGTGGAAGTATGGAAATATCAACTGCAGCGGGCGGGCCAACAACCATGACTGCTGGCACGCAAATGATTATTCATCCAGAGCGTGCAGACCTTGGTTATGAAATTATGGCAAATACATATGTGCCAGTAAACCAAGTGGGTAAGGATATTTTTGGTGGCATGTATAATGGGAAAACCGTAGAAGGCCCAAATCTTTTTGATGCGGTTGGAGAACTTATAGCTTGTTGTGAATTTAACGATAGCGACGGCATAGGTCGCGCTCTTGAAACTATAACCGCCGCTCACGAACATGTGGAAACTGAACATACACGTATTGGTGGTTTAACCAATCGTTTAGACCTTGCTGAAGAGACATTGGACTTTGAAAAAATTGAGCAGCAGGAGCGATTAAGTTACACAGAAGATATTGATTTAACAACATTGCTGAATAATTTGGCAAAACATGAGTTAGCATATTCAACTGTTTTACAAACTTCTTCTATGATTATGCAACTTAACTTGACTAAATATGTATAATGCTCGATACTTGGCGACCTAAAAGCATGGATGCTTGATGTAGCCTTGTGTCATTTACAGCCCAAAAAAAGCGGGTTATGCCATGTTGATTCTTACTCGCCGCCCCGGCGAAAGTTTGTATGTAGGGGAAAATATACGCATTACCGTTCTTGGCCAGCAAGGAAAGCAGGTTAAGTTAGGTATTGAAGTGCCTGACGATATTACTGTGTATAGAGAAGAAGTCTATAATCGCGTAATGGAAGAAAATCGTTGTGCTTTAGAAACTCGTAACGAAGACCTCATGTTGGTAGCACGCTTATGGCAAGAACAAAAGAAGTAACTATTCTCACTCGCTTAGGTGAAAGGAGAATAGATCAAGATAGAATTATTTATTTTCCTCGTGGCTTAGCGGGTTTTGAGGGTTTGCATGAATTTGTGCTTTTGCAAATTCGCCCAGATGCCCCCTTATTGGTACTACAAAGTGTAGACAAGGCCGATGTTGGGCTATTGGTGGCTGACCCTTTTAGCTTTATGCAAGATTTCACCATGCGCGTTGGCGATGCTGAGCAAAAGCTTTTACGTATTCATGATGTAAAACAAACAGCTGTGCTTGTGACCGTGACTATTCCCAATGGAAAACCAGAAGAAACACGTTTAAATCTTACAGGCCCCATCCTTATTAATCATGAGGCGCGCCTTGGTTTACAAATACCGCAAGCTGATGAGAATATGCCTGCGCAGATGTTGTTGAACAGTATTCCAAAAGAAGAACGTGCGCAGGAGCAAGAGTCTTTTGTGGCTGAGCCTGAACAACAAGCCCCTATTCACGAGGCTGCGCCAACATCTGATGCACTATCTGCAGAGAATGAAGCTAAAAAAGATTCTAAAAAACATGTTAAAGACACTCTAAGAAAGCTTAAAAATATACAAGATAGAGCTAAAAAGAGATTATAAGTTCTTTATTTCAAAAGCATAAAGCCTCTGCATAGAAATATGCAGAGGCTTTATGCTTTTGAAAATGGGGTGCGATAAATTTTTTTGCGGAAAAATTTTGCGCCACGTAAAATAAGCCAGAACGTGCTTCTGGCGGCCGCAAATCGGCATTTGGAGTGAGCGTGCCTTTCTGAAGCACGCATGGAAATGCGTTTTTCAGCAGCTTTTTAGGTGGAGGCCAAGTATAAAATTGTATTTAAAAAGTCACTGAACAGGGTTCTTATATTTGACAGGACACACATCGTGTCTTATGTACAAGAAAGGTGTAGCTTTTTATGTGCCTTTTAGGTTGTATATAAAAATGTATTGTGCAAGTGAAAACGGTATAGGATATTGATATGACGATTGAAGGAGTTATGCAATATTATGGGCAAGGGTATAGTCGTGTAGAAAGCACGCCTAACTTTGCGCCCTTTGTACCCGTTGAGCAAAGCTCTGCTACCTCTGGACTTGAAGGGGGAAAAGGGCAAAAGCAAGAAAATGGATCTAAAGATGCGCCTGCAAAAGGCTCTGGTCAATCCTTTGCGCAAAGCTTGCAAAATACGATCAATGACAGCGTAACATTAAGCCCCGAAGCACAACAGCAAGTTCGCGAGTTACAACAGCGAGACCAAGAAGTACGTAGTCATGAGCAAGCCCACGTGTCTGCTGGGGCAGGGCATGTGCGCGGTGGTATTCAATATACCTACACAAAGGGGCCGGATAATAAGCAATATGCTACGGGTGGTTCTGTTTCTATAGATACAAGTCCCATACCCGGTGATCCGCAAGCTACCCTAGAAAAAGCTCGAGCTGTGCGTAGCGCGGCATTGGCGCCGGCATCTCCTTCTGCGCAAGATCAAAGTGTGGCTGCAGCTGCTACTGCCATGGAAGCTGAGGCACAGACTGATAATCAAGAGCAAGAGCGTGATGAAAATGGTCAAGGGCATGATCTTGCTGATAAAAGCGTTCTTGAATCTTCCTTAAAAGATGTGCTTGATAAGAGTGATGCACATGAAAATCAAGAAAAAGCCAGACAAAGTGATGGCCTTATTGCTAATGCTGAAGCTACTGCGCAGGTACACTCTGCATCAACCTTACATTTTGGGGCACAATTATATCTTGCCGGAAATGGGTCTTTTAATGCGAGTAGCTCTGCCTTTGTAGATACCACCATTGCTTTACAGCGAAGCCAAGCCACTAAGGTACAAGGGTATGCCTTAAGCAGCACAGAGCCTGCAGAAGCGCAAACCGCCAAGGTGCATGCTGCGTATAGGACACAGCAAATGGCATTTGTATCTACAACCAGCCTTGCCCCATGGGGTACGGGCATTGATATGCGCGTGTAAAAAGGCCTTTTTGGGGTCTATACTCTTGCCTCATAACCGTAAGGGGCTATTGTAATGCGCAATTCAATTACTGCCTACGCGCAACCTCCTCTTGTTTCTATTATTATCAATTGCCATAATTGCGCTGCAACCTTAGGTGAAACCCTAGAAAGCGTCAAAGCGCAGCACTACACGTGGTATGAAATAATTTTTTGGGATAACGCTTCCACTGACGCAAGTGCGCAAATAGCTAAAGACTTTGTGCATTCCGGCCTGCCTTTGCAATATCATTATAGTGAGTCATTGCAGACTCTTGGTGCTGCCCGAAATGAAGCTCTTGCCTTAGCACGAGGAAAATACATTGCCTTTTTAGATTGTGATGATATTTGGTTGCCACAAAAACTTATGTTGCAAGTGCAGAAGATGGAGGAAAATCCTCATGTAGCGCTCTTATGCACAGACACCGAAAATTTTTGCGATACCTTGACTTTGGGGCGTGTGTTTGCAGCAGCAAAGCCACAACGTGGTAATGTTTTTGCGGACCTTATGCTACGCCAATGGATGAGTCTTTCTTCGGTAATGCTTAGGCAAAGTGCTCTTGATGCCTTAGATGCTGATGCTAGTGATTCACAAGAAAATAATGTACGTGCTTACTTTGATATTCGTTTGCATCTTTGTGAAGAAGCAGAGCTTTTTTATCGAATAGCAAGAATGTTTCCATGTGACTATATTGATCATGTCCTTACTCGTCGTCGCATACATAAATATAATGCTACCTTTACGCAATGGTCTAAAATTGCGGCAGAAACTCGATATATTGTACAAAAATTTTCTGCTCTATACCCAGATTTTATAAGCCATTACTCTCATGTGGTGTATGCTTTGCAAAGAAGGGCACAATTTCAAGAGGCCGTAGATTTTTGGCGACAGGGAAGGGGGCAACAAGCGCGCAAGTCTCTGTGTACAGGGGTAGATAAAGAATCGGCAAGAACTTTTTGGAGTTTATCGCATAAAGAAAAGTTACTATACTTACTTTCGTATTTGCCAAAAGCGTGTTTTTCTTTGGCTGTTAAGGCATATTTTTTATTGCCCCGCTTGTGGCGGGGCTAATAAACATTTGCTGTAAAGCTTATGAACTTGTGTCAATGGGTTCGTAAAGATCCGTAAATATACGTGGCTTTTGTATGCCTTCAGCTTGCGCACCAGCTGCAATATGAGGGGTGAAAGCAGCCTGTGTATTGTTTGCCACTGGGTTTATGGGAGCTACGCTTTTAAGTGAGCCCACAGGAGCGAGCAAGGTGCTTTGTCCGCCTTTTTTAGATGATGCTGTTGTTTCGGCAGGTGCTGTTTGCGACGACTGAGAGCCTTGTATTACGGGTTGTATTTGTGGTGCAGGCGTCATGCCGGCCACTGGAGTTACAGGCATTATGGGTAACGAAGGTGCCATAGGGCTTACTGGAGCCATAGGATTCACAGGCGTTAGCGGTGCTAAGGGGGATGCGGCCCCTGGATTTTCTAAAGTATTTGCTACCAGCGGAGCTACAGGTGTAGCTACTGTTGCCTGTGGCGCTTGGGGGGCTTGTGCCACTTGTGTAACAGGTGCTATGTTCTGCTGTGTTGCAAAAGTAATGGGCCCCATGGGCTGCATGGAAGATGCCGAAGCTGGCTGCATAAATTCTTGATTTTTCTTCATTTTTTCTTGAGCTAACTCGGCCAATTCTTGGGGGCTTATGGTGCGTCCAGGAATGTTGGTAGTATATGTGGTTCTTACTGTTTGCGCATCTTCGTTGCCCATTTGAGCCTGTAGCACTTGTGTTCCGTCATAAGGACCCTTAGGCGGCAAAATGCCGTGTGAAGGTGCAGGGCTTTGGGCTACATGCTTTGCTTGCTGAGCTCTTTCAAGCCCGGTCTTAGCGGTTGCTATGGAGTCTTCTTCTGTGGCAGGTTTTGCATATTGCGCTTGCTTTGCCTGTAAGGTGGCAAGAAATTGCGCTACGGTATTGCCATTATTGTGGGCTGTGTTTTCAGGCTCTGCTTTATGCTCATCTGCTGTCTTCTTAGCCTTAGCTGCCACTTGTGCTTGATCTGTAGTCTTAAGGGCCACAGTATTTGCCTCTGTTTCTTTTTGAGCACTTTGAGTGCCGCTAGGAATAAGCGGTGCAGCAAGTGCTGAAAAACCTTGCTTTTCGCCTATGGCAGTGGCTGTGGTTCTGCTTGCAGAAAGGAGATTTTGTGAAAGTTGCTCATACATCATATCAGCAAGGCCAATGCCGCCCGATGATGCCATATGCTTTGACAATTCTTGGTCATACATACCTTGCCAAAACTTTTCTTCACGACCCACAAGAGGGTTTTCTTGTGGAAGAGTTGCGCGCATTTGTTGCCACATTTTTTGAATAAATACAGATTCAAAACCTTCGCAAGCTTCACGCAATTTTTTTTCTTTTTCTACATCGCTAAGATTGCTCTTTCCAAGATTACCCACTTGCTTTTGCTTTAAAGTAATATCTTGGCTTTGCATTTGCGCTTGTGTTTGGCCGTGCAATTGCATCATATTTGCGCTAGAAATTGACATATTAAATTACCTCCAATTCCGCATATAAAGCGCCAGAAACTTGTAATGTACGCAATATGGAAATAAGGTCACGGGGCGTTGCCCCAATGGCGTTTAGACCATCAACAAGTTCTTGCAAGGTAGCACCTTCAACCATCATAAGACGTCTATTTTCTTCACGTACATTAATATTTGTTTCAGGAGTAACCACAGTTTGCCCTTGAGAAAATGGGCCAGGTTGAGACACTTGTTCCGTTTCTTGCACAGTAATTTGCAAATTGCCGTGAGCTACTGCCGCTTGCGAAATGCGTACATTACGCCCTAAAACCACAGTACCGGTTTTTTCATCAACAACTACCTTGGCAGGTGCATCAGGGGTGATTTCGATATTTTCTAGTGAAGCCATAAGCGGCACTAAGTTGTTTTTAAACTGCGGAGGAATAGTAATTTGCACCGTAGATGCGTCAGTAGCCTTGGTAAAAGGACCACCCATCACTGTATTAAGGCGCTCAGAAATTTTTTGGCTAGTGCTAAAGTCTGCTGTGCGCATATTTAATGTAAGACTATTTTGATCATTAAATTCAAAAGGAATACCACGTTCAACAATACCGCCACCAGGAATAAATCCAACAGTAGTGACATTTTTCTGTGCCCGTGCCGCAGCACCATCAACAGAAAAACCACCCACTGTAAGCGAGCCCTGAGCAATCATATACGTCTTACCATCAACGCCTTTAAGGGCTGTTTGCAGTAAAACGCCGCCTAATAATGATGTGGCATCACCCACCGATGAAATAGTTACATCAAGTCGTGAACCAGGTTTTGCAGAAACAGGCATACGCGCTGTTACCATAACTGACGCCACATTTTTGACTTTAAGCTGAGATGCATCCACGCCAATACCCATACGATCCATCATATTGGCAATGGAAGATTGCGTAAAAACCGTATTGGTTTTATCTCCCGTTCCTCCAAGACCAACCACAAGTCCATACCCAATAAGCTGATTATCTCGAACACCAGAAAAGGTCGCAATGTCTTTAATTCTCACAGCTTGCGCAGGTGTAGTAACACTCAAAAGTGCTACAGCGCATAAAAGTAAAGTATGGGGGACTAAGGGTAATATATGAGTAAAAATACGTGTAGTCAGTTTCATGACGGTTCTCCTTGGGGGAAGTTTCCTCACAAGGAGCATGCAGGAAGTGTTCCAATGTAAAGACTCCTGCACAATTCATTGTGCGGAGTCTTATGGAGCGTTGACAGCAG
>CAYJOQ010000046.1:0-15627 GCA_964371825.1 uncultured Desulfovibrionaceae bacterium
GAAAATCTTTTGGGCGTTAGCAAAAGTTTTCCGCCCCCCACAAAAAATAAGCGCAAAAATCAAAAAACCTAACAAATCCTGGGCAATTGATCACCTTCAAGCATGGATAGTAGACGTTTTCCACCGATATCAGTTTGTAAGAGCACTTGTCCTTTGCGGGTTTTGCCTTCTTCGGGATGAAGAACCTTACCGATGATGGCAGCGTCATGGCCTTTGGGGTGGGCTTGCATGGCTTGAAGGGCATTATGCGCTTCGCTTTCGGGGACTATGCAGATGAGTTTTCCTTCATTGGCAAGATAGAGTGGATCAAGACCTAGGAAGGCGCAGCCGTTACGTACGCTTTCATCGATGGGGATGTGTGATTCGTTAACGAGCATGCACACATTTGATTGGGTGGCAATTTCGTTAAGGGTGGTGGCAAGACCACCGCGAGTGGGGTCACGAAGTACGTGAACAGTGCTTGGATGACTTACATTTTGTAATATGCTGTCAATCATTTGATGTAGGCTGGCTGAGTCAGAGCACACATCGCTGATGAAGGAGAGGTTTTCGCGTTGTGCCATGATGGTGAGTCCATGATTGCCCATGGAACCACTTACAAGGATGACATCGCCTGCCTTGGCATTATGCCCAGATGCAGGTGTTTCTGTTAAAATTTGTCCTATACCAGTGGTATTGATGAATATTTTGTCGCACATGCCTCGAGGAACAACCTTAGTGTCGCCTGTGACGATATGTACTTGAGCTTCTTTTGCGGCGTGTGCCATGTCTTTGACGATATTTTCAAGGTCGAGCATGGGGAGTCCTTCTTCGATAATGAAGGCGCAACTTAAATAAAGAGGTTTTGCTCCTAGCATAGCGACATCGTTGACGGTTCCGTGTATTGCAAGGGTTCCGATGCTTCCTCCTGGGAAGAAGAGTGGGGTTACGGTGTAGGAGTCTGTGCTCATGGCAATGGGGCCTGTGACGTGAAGTAGGGCAGCATCATCCATTTTTTCAAGGGTTTCATTGGAGAAATACTTGAAAAATAGTTGACTGATGAGACGTTGAGAGGCTTTGCCGCCGCTGCCATAGTCAAGTAGAATAGTTTGTGGTGTGCTCATTAGTCCTCCAGGCGATATTTATGGTAGGCAGCGCATGAACCTTCTGTGGATACCATGCAGGGACCAATGGGGTTTGCAGGGGTGCATGCTTTGGCAAAGAGGGGGCATTGTGGCGGTGATATACTACCTTTGAGCACATCTCCACATCGGCAGCCGGGAATTTTTTGTACTTGTGGCATTGTGATATTCAAACGTTGCATGGCGTCCATGGAGGCAAAGGCAGGGGCAATGGCAAGGCCGCTATTGGGTATTTGACCAATACCGCGCCAAAGGGCGTCACAGGGAATAAAAACTTGGTCAAGGACTTGCCTTGCGCGGGGGTTGCCGTCAAGGCCTACGGCACGAGGGTATGCATTTTGTACTCCAAAATTATTGTTTTGCAGGGCTTCTGCCATCATACACAAGGCTAGTAAGATGTCGGCGCTTTCAAAACCGCCAACGATACCTGGTGTTTTATAGCTTTGTAAGAAGTTGTAAGGCTCAAGACCAAGTACGGTGCATACATGACCTGGTAATAAGAAGGCATCAACTTGACAGCTGTCATCATCTAAAAGAGTTTGTAAGGCTGGTGGAACTAGTTTGTGAAAACAAAGTACGCAAAGGTTTTGTATGCCTTGTTGTTGAGCCATGAGCATGGTTGCTGCTACGGTAGGGGCTGTTGTTTCAAAGCCAACACCAAGAAAGATGACTGTGTCATGGGGATTTTTTTGGGCCAAATGTATGGCATCCATGGGGGAATAAATGACTTCAACTCGCGCACCGGCAGCTTGGGCGTGTTTGAGGCTTGAACCATCGGGGCCAGGAACTCGTAAGAGATCACCGAAGGTGGCTATGATGGTGTTATCTCGTCCGGCAAGGTTTAAAAATGTGGCCACTTCTGCGTCATGTGTGACACAGACAGGACAGCCAGGGCCGGAAAGATGTACTATATTGTTGGGCAGTATGCCACGTAGGCCGCTATGAAAAATGGCCACAGTATGTGTACCACAAACTTCCATAAAGCGTAATTCTTTGCCGTCTAAAATGCGTTTAAGTTTTTCCAAAAGCGGTAAGCACGCTTCGGGGTTTTTGAAATCGCGAGTATAGTCCATGTGAGTCCCCTTTAGATTTGCGGCTCACTATACCCATTATGTACAAGGCTTGCAATATGCAATGGGTTTATGAGTTTGGGGTATTTTCCCATACCATTGTATGCATTTGGTATATATTTTTGTTGATTATGGTGTTTTACCGTTGTGTGTAGCATTTGAATATGCTAGAAATTGTGCATTTTTTTTGTTATTATTCTGAGATTTTACGTACAAATTCGGATTTTAAGCCCATTTTACCTATGCCGGGAATTTTACAATCTATATCATGGTCGCCATCTACAAGATGGATATTTTTCACCTTGGTGCCTACCTTAATAACTGCAGAAGCGCCTTTTACTTTTAGATCTTTGATGACTGTTACTGTGTCGCCATTTTGTAAAATGGTTCCGTTGGCATCGCGTACAATTGTGCTTTCATCTGTATTTTCTTCATTTTGGTTCCATTCATGTGTACATTCGGGGCAGATAAACATGATACCGTCTTCATACACATAGGGAGATTGACATTTGGGGCAAAGGGGCATGGTGCTCATATGGGGTCCTTATTGAAAATGGTTTGTTGCAAAAAATCCCCATGGAAAAACTCCATGGGGATGTAGAAAAATATTATATTATCTAGCTTTTTACGGCAAGAACTTCAATTTCAACTAAGGCGTCAAGTGGAAGCATTTTAACTGCAACACAAGAACGGGCAGGGTAGGGTTCAGTAAAATATTGCTTATATACTTCGTTTACTAAGGGGAAATTAGCCATGTCAGTGATGAACACAGTTACTTTTACTACGTCTTCAAGTGTATATCCTGCTGCTTCAACTACAGCTTGTACATTTTTGCAGCACTGAGTTGCTTGCGCTGTGGCATCGCCCTCAACAATTTTAGAAGTGGCAGGGTCCACGGGAATTTGGCCTGAGGCATAAAGCGTATTGCCCATACGAATGGCTTGGCTATATGGGCCAATGGCGGCGGGGGCATTGCTTGTGCTGACTACGTCTTTCATGAAAGTCTCCTTGCTGTAATTGTTTGAAAATAATAGCATTATATGGCAAAAATACACATGCCAGCTATGATTTTTGCTATTCGTAAGTTTATAAAGCGAGTAGCAGCATATCAAAGGCTAGCTTGTATTGTAGCATATACTGTTACGCTACTGAATGTTCCTTAGCATTTTTTGCAAAGCTTTACTACTAATGTCAATCATTAAATTAATTGATGCTGAACAGCACAGACTGATGACAAACCCCACTTTGTGGTGTTTGCGCCGCCAGAAGCAAGTTCTGGCTCATTTTAGGGCACGCAAAATTTTTCTTATAGAAAAATTTTGTTAGTCAGCACGTGAACAACACATAAAGTTATTAAAATATGTATGTTATAGCTAAAATACAATGAAACATTATCAAAAAAACGAACAAAAAATACGCATTGTTGATGATATTTTCACGAAATATATTTTTCAGTGCTCACAATTTAAAACCTTGCTATTTATGTTGAAATAGAACATTCTTTTCGGTGGAGTATGACTCCTCTCAGATTGATGACAAACCCCACTTTGTGGCGTTTGCGCCGCTATTGTCAGCAAAGCTGCCAAGCGGAAAGGCACGAAAATCAGTCGTTTAACGGCGCAAATAAATTGCGCCTACTCTTGATTTATCGAGAGCGTTGACTTTATCAACACTCTAGGAGGAGTATGACTCCTCTTTTTTTAATTTTCTATATTTTGGTTATGAATACTTATGGCACAGGCATTAACATATAGTGAAAAAATTGTTGCTGTTTTAAAGAATATGTTACTCACAGGCAGGCTTAGTCCAGGGGATAGAGTTAATGAAATGGCTCTTGCAACGGAACTTGGAGTGAGTAGGGCACCTATTCGCGAAGCCTTACATATGCTTGTAGCAGAAGGCCTTGTTGTTAATAAGCCTCAACGAGGAAAATTTATCACTCCTATCACTCTTGCAGAAATTCGTAATAGTTACTTTATTGGTGGTGTGCTAGAAGGCGCAGCAGCAGCGCAGTTTGCGTATGGTTTTACAGATGAAGACCTTGCTCGTATGCAAGCTATTTTAGAGCAAATGCATATAGGCGTGTTGCAAGGACAGAGTATGGAGATTCTTGCTTCTCTTGATACTGATTTTCATAGTGTTATTTTTGAACGTGTAAATAATCCTACCCTACAAAATATTTGTCGTCATTCATGTTTGCGCATCTCTAAGTTTTTATTATTCCGTCACTGGCTGCATGCATATACTCCACAAGAATTTTGTGATCGTCATGAAAGAGTGTTGCAAGCTTTACGCATGCGTAATGCCATGAGTATTGAAAGTGTTATTCGTGAACACTATGTTGAATCTGGCAAGCGCCTTGCCCATATTATACAGAAAGACTTGGGGATTGATATTGTATAATCAATTCTCTTTAAGTGTGGTTAACTCACTGTAATGTAAAAAATAAAAATGTTTTGTAGGCATGGCAGAAGAGTGCTGCGAGGCAGTGCTTTTTGCGAAAATACATATATATTGATACAATTGCACTATACTTTGAAAATGTGTCTGATTGCTTGTGTAACTTACTCCAAAGGGTGATATGTGAAGACTAGGTGCAGCGTGTTTTAGTGTTGCTTAAAAAGCATATGCGGAAAAATAATCTACTAAAATAATAGAAGTTTATATTTTATCTGCTCTCTGCTCGGCTAAAAATAGCACGCAGCTTGACCATTAGCGTAAAAATAGATATTATTTCTTTCTATTTTGCTACAAGTTGTAACTTGTTACTCAGATTTTTGTTGTAAAATATACTGAGCACTAGAAGCAAAAAAATGTAATGCTGTAAATATGTTTTTTAAACGTGCGTGAATGTTGTTAAAAAAGGCATGCAAGAGTTTTTTGACAATGTATGTGTTAAAAAGAAATTTTTTCGCGTTTGGGTAAATAATTGTTTTGAAGATAAAAGTTATTACTTGTATGCAGTAGGATATATTTCTTCTCTTCATAAGGAACTGTAGTGCGCATAGCATAAAAAAACTTGAAAAGGGCTTTTTAGGGGCACCCAAAAAAGCTCGTTGCTCAGGTTTCTTGTATTTTGTATAAGTACGTGTTTGATATTTTGAATTTTAAAATTACCGTAACCTGTTTAGTGGTGTAAAATATGTATATGCTTTTAAATTTTAAAGTACGTGGGGACCATGATGGTAAACTCGTAGCTTTAGAAAAAAATGAAGATTTTCCTTTTGATATTAAAAGAGTTTACTATATATGGGATACCGCAAAACACTCCATCCGAGGAAGGCATTCGCATAGAAAGCTTGAGCAAGTTGTTGTGTGCGTTTCGGGATCATGTGAGTTTATTTTAGATGATGGTACAAAAAAGAGAACAATAACTCTTGATGATCCAGCACAAGGCTTGTACTTAAAGCACAATATTTGGAGGGAATTTACTAACTTTTCCGACGATTGTGTTGTGATGGTTTTAGCCTCTGAGCATTATAACGAAGATGATTATATTCGTGACTATGCTACTTATATTGAGGAAATTAAGTTGTGATACATCCACTTTCTGATGTACAAAGCAAAAACATCGGGCCTAACACGAATATATGGCAATTTTGTGTTGTGTTGGCTCAAGCTCAAATTGGTGATTTTTGCAATATCTGTTCACACTGTTTTATAGAAAACGATGTTATTATCGGCAATAATGTAACAATTAAGTGCGGAGTACAGATTTGGGATATGATGCGCATTGAGGATGATGTGTTCATTGGCCCTAATGTTACCTTTTGCAATGATAAATATCCGAAGTCACGAGCTAAAGATTGGAAATGTGAGCCTGTGATTATTCAAAAAGGTGCTTCTGTAGGAGCCAATGCCACCATTTTGCCAGGGATAACTATTGGTGAGTATGCGCTTATTGCTGCAGGGAGTATTGTAACTAAGGATGTTGCCCCTCATGAAGTTGTGAAGGGTAAAAAATAATATAAAACATACTGTAATACACGGTACTTATGTCTATTTCATTGTCTTTTTTAATGCAATTATTAGAGGATTTTCATGGCTAGTATTTTAATTTCGTTATATCAACCTATAATAGCCAATAATCTTTCAAATATCTACTGCTTTTACGAAGGCTTAGTTAAAGAATTAGAAAAAAATGGTAATAGTGTTTTAATATATAATACAGCTCTTGAATCTTGCGGTACTGATAGTAGCTATGATGAAAAACTCATACATAAGGTACGTCAGTTTGCTCCAGATCTCATTATTACATTTAATAACCAAATAAATGAAAATGTTATTAAAGTAACTGATTGTCCCGTATTGCTTTTTGATGCAGACGGTCTTTATTTTTTCAAAAATTTAGACTTGATACGTTCCTATGCAGAAAAATATTATATGATTACAAGTTGGGATGGCTGGGAAAAAGAAGATTACTGTGAGTATAAATCCTTAGGCTTTTTACCAAACAGAATTCATTCTATTCACTTGGCAACATCCGTTAAGTGTGAAACAAAGGAAAAAATACATAATATTTCTTTTATAGGCAGTAAGTTTGGTCATTTATACCCTGAAACATTTCCTGATAACTTTTTTACTACGTTTGATAAGGTAACCCTTTATCAAGGTTTACAAAAATTTTGGAATGGAAATGACCTTAATTATAAAAAAATTTTAAAGCAATTGGGTATTGATAATATCCTTACCCCCATGCAAGAATATGGTATTTTTGATACCAGAGTATATGTATTAACTTCTTTGCTAGACTTAGGATTAAAGCTTCATGGAGCGAATTGGGACGCTGTAAAAGGGGCTAACATCTCACTTGCGCTTGCTTTTGATACAGAGCCTAAATTCTCTTTGCAACATAATCAAGATGTGTACAACTCTTCAAAAATAAACATTTCTATTTCTCATCCACAAACGTATGGCTATGCATTTCCATGGCGAGTGTTTGATATTATGGCCTCAGACGGACTTTTAATTACAAGCAAGGCTATTCTTTTAGAAAGTTTTACTCACGGTCATGTAAATATTCCCTCCTTCGTTTCGCCATATGAAGCTAGAGACTTGTGCAAAAAATATTTGCAAGAAGAAAATTTGCGTAAGGATATTGTAGCTGCCTCCAATGAATATATTGAAAAATATGGAAGATGGGATGACAATATAAAGAAATTGGCAGAAATTTCTGGTGTTCCCATATATAATGCAAAGGCCAATGACTATAGAGCAAATACTGGGATTAATACACTTACTATGGGCGCTGTGCCTAATGAATGTTCTGTTCATTGTTCAAGTGGCTGTATGAAAACTGTGCAGCAAAGAGCCTCAGAAAAGTCAATCAGAGTATGTAATTTATTAAAACAGCTTGCAATGGAACTTTTTTTCACAGAAAAAATTTCTTCCTTGTTAAAAAAATGTAAAATACATAAAAATTAAGGGATTATGATGACAATTTCCTTTTTAGATTTACATAAGGTTAACGAACAATATAGAAGTCAAATTAATGCTAAGATACATCAAGTTCTTGAGTCAGGGTGGTATCTTAATGGTAAGCACAATGAAGAATTTTGTAATAATTTTGCCACTTTTTGTGGAAGCACATATGCTCTTGGTGTGGCCAATGGATTAGATGCTTTAAATTTAATTTTAAAAGCGTATGGTTTTGGGCAAGGAGATGAAATCATTGTTCCTGCAAATACCTATATTGCAAGTATATTAGCCATTTCACAAAATTCTTGCACGCCTGTGCTAGTAGAGCCAGAACTTGCAACCTATGGCATTGATCCAGACTTAATTGAAGCGAAAATTACGCCTAATACCAAGGCTATTATGGTGGTGCATCTGTATGGGCAAGCTGTACAAATGCAAAAAATTTGGGACTTAGCGGCTAAATATTCATTAAAAATTATTGAAGATGCAGCCCAAGCTCATGGTGCATACTATGGTGATAAACGCGTAGGCAATCTTGGAGATGTGGCAGCATTTTCTTTTTATCCCGGAAAAAACTTAGGCGCTCTTGGCGATGGCGGTGCCATTACGACCAATGATGCACACCTTTATGCAAAAATTAAAGCTCTTGCTAATTATGGTTCACATGTAAAATATGAACATATATATAAGGGTGTTAACTCTCGCCTAGATGAAATTCAAGCTGCTGTTTTGGACGTTAAGCTTGTGGGACTTGATGCTGACAATGCAAGAAGGCGTGATATCGCTGACTTTTATTGTAAAAATATTCAAAATCCTTTAGTAACATTACCCCTTACGTATGATGCTAAATCGCATGTGTGGCATTTATTTGTGGTTAGGGTTGCAAACCGTGCCGCCTTTATGCAATATTTAGAAGAAAATGGCATACAGTCACTTATTCATTATCCTACTGCCCCGCATAAGCAACAAGCCTATGCAGAGTGGAATACTATGTCTTATCCCATTACAGAACAAATTCATGAACAAGTGGTGAGTTTACCTATAAGCCCTGTACTTACTGATGACGAAGTTGCAAAAGTTGTGGCTGTTGTCAATGCATGGGCATAGTGGTAGTGTTGAATGATACATCACAGAGTGAGTACATAATGCAAGATTCTCAACCTTTGGTTTCAGTAATTATTCCAGCATATAATCATGAATCCTATGTGCAAGAGGCCATTCACTCTGTTATCAATCAAAGTTACGCCAATATCGAACTTATTGTTCTTGATGATGGCTCGCCTGATACTACATGGCAAAAAATACTTGAATTACAACAAGTTGCCACAGAGCGTTTTGTTAGAGTAGCATTTGAAACTCAAAAAAATCAAGGTACGTGTACCACCATGAATACCTTGATTCAAAAAACGCAAGGCAAATATGTATACCTATTAGCATCTGATGATATAGCTAAGCCCCATGCCATACAAACATTGGTAGCCTTTTTAGAAGAAAACCCTGAATACGGGCTTTGTGTTGGTGATAATGAGCTTATTGATGAACATGGCACGCGTATCTATTGGGATGCGGATTGTAATGCTGTGTATAATAAAGAAGAGGCAGTATTTTTAACTGTTTGTGATATCTATAAGGTGCATAGACCTGAACTTGATTTGCTCAGTGAGCAGTATGGTAACTATGTAACACTTATGAAAAATAATTATGTTTCCAATGGATACTTGCTTCGTAAATCTGTTTTAGATGTTATAGGTGCATTTACACCTCAAGCACCTCTTGAAGATTACTGGCTTATGTTGCAGATTGCCAAGTGTGCGAAAATGAAATATTTTCCAGAAGTTTTATTTAGCTATAGATGGCATCAGGATAATACGGCAAAAAAGCGCGACCATATGGAAAACATAACCAAGAAAACCTTTGAATATGAAAAAATTATTGTGTCCAATAATGAAAGATCTTGGTGGTCAAAAGAGTTTTGTGAATATATAGATAGTTATGTTGTTTCTACAACATATGGCGAAATAAAATATAGATTCCAGATTATTGTAGAATACAGAATACATAAAACCCTACATTATTATAAACTTTTTGATAGATTTTTGGGTAATAGACAGGTGCGCTGTAAAAATTTACTCACCGATGAAAGTATAATCTTTCCTAAAGAAATTTTACCGTAACAATACTTTAACGCATATGAACAATACGTTTTTACGTTTTCTTAAACATTGATTGGTTAACGTAACTATTTTGAATAAAACATAAAGGGTTTACATGTTCTGTGTAAACCCTTTTTATGTTTTTTGTTATTAACAATGTATTTTTTTGTTGATGGGGCTTATGAAGTGTGCGTTGTCTCTTGCTTCGTTGAACTGGTTGAGGAATTTTGTGCAGGTACAGCTTGTTCTAAAGCATAATATAAATAACCAACGCTAAAAACAACAAGCCATAGTGTTTGTATATCATACTCTTGTTTTCTTTCTTTCAAAACCAAGGCAAAAAAGTTTCGGAAATTAAATATTGCCATATAATAAACTATAATATAGGCAATGAGGAAAACATAGGAAAGCATGAGATAAATGCCTGAAGATATAAACTCACGATCTATAATAGATGAATACATTAATTCTTGGTTTACGGGTATGGCCAAAAAAAACAATGCTGCTAAAACCCATAATAATGTACTAGTTTTTTGCAGTTTATTTTTTTGTGCTGCCTCAATTGAAGGATATTTTTTACTAATGACTTCTAAACTTCTTATAAGCCAATAAACAAAATAGAATCCTCCAGTAATGACACCCATGCCCAAAAAATGCCAAAAAGATTGGCCTGCTTTAAATTCTTCTCGTAATGATTCAGTATTCATGTTTTCCCCTCCACTCTTAAATGTTATTGCATTTTTAAGATATATGTACTCCCTTACGCTATATAATTCGTAACAGTACAGGCAAAGATTTGCAAGCACCTTGCTGTTTTAGTCTTAAGTGGTATTAGCCAATGTAGGGGATGATGACTAGGTGGTGCTGAACAACACATGAATATGTGTTGTTCAGCATCAACTAATTATTGTACGCCGCGCAAAATGCTCTTTACGTAAAGCTTTGTAGTTATTTAAAAAAATGCTTACAATTGCTTGTGTAGTATAGGATGTATACTCAGATGAGAAGTAAGGTTAAAACACGTTTTTATAATAATAAAAGGACTCACGATTTTTATCGTAAGCCCTTAAAATTTATGGCGCGCCCGGGAGGATTCGAACCCTCGGCCAAGAGCTTAGAAGGCTCCTGCTCTGTCCAACTGAGCTACGGGCGCGAGCAGATACATTTATCCTTTTATGCTTTTGTGGTCAAGCATGTTTTTTGCTATAAAGGCACCTTTCTAGTGCTCGACTGAAATAATATATTCTGTCATACTCACAACATGTTTGCCTCATACACACATACTCTACAATTTTTAGAAAATCTTGGCCTTTTTCGCATGGATTTAACCTTGGAAAGAGTAGAGGAAGCTTTGCAAGCTTTAGAACTCACAGAACCATCTTTTGCCACCGTGCACGTTGTAGGAACTAATGGCAAGGGTTCTACAGCAACTTTTTTAGAATCCATAGCACGAGCTCACGGCTTACGCACAGGTCTTTATACCTCGCCGCATTTTGTTTCTCCTGCTGAGCGCATACGTATTAATGGGCATATGTTGCAGGAGCATGCGTGGCCAACTCTTGCCTCACGTGTGCATGCTGCTGCACCGCAATTGACCCATTTTGAATTCTTAACTGTTCTGGCCTTGCTTGCGTTTGCTGAACATCAAGTGGATATTGCCATTGTAGAAGCCGGTCTTGGAGGGCAAGGTGATGCTACAACAGCATGTGTACGGCATATGTTGTGCATAACGTCCATTGATATGGATCATGAAAAAATTCTTGGCTCAAGCATAGAACAGATTGCATTGAATAAAGCCCATGCTATGCGTCATGGCATGCCTGTATTTTCTGCACCCCAAAAAAATATTGTGTGGAATATTTTAGAAACAGTGGCTCAGGAAAGAGGAGCAAAGCTACAGCTTGCATCTAAGGAAAAATGTATACATATAGAAAATATTCAAGAGGCCATGACTCTTCAAGGGGCACATCAAGCAGAAAATGCTACCCTGGCTAGTGTTGCATGGGCTGGTTTATGTGAACTATTTTCTTTTGCATATAGTGAAGAAAAGCTACAGCATGGTCTTATGCACGCCTTTATTCCCGGACGTTTCCAATACATAGAAGTTGAAAAAGAGGGCTTACCAAGATGGTGCATTGTTGATGGGGCGCATAATCTGGCAGGCTTGCAAAGTCTTTGTAAGACAGTGGCTACGCTGGCAAATTGTCAAAAGGCCCCTGCAGCTATTGTGTTTTCGTGTTTTGCAGATAAAAATATGCAAGCCATGGCAGAACAAATACGCATTTTGCGTAAACATTGCTGTAAACCTTGTCCCATATTTATTCCTAAGCAGCGAGAAAAAGAACGTGCCATGAATAAAATAGAGCGTGAAACATTGGCTCTTGATATTGCAGATTCGCAAGGTGATGTTTTTATAGTAGAAAATATTGTGGAAGCTCTAAGGCTTGCCCAAGGGCTGTTACAAGAGCAGGGGCAAGAGTCACATCCAGTGCTTGTGTGTGGTTCTTTGTATTTGCTTGGTGAATTTTTTTCTTGTGTCGCTCCTCATGCTCTTGAGATTAACAAACATATACTGTAATCGTTATGCATTAGAGAGGTTATATGCAAAATCTTTTTCGTGCTCTTCCTGCTATGGATGCGTGCCTTATTGCCCTTGAAAAGGAAGAGAGCTTACAAAATATTCCTCGCCCATTATTGCGTAAGGCTGTGGATGCATTTTTAAATGCTGTACGCAGCGATATTAAGCAAGGTAAGGAAAAAAATGCTCAGGCTTTAGCCATGCAAAACCTGTGGCCACGCCTTTTGCCCTATGTATATAAATACACTATGCCTCGTTTTCGACGTACATTAAATGCTACTGGTGTGGTTATTCATACTAATATGGGGCGTTCGGTGCTTGCACAAGCTGCTGCTCTTGCGGCCTATGAAGCAGCTGCGCATTATAGCAATCTTGAATTAGATTTAGGCACTGGGGGGCGTGGTTCTCGGCAGAGTCTTGTGGAAGAATTGCTTTGCCATATTACTGGAGCTCAGGCTGCCATGGTGGTGAATAATAATGCAGCAGCTGTGCTTTTAGCCCTTGATGCTTTGTGTAAGGGTGGAGAAGTTATTGTTTCTCGTGGACAATTGGTAGAAATTGGTGGGTCTTTCCGCATTCCGGAAGTTATGGAACGTAGCGGAGCCATTTTACGCGAAGTAGGCGCTACCAACAGAACGCACGAGCATGATTACACAAGAGCTATTAATGAAAATACTGTGGCCCTTATGCGTGTGCATACCTCCAATTATCGTATAGTGGGTTTTCATTCTGAAGTGAGCCTAGAACAATTGGTGACTCTTGGTAAAAAGCATAACCTGCCTGTTATTGAAGATCTTGGCAGTGGTTCCTTAGTAGATTTACATGCCTATGGTTTACCAGATGAACCTACGGTACAGGCCGTAGTGCAAAGTGGTGCGCATGTGGTAACATGTTCTGGAGATAAAGTATTTGGAGGGCCACAGGCTGGTATCATTGTTGGGCATGCAGAATATATTGAGCGTATGCGTACCAATCCATTGTATAGAGCTTTGCGTTGCGATAAATGCACCATGGCAGCTCTTGAAGCTACGTTACGCTTATATACAGACTTAGAAAAAGCCATTACAGATGTACCTACCTTACGTATGATTACCACCTCTGCTAGTGAACTTGAACAAAAAGCTACAGCTATGTGTACTCTTTTTAATGAATCTTTTGCCAATTTTGCTACGTTTTCCTTGGCAGCCAATGTTTCTCGGGTTGGTGGTGGGTCATTTCCTGAACGCGATCTTCCCACCTGGCTTGTGTGTATACAACCAAAACACATCTCTGCATCAAAACTTAAACAAAAATTGTTAGAACTAGATATGCCCCTGATAGGGCGCCTTGAAGATAATCGCTTTTGTCTTGACCCACGAACCTTGCAAGATGATGAAGTGAACCTTGTGGTACAAGCCCTTGCACATGTGTTTATATGATATTATAGTAACTATATATAGAAGGAATATGCTATGAAAAAAAATGAAAAATCTTTACAATATGCACCTAAATCATGCTGGGAAGGTTATGCTGCCTCTGCTGATGAACGTAAAAAACTTATGAAACTTGCCAAACGTTACGTGGAATTTTTAAGCCACTGCAAAACAGAAAGAGAAACTGTCGCCTATGTACTAGAGCGACTTGCCAAGGCAGGGTATGCACAAGGTATGCACAAAGAAAGTTATGTGTGTTCCTTTAGGCAAAAAGCACTCTTTGTGGCAAAGCGTGGTTCGTTGCCTCTTGAAGCGGGTATGCACCTTATCAGTGCGCATACCGATACACCGCGATTGGATTTTAAACAGCGTCCCTTTATTGAGCAAGTGGGTGTAGCGCAAGCTAAAACCCATTATTATGGGGGCATTCGTAAATATCAGTGGCTTGCGCGTCCCTTGGCCCTACATGGAGTTGTAGTGCGTGCTGATGGCAGCAGCGTCAATGTGGTGCTTGGAGAAGATTTGGATGAGGCTGTATTCACCATTGCTGACCTTTTACCTCACTTGGCACAAAAACATGTTACACAAACCATTGCTGATGGATTTGAAGCAGAAAAATTAAATATTATCTTGGGTCATAGCCCAAGCCCAAATATAGAGAAACAAGATAAAAAAAATACCGAGAGCAAGGGCGATACTCATGCTGCTAAAAATCCTATTAAAGCCCATGTATTGGAACTCCTTTTTGAAAAATATGCCATTACCGAAGAAGATTTTATCTCTGCTGAATTACAAGCTGTACCCGCCGGTCCGGCTCGCTTTGTGGGCTTAGATAAAGCTCTTGTGGGCGGCTATGGGCATGATGATCGTATTTGTGTTTTTGCTGCTTTAGAAGCATTCTTACAAGCAAAAAAATGCAAACATACAACGGCATTAATCTTATGGGATAAAGAAGAAATTGGTTCTGACGGTGCTACAGGTGCAAGCTCGCGTTTTTTACAGTATTGCATTGAAGATTGTCGTGAAGCTTGGCAACCAGAAGCTAAATTGGGGCATATCCTCATGCAAAGCAAAGCTCTTTCAGCAGACGTACAAGCAGCGTTAGATCCTGATTGGCAAGAAGTGCATGAAAAACAAAACGCAGCGCAATTAGGTTTTGGTCCGTGTTTTTCAAAATTTACAGGTTCTCGTGGTAAATATGGCGCCAGCGAGGCCGATGCAGAGTTTGTGGGATGGATGCGTGGTCTTTTAAATGAGAAAAAAATACCATGGCAAATGGCAGAATGCGGTAAGGTAGACCTTGGCGGCGGTGGTACTGTGGCCTTATTTTTGGCAGCATATGGTATGCACGTGATAGATTTTGGTCCTGCTGTGCTTGGTATGCATAGCCCGTTTGAGTTAGCTTCTTGTGCAGATATTGATGCTACTGTTGCAGCATATACTGCGTTTTTAGAGGCATAACATAGAGTTCTTAGTTATAGGATGTCGCAAGCCTTCTCTGGGGAAAGACAAGCTGGAATGTAGTTCCAGCGTAGGCGATGCTTGCAATAGCTAGCTAGTCGAGTCTGAAAAACAACTTCTTTGTATGACAAAAATCACCAGAAATATGCATTCTATACTCTTATTTCTGGTGATTTTTTCATTGTATTTTAGGTAGAAAAAGTTTTGTTAGCCAACACGTGAAAAAAAGGTGCAATAAGACTCCTGCACAATTCATTGTGCGGAGTTTTTTGGAGCACTGGCGTTAGCCATTGCGACCAAAAATCAAGAGTAAGCGCAATTCACTTGCGCAGTTAAATGATTGATTTTTAAGCCTTTTATCCTGCACAAGTAAATTTTCAAAATTAAGGAAATTTATTGCAAAAGCACAAAAAT
>CAYJOQ010000047.1:0-15565 GCA_964371825.1 uncultured Desulfovibrionaceae bacterium
ATAAATTGCGCCTACTTTTGATTTATCGGTCGTGTTGACTTTGTCAACACTCTCACTTGTACACAATAAATGTGTACAAGTTTTAATACATGAAAAAGTATGGTATTTTTGCGCTGCGTAAAATACGCCAGAATTCACTTCTGTTGATTGCGAAGCGATATTTGGAATACGTGTGCCTTTGGAAAAATGTGCTGTAACGCGTTTTTCTGGTTTGATTAATTAGTAATTTTATGATGACTATTGTTTAGGAATTTTCGTGCGTAGAATATTATTTGCTTTGTGGCAGTGAATATATGCAGGAATGATTGCTTGTAGTCATGGGAGGAACAATGGATTTTAAAAGGGTTACTTTGCAAATTAATGGCGTAACGAGAGAAGTTCTTTGTAATGCAGCAAAGGACAATCTTGCTCATGTATTGCGTCAATTGGGTTTAACGGGCACAAAATCAGGTTGTAAATCTGGGCATTGCGGTGCATGTAGTGTAATTTTGGACAAAAAACTCGTGCGTGCTTGTTTGCGTCCTATGTCTAAAATTGAAGATTTTTCCGTGGTAGAAACCATTGAAGGACTTGGTACAGCAGAAAATCCGCATCCATTACAAAAAGCCTTCTTGGTCTATGCAGCAGTGCAATGTGGCTTTTGTTCTCCTGGGTTCATCCTTTCTGCTAAGGCACTGTTGTATAGTAATGATAATCCTAGCAGAGAAGAAGTGCGCGCATGGTTTACAAAAAATAATAATGTGTGTCGTTGTACCGGATATAAACCTATTGTGGATGCGGTTATTGCCGCTGCTGCTGTTATGCGTGGTGAAAAAACCATGGATGATTTGCGTGTCGATATGCCTGTGGACGGAACTGTATATGGGTCAAAAATTGAAAAACCCTTAGGTCTTACTCGTGTGTTAGGTACGTGCGATTATGGCGCTGATATTGGTTTAAAAATGCCTGACGGTTCATGGCAATTGGCTGTTGTTCTTGCTAAAACACATCGCGCTCGTATTCGTGGTATAGATGACAGTAAAGCTCTTGCTATGCCTGGTGTTTGCCGTGTTATTACAGCTAAGGATGTTAAGGGTACCAATCGTTTCATCGCTATGCAAGGTACTGTAAACAGTAAGTGTCACGGTAAAGAGCGCCCAGTAATTTGTGATGATCAAGTTTTTCGTTATGGTGATGTGGTTGCTGTTGTGGCTGCAAGCACAAGAGAGCAGGCTCGTGCTGCTGCTGAGCAAGTAGTAGTAGATTATGAACAATTGCCACCAATGTTAAACTTTATCGAGGCTGCAGCTAGCAATGCCGACAATGTACATGCTGATATTCCTAACATCTATATGGAACAACCCCTATATAAAGGTGATGATACCAGAAGTATGTTTGCCAATGAAGCTAGCGTTGTAAGCGCTTCTTTTAGCACAACACGTCAACCGCACCTTCCCATTGAACCAGATGTTGTACAAGCATATCCTCAAGGAAAGGGTGTTGCTATCCAGTGTAAAACACAATTTATCTTTGGTGTTATCGGTCAGATGGCTGAAGCCATTGGCCTTGATGCTCAAGATATTCGCATTATAGGTAATCCTGCTGGTGGTAGCTTTGGGTATAGTATGTCGCCTGCCAATTATGCACTTGCAGCTGTGTGTGCTCTTACACTCAATGCTCCTGTGTCTATGGAGCTTAGCTACCCTGAGCATCAACACATGACAGGCAAACGTTCACCAATACATGCCAATGCACGTCTTGCTTGTGATGATTCAGGAAAAATAGCAGCCTTAGATTGTTTGATTGGTTTGGATCATGGTGCATACAGTGAAATGGCCGGCCCTCTAACTACAAAGGTTGTACGCTTTTTAGGTTATTACTATAGTATTCCAAACATTCGTGGACTTGTGCGCACTGCCTTTACCAATACCAATTTTGGAACAGCCTATCGTGCCTTTGGTTCTCCACAAACGTATACTATTAGTGAAGGCCTTGTGGATATGATGGCAGAAAAACTTGGTATAGATCCTTTTGATTTCCGCTATACAAATTTGGCAAAAGCTGGCGAACTCAGCCCAACTTCTGTGCCATATCGTGATTATTCCATGCAAGCGCTTATGGATATGATTCGTCCTCATTATGATAAAGCCTTGTTAGAAGCTAAGGAAAAAAGTTCCGACACTGTAAAATATGGTGTAGGCATAGCCCTTGGCGGGTATCATGTGTCTAAGGTTCCCGACAAATCAGAAGTCGATTTAGAATTACGGGCAGATAATGGCATTACTGTACATAATTCTTGGGCAGATGTTGGACAAGGTGCTGACCTTGGCCTTTTGGTCCATACGCATGCAGCTTTGCGCGCACTGCAAATTACACCAGAGCAAATTCGCCTTCATTCCAATGACTCTGCAACATGCCCTGACACTGGTTCTGCTTCTGGAAGTCGCTCACACCATGCAGCGGGCAATGCCATTATTGATGCAGCTAAGCAATTGCTTGATGCCATGCGTAAGGATGATGGCAGCTTTAGAAGCTATGCAGAAATGGTAGCTGAAAATATTCCAACACGTTATCGTGGTACGCATATGGAAAAGTGGACTGATATTGATCCTAATAGCGGACATGGTTATGGAAATATTGCACAAAATTATATGGTATTTTTATCAACGGTAGCTGTAGATATACAAACGGGTAAAACCACCGTTGAAAGTGCACATATAGCTGCAGATATTGGTAATATTGGAAGCTATCAAGCTGTGCTTGGTCAGGCTTGGGGTGGGTATGCACACTCTGTAGGGTATGCATTGAGTGAAGACTATTCAGACCCACAAAAGCACGGAACATTACGCGGAGCTGGCATTGCACGTTGCGGTGATGTTCCAGACGATATCAATGTATATTTTCTTGATAACCCACGCGAAACAGCTCCTCATGGTTCAACTGGTTGTGCAGAAGGCTTCCAAAGTAGTGGTCATGTATCTATTACTAATGCTATTGCCAATGCTACAGGAGTGCGCATAACTACATTACCAGTAACAGCAGAAAAACTTAAAGCAGCTCTTGAGGCAAAAGCTCAAGGTCAAGATATTTCACAACCTAGTTGGAATCTTGGCTGCGAATTGTATGAACGCTTAGACGTTCTAAAAAAGGAACATGAAGCTAAAAAATAGTAACAACATAATAGCTATGAAAAAACTCATGGGCTAAAATTTTCAACGCTGAAAAGTAAATAAACCCATTGAAATAACGTTTTTTTGTAGCTAAATTGAATAACAAAAATCACCAGAAACAAGGGCATGGCATGCTCACTTCTGGTGATTTTTGTTATACGACGTGCCTTTTTGAAACACGCATGGAAATGCGTTTTTCAGCATCGACTACTGTATGATTTATATTTATGGTATTTACTAATACGAGAGTCCTGCATAATTATTTTCCAATTTTATTTTTGTGCTTTTGTAATAAATTTCCTTAAGTTTGAAAATTTACTTGTGCAGGACAAAAGGCACAAAAATCAATCGCTTAACTGTGCAAGTGAATTGCGCTTACTCTTGATTTTTGATCACAATGGCTAGCATCAGTGCTCCAAAAAACTCCGCACAATGAATTGTGCAGGAATCTTAATACTATATTTTTATATTGACTTGTGGACAAGAAGACGTATTTTTATACTGTAACAAAAATATATTTTTTCTTGTATATTTCTCAAACTGTAAGGATATATTACAGGCATGCACACATCCTCAACTAAGCAAACTATACAGAATTTTTTACGTAGTCTCTATGGGAAAAATCCCAGTCTTTTAGGGTGTGTTGATGAAAATGGGCAAATTCTCTATACAAATCATGCTTTTTTACGTTTTTTTGGAGTAACAAATGTTGAAGATTGCTTGCGTCTTTGGCAACAAAATACAGATACAGCGCATTCAGAATATACGTCCTTTATAAGCATGTTAATTGCTCAATGTGCGCAATCATTAGAAAATGGAGTGAGTCAATTTTCTTGGCATCACCAGATAACTACGCATCGCAGTGCACATGCAAAGTATTCTATTACTTCTATTTCTTACGAAAATACCCCCATATTTGTATTACAATTAAGCCCATGTGAGAGCAAAACTGTGGTTTTAGAAGGCAGGTTGTCTAGTGATACCTCTGCCACAGATATTATTTATAATAGTGTAACGCCCATATCCATTTGGAATACAGATAAAAAACTTCTTGATTGTAACAAAAGTTTTTTGACGCTTTTGGGAATAAAAACTAAAAATCTTTGCAGAAGAAGTGTGTATCTGTGTTTTCCGTCAAATCAAGATCAAGGTGAAAGTACTCTTCAACGTTTTAATGCAGAATTAGACAAAGCCTTTTCTCAAGGCTATGCATCATGTGAATGGACATGGCAAAATATGCGTGGGCAAAATATTCTTAGTAAAATTTCTCTGCTGCATATAAAATATAATGAGCAGGGCGTTATTGCTGCCTTTGTCTATGATATACATGGGGCTGAAATCTTACATCAAGAAAGCGATACGCAAAGAGATTTTTTGCTTACTATGTTAGATCATATGCCCTTTGGAGCTAATCTTGTAAATAAAGATTTTCATATTGTTGATTGTAATCGCACAGCTTTTACTCTTTTTGGTTTTGATAATAAACAAGATTATATTGATGCATTTCATACATTATCTCCAGAATTTCAACCTGAAGGCATACGCACTAAGGATAAACTTGTTGCAAAAATGTCTCTTGCCTTTTCAGAAGGGTATGCAAGGTTTGAATGGATGCATATAGATCGATTCGGAGAGTTGTTGCCTGTAGAAGTAACTGTTGTGCGTATTGAACTTAAAGGTAAAAGTATGCTGCTTGGCTATACGCGAGATTTACGTGAATTTAAAGCTATGGAAAAAAAAGCCAGCTTTATGCAAGAGCGTAATAATATTCTTATTGAAAATATACCTCTTTGTATTATATTTTGGAATACAAATGCGCAGATTATTGATTGTAATAGAGAGGTATTGCAAACCCTTAAGGTGGCCACTAAGCAATGCTTACAAGAAAATGTTGAGCGAATTTTTCCTGAATTTCAACCCGATGGTAGATTTTCATATGATGCCATCTTAGAAGAACTTCATAAAGCATTTAAAGATGGGTATAGACGCATTGAGTGGATACATCAAAGCCTTGAGGGAGAGATTATTCCCATGGAAATAATCTTTGTTCGTTCACAGCTTGAAAACGAAGATGTTGTTGTTGCCTATATGAAAAATTTGCAAGAACTTAAACAAACACAAGAGCTCGTACAAGAAGCAGAATTGCGAAACACCTTAATGCTTGATTCATTACCCATGTGTGTACATTTTTGGGATGAAAACTTTAATCTTATTTATACAAATCTTGAAGGAGCTAACATTTTTGGCTTTGAAACGAAGGAGGCGTTTTTAGAAGGGTTTGAAGACACCTTGCCTGAAAGGCAACCTAATGGTGTGCATACCAAGGATTTATTAATGCAATTGATTGATAAAGGTTTTAGCGTAGGAGTTGCTAAAGCAGAAGTTGTAGGAAGGCATGTAATTACAGGTGAAGATATTCCTGTTGAAGCCCTTGTTATGCGAACTTCCTACCTTGGAAAACGCGGACTTATTACCTATTTAAAAGATTTACGAAAACACCATGCCTTATTACGCGAAATTGAAGCCAATGAACATGATTTGCGTAAAGCAAAGGAACTGGCTGAAAAGAGCACCTTAGCCAAGAGTGAATTTTTAGCAAATATGAGTCATGAAATTCGCACTCCCATGAATGGCATCTTGGGTTTGTTACATCTTATTGAGCAAACAGAACTTACTGAAATACAAGAAAATTATATTAGTAAGAGTGTGCTTTCAGCAAATAATCTCATGCGCATTATTAATGATATTCTTGATTTTTCAAAAATTGAAGCTGGCAAACTTGAAATGGAAGTAAAACCCTTTACATTAAAAGAACTTTGCCAAGAAGTACAAGATCTGTATGCACCTTTAAGTGCGCAAAAAGGTCTTAACTTGCATGTGGTTTCAGGTGCTTTTGCTGATGTTATATTAGAAGGTGATGCTTTACGATTAAAGCAAGTATTGTTTAACTTAGTGAGTAATGCCATAAAGTTTACACGTTCAGGCAGTGTTTCTTTAGAAATTGAGTGTACCCTTAGGGATGCTCATGAAGTTTTATGCCAGTTTGCCGTTAGAGATACAGGTATAGGGCTTACTCCAGAACAAATAGATCGTCTATTTTGTGCCTTTGCACAAGCAGACTCATCCATTACTAGAGAGTATGGCGGAACTGGCCTTGGGCTTGTTATTTCACGTAGTATTATTACTATGATGCGTGGTAACATATGGGTTGAGAGTGAGTTTGGTAAGGGCTCTACTTTTTTTTGCACCGGCATCTTTGCCTTATGCAAAGACAACGATATACAAGAACATACTCACCAATCAAGTTTGCCAGGTACTGATACCATAAATACACACTATCATTTACTTCTTGTTGAAGATAATGAAATTAATCAACTTGTTGCACAAGAAATTTTACAAGCTGCAGGATATACCTTAGATATTGCTCATAACGGGCGTGAAGCTTTGGATATGTTAGTGACAAGGGTGTATGATGCTGTACTTATGGATATTCAAATGCCTGTTATGGATGGATATACAGCCACAAAGCATATTCGTGCTCAAGAAAAATTCAAAAACTTACCTATTATAGCTATGTCTGCCCATGCCATGAAGGGTGATAGAGAGTTAAGCCTTTCTCATGGATTAAATGATCATATAACAAAACCCATAGATCCTGCAGTACTCTTTACTACGCTTAAAACGTGGATTATAAAAAATTCTTTAGTATAGCGCGCTTGTTACCATTTTTTTTCCAAGAGCACTTGTTGTGCTAACAAGGCAACATCTAGGCCTAATTCCTTACTCACTCGTTCATTCATGGTCTTTGCTCTGGCAAGTCTTGCATGTATGGCAAGGCAAGCTTCAGGAATATGCCCATATAGTGCTAATTTTTGCATAAAACGTTCTGTTAAGGGTATGAATGAGCTGCCAAAAACATATTTATCAGCCAGATAGATGAGTTCTTTTTCACTAACGGGCGTAGAGGCATCAAGGGCACAGTCATTATGTTCTTCCACCAAGGGTGCAAGGGCAGCAAAACCAAGATTGCGTAAGGCTACTCCCGCAGCTTGTTCATGTTGCGGTTTTTGTTTACACATATCATGAAGCAAGGCTCCTACCTTGGTCAGGTTCACATCCATACGCTTTGGGCCATATTGTTGCAGATATTTTTTGGCTAATGCTGTAGCTATTTGAGCTACACTTTGTGCATGGGCAAGGCCCTTTGGGGCAGTATGAAGGCAGTGCAAAAGCTCAAGAGCTTCTTGTGGTTTGAGTATGTGTTGGATACGCGCTTTTTTTTGGATAATAGCATAATCAAGAGGGGTATCCATATCTAAAAGCATATGACTATCACAGGTAGGTATAGTCTTTTGTGGTAAGGCTTGCAGAGCTCCACGTAAGCCTTGGGCACCTGTATATTCCATAATATTTTTTATATATAGAGCAGGGATGAGCGGCGGATGCCCGCTATGTTCTTTATAGGTGGGTATAAGTATTGCTTTAGGGGTAATATTTTTGGCTTGTATAAGCTTTTGTATGGTACAAGAACGCACCAAGGGAATGTCTACTGGTTGTATACATACATGACTGCATAGCTTTGCAGATGGGTGTTCTTGTATGGTTTTTAGTCCTAAACATATGGAAGAAAACATGCCTTGTTGTGCATTAGGATTGTGCGCTACATACACATGGTACTTGGAAGGAAGCTTTTTTTTTATTTGAGCCACATGTTGCGTAAGTGATGCCGTTTCGCGCTGCCCGCTAACCACAAAAATATGCCGTATACCACTTGTGACATGCACTTGTATAAGGGTTTCAAGGGCAGAAATGGTTTTTTCATATGGCCATGTAAATGTTAAAGGTAACAATGGCTTAAATTGCTGTTGCATACGTGAAGAAAAACCCGCAGCTAAAATGAGCGTTACTATATGTTCCAAATATTTCTCCCATGTTTTTTTTATACCATATTTATCTGTACTTACTTTCAAGGTGTAATAAAAATTGCTTCATTTCAAGCCCGCCGCCATAACCTACTAAATTACCATTACTCCCAATAACTCGATGACATGGTACAATAATACTTATGGGGTTTTTATTGTTGGCAAGACCTACGGCACGACAAGCTTTTTCATTATCTATTGCTTTAGCTATATCTTTATAGCTGCATGTTGTGCCATAGGGTATATCGCAAAGGGCATTCCATACTTTTTTTTGAAATTCAGTACCTTTTAATGTATACTTGATGGTAAATTCTGTGCGTTTTCCAGAAAAAAATTCACAAAGTTGTGTATATACGAGTTCTGTAAGGTCACTTTTTGTTCCATAATCATGTATGCAGGCATCATGAACTTTTTTTACCAAAACCACGGTATCACCATCATGAGCAATGCGAAAATTTCCTAAAAATGTAGGGTAAATAGCAAAATTTTCCATTATAAAGCCTCTTGTAATACTAAAAACGTCTATGTCTGTTTATTTTATATTGTAAAAACATCTTTTTCAAGGCGTTTATAGCCAATTAAAAAGGGAGCTTTGGACAATTTGTTAAAAATATATAAGCTGTATGAAAAATATAATTGTAATGAATAATGTGTAGTTTTATACATAGTTGATGCCACGAAAAATGTTTTTTATTTTTCAGTATTGATAACATAAATCCGTAATGAAACATGCGTAAAATGCGTTTTTCAGATTCGATTAGTGAGACAAAAAACACTTTTTGAGCACATATCTTTAGCATTCATATGCCAGTATGCGTTCTATCTTCATTGAAAAAAAAGTGTTATAAAAAATTTACGGCCACTATTTAGTCGATGCTGAAAAACACATTTCCTTGCATGTTAAGTGTACAATTACAAATAGTTGTTTAGTTTTTCAGTGCTGACTATTTACTAACAAAAATTATGTTTTTACTCATATAATACTTATAAATGCTATGACACAACACTATGTGGGGCGTTTAGCCCCAAGCCCTACAGGGCTTTTACATCTTGGTAATGCTTTTGCTTTCTTGTGGACCTATGTTTTTGCTCAAGGCCATGGGGGCAAAGTTTTTTTGCGTATGGAAGATATTGACCCTGAGCGTTCACGCAGCCATTATGCCCAAAGTATTGAAGAAGATTTGCGCTGGCTTGGTATACATTGGGATGATGCCGTAATATGCCAAAGTCAACGAAGTCAAGCCTATGAACAGGCAATACACTATTTACAATCTCAAGGCTATATCTATCCTTGCTATTGCACACGTAAAGAACTACGCAGCCTTGCCGGTGCACCGCATATGGACGATGCCGGAGCTCCATACCCCGGCACATGCCAGCATTTATCCTTAGCAGAAAGAATGCATAAAGAAGCATTGGGGCGTAAGGCATGCTTACGCTTACGTTGCGATTCTCAAAAAAGGCCAATCATATTTGATGATGCCATTATGGGAACGCAGCAAATGACTTTGCAAGCCTTAGGTGGCGATTTTGCCTTGCGTCGTTCAGATTCAGTTGTGGCATACCAATTGGCCGTGGTTGTTGATGATGCATATCAAGGAATTACGCATATTGTAAGGGGTTGTGATATAATGGTATCTACACCAAGGCAATTGTATTTATCAAACTTATTGGGCTATGCACAAGCATGCTATGCTCATGTGCCATTATTATTTGATACGCAAGGGGAGCGCCTTGCTAAAAGGCATGCGAGTTTAAGCTTACAATCATTGCGAACTCGTGGCATACGTGCTTCAAAGATTATAGGGCTATTAGCATACTTGTCTGGTATTATAGAGAATATTCAAGAAATATCTATTGACGAAATATGTCATACTTTTCCTTATGAATATTGTATAGAAAAACTTGCAGATCGGAAAAATGGTATTTTTTTGCAGCACGAACATATGAAGGCTTTGATGGCGTAAAAACTTCGTACCTTGTAACGTGCTTCGGGCTCATTTTACGGCACGCAAAATTTTTCTTACAGCAAAATTTTGTTAGTCAGCACGTGAAAAACAGGTGCAATAGTGTCGATACATTGCCAAAAAGCCGCATTACATGCTTTGCTTTTGGCAATTTTTCTGTGACCTCTTAAGGTATAATGTGTGTAATTACAGTGGCTTTACATATTTTTTAGTGCTGACTAAGTAAAATGTGACTTGTCACATAAAAAACTCTATTGTAATATCTAAGTACAAAAAATATTATTAAAGGATACAATACTATGTCTGCAACGCTTTCCCAAGAATTTCTTGATTCCTTGTTGCCAGCTGATCGCACAGATGCCTTTTTTGATGCTTTATATGGTGAAGCTGAAGAGGGTGCCTATACTATTAAACTTACTCTTCGTAGTGTAGCTACAGAGAGCGCAGAACTTGCTTTTGAGCTGCATCAGCGTCCAGAAAAATGCCTTGTGTGTAGTTTAACCTATGGTTTACCTCAAGTGTTTCAACGTCATCCCATCATTAATACTCAAGGTATAGTGAAGGCTGTGGCCGCTGAACTTGGCTGGAATGCTGAAGACGTAACATGGCAATTAGGGCGCACAGAAGAGCAAAGCCAAGTTTTGCATTGTATTCCCTTACATATTACAAAATAACTGCCTATGAAGGCGCTTTTACATTGATACTCTTACGTTGATGTAGTGTGTCAAAACGCGGTATACTTGCAAAGCAGCCGGCCTATTAAGCCACTTTGGAGAGTTGATGTAGTGTGTCAAAACGCGGTATACTTGCAAATACGGTATTTAAAAGCGTCTTTTTTTATAATCGCTTGATACTGAAAATGTATTAACCAGCTGAAGTTGGTCATATGATCTTTGCAGTCGCAAGGCTCTCTTCCTTACTATGTTCATCCACATTGCATAATGCAATACGCCTTTAGAATAGAATATGTTGTGTCTAAAGAAATGGAAAAAATTTCCATAAACAAGAATATAGCATGGGCACGTATGGCATTGTATGCTGATTAAAAGCGCCTATCCTTTATATGCTACCCTTTGTGAGTATATTATGAAAATAGGTTTAAGTATGCGCATATGCGTTGAAAAATATCCTTCAGGAGTAAAGGAAGAGCGTGATGCCCTTGCTCATGACTGGTATGTTTTTTTGCAAAATGTGCTTCCAAATGCTGTAGGTATTCCAGTGCCTAATATAGAAGATATGGTACAAAGTTATATAGCAAATATTGCTATTGATGGAATTATTTTAACCGGCGGTAATAGCATAGGCACAATGCCAAGACGTGACTTGACAGAAAAACATCTTTTGCAGTGGGCTGTACAAAAGCAATTGCCTGTACTTGGGGTGTGTCGGGGTGCACAAATGCTTAATAATTTTTTGGGCGGAACGCTTTCTGAAGTAAGCATATCACATAGAGCAAATCCTCACCAAATTATATTAAAGGATGCGTCACTGGCAACAATACTTGTTAATTCTTATCATGATTATGGTATAGCAGAAAAAGACTTAGCTGTGGACTGTATGCCTTTAGCCCATGCGCAAGATGGTAGTGTGGAAGCATTTAAGCATAAAAAGTTGCCCTGGTTTGGGCTTATGTGGCATCCTGAACGCGATATACGGTATGATTCGTGGGATATTTTGCAAATACAAAACCTTTTTAAGGAACAAACACATGGGTAAAGCCCTTGGAATTATATTGGCAGCAGGACGCGGCTCACGTATGAAGGGTTTTACGGATGCAAAGCCTAAATGCCTTTTAGAACTTGCCGGAAAACCTCTTTTACAGTGGCAAATGGAAGCTTTGTGTAAGGGAGGAATTGAAGATATATGTATTGTCTGCGGCTATAAGGCTTCCATGTTGCAAGCAAATGCTTTACCTTGGATGCATAGCCAAACGCTGGCAGGTATACATTCTTTGCAAAGTATTGAAAACAATGATTGGGAAACCTCCACAATGCTTCGTACTCTTCTTTGTGCTGATGGTGCTATAACCAAGGCCTTTGCTAGCGGTGTTTCAGAAATTATTGTATCGTACTCAGACATTGTATATCATTATAGTCATATAGCAGCTCTTAGGAAGGGTGAATACCCTCTATGTATAAGTTTTGATACGCAATGGGAACAATTGTGGCGATTACGCTTTTCTGATCCTTTATCTGACGCAGAAAGTTTTGTACACAAAGATGGCATTCTTTGCGATATAGGCCATAAAGCTCTACAAATACAAGATAT
Organism: uncultured Desulfovibrionaceae bacterium; assembly: GCA_964371825.1. Taxonomy (GTDB): domain Bacteria; phylum Desulfobacterota; class Desulfovibrionia; order Desulfovibrionales; family Desulfovibrionaceae; genus CAYJAD01. Next base: position 12,307 of record CAYJOQ010000047.1, read on the forward strand.
TATGGGGCAATATATGGGGCTTTTACGTTTTACGTGTACGGGGTGGAAAATGATGCAGAAAGTTTGTGCAACGCTAGAGCAAGAAATAAATACTATTGATATGACGAGCTTTTTACAAATACTTGTGCACCAAGGGCATACTATTGGAGTTATAGGCGTTGATGGACAATGGTGTGAAGCTGACAACCAAGAAGATTTACATAAATATTCAGGAATGTTACAAGATAAACATTGGTCTCATGATTGGCGCTGGTAAGAAGGAAAGTATATGAAACATGGTGACTTTACAGCACTGGCAAAAAATTATGCTCTGTATAGACCGGGCTATTCTCCCTTTGTAGGAGAAACTATTTTGCGTGCAGCGTCCACTGAATATCAGCATATTTGCGCTGCTGATGTGGGGGCAGGTACTGGCATTTGGACAAGGCAAATGGCTGAGCATGGTTTGACTATAGATGCTGTAGAACCAAATGATGCTATGCGCACGCAAGGGCAAAGCTTAAGCAAAAATTTTCCTATTATTTGGCATAAGGGTAGTGCAGAAAATATACCCTTGCTTCAACATAAATATCATCTAGTAACCATGGCTTCATCGTTTCATTGGCCTGATTTTCATCAAGCTGTGCAGGAGTTTGATCGTATACTTATGCCAGGGGGCATTTTTGCTGCCTTGTGGAATACAAGAAACATTGAAAATACCCCTCTTTTGGTAGATATAGAGGCCTATTTATATACTCTTGTTCCGCAGTTAAAGCGCGTTTCTTCGGGGCGTTCTGCATTTTGTGATACATTATCTACGCAACTTATTACATGTGGTGTTTTTGAAGATGTTATTTATGTAGAAGGCACACATGTAGAAAGGCAAAGCCCTGAACATTATATGGGTATTTGGGCATCGGTTAACGATGTACGTGTGCAGGCAGGTGAAGAGCGTTTTGCTGCATTTATGGAGTATATTAAGCATGCCACCAAGGATGTGCACTACATTGAAGCACACTATGTAACACGTGCATGGATAGCCAAAAAGAAAGGAACTATATGCAAGGCCGAGTTGTCTGGATAACAGGCTTATCTGGTGCAGGAAAAAGCACAATGGCAAGAGCTTTGTGTGCGCAAATCTCTAACACTACCAATGCTGTTATTGTACTTGATGGTGATGAGTTGCGTAAAGTATTTGGAGCTACACACAATGGTTTTGATATGCACAGCAGAAAACATCTTGCTTTGGCCTATGCACGGCTTGCACGGCTATTGGCATTTCAAGGCCAAACCGTTATTGTGGCAACCATATCGCTTTTTCATGTCGTACACGCATGGAATAGAGAAAACCTCCCCAATTATCTAGAAGTATTTTTAGATATTCCAGAATCTGTGCGACGGAGCAGAGACCCAAAGGGATTATATGCTGCTGCACAACGAGGTGAAATTGACAATATGGCAGGAATTCATTGTCCTGTAGAATTACCATTGCAGCCGCATCTATACCTAGATGCAACAGAAAGTATAGAAAGCTCTCTTACTAAAATTTTACAATTGTTGACATGATGGATACAGTAACTCACGAATATACATTAAAAAAAATATTATCGTATGATATAGAATCACTTTTTAACAAGCCTATGTCTTGTGCAGTTGTTTCCTTATATTTACGTAGTGGTTCATATTTTTTGCATTCCTTACTTGATGGACACTCAAAGCTCCTATGCTTACCACCTTGGGCTTCGCTTATTTATCGTGAAGAAAATCTTGTACATAGTGTACATCTATATCTCCAAAAACTACATAGCCAAGATTGGGGCGATAGTAGAGAATTTGCGCAATTTATGCATATGCTCATGCAGCCTGCAAAACTTTGGGAAAAGCATGATAAAGGCTCCACAGTATATTGTTTTTTAGGAGATGCTGCTGATATTCCCATAGATGCGCCAATGGAGTATTTTTTAGACTATCTACAGTATATAGTAACTTTTTTGCAAAAAAAATCTATGGTCAGTAGGCGTAATTATATTTTAGCCATAGCCATAGCATACAACTTGGCGCACAAGGTAACCCTTGAGGAAATAGAGCAAAAAACATGGTTATTGTATCAATTACATGCTCCTATTGTAAGCTTTTTAGAAATTATTAAAGAAGATTTTCAAAAAGTATTTTTTATACAAACCATACGCAATCCCCTAAAGGCTTTGGCTTCGTATGTGCAGGAATACGCATTATATATACCACAAAATATACCCTATCTATTTGAATGGCTTTTTGCTCATGGCACTATACCTTCATGCCTTGCAAAAGAACATTGTATAGCTGTAAAAAATGAATATTTACACATGTATGGCAAACGATATATTGAGCGATTATTACAACATATGGGCCTTGAATGGGAAGATATTTGCGCAAAAGCCACAGTTAATAAACAAACTTTTTGGTGGATAAAAAAAGGGAAGATTTTTACAGGTATAAACCCGCAATTATATGAAAATTATTGTGATGCCCATACAGCACTCTTTGATTGCCATGATAAAATTATATTATCACATTTTTTACAAGATAGATTCACGGCCTGGAACTATGAAATGTGTCCGCAAACAACATACTTACAAATAGTGCGTCAAATAAAAAATACTAGTATAAAAATTTATCAAGAAAATGCAGAATATAAAGAGTTTTTACTTAAGTATAGTACACATACAAGGTTGGATGTGCTGACTTTACAAAGTGTTTTTTCCATGCATTTTTTGGCGAATAATCCTTCACTACAAAAAGAAACAGACGCTATTATAGGGGCATGTATTCGTGGATTACAAGAAAAGACACATCAGAGGGAATATATGCCTATACTTAATGAGGATGACCTTAGCTATGCTGTGCAACCATGCATATATACATAGCGTATTGACACTTAAAAGCACGTATACTTTTGAAATAATAGTTTTTTATAACTAAAATGCAATAAAACATCATCAGAAATAAAGGCATGGAATGTGCCTTTTGGCTGATGCTTGTGTAAGGCATATACGAGGATAGAGTGCACTTTTTCCATGTTATGGTATGAGCATATATGTTTTGCAGTTTAAGACTCCTGCACAATTCATTGTGCGGAGTTAAAACCTCCCGCTAGGCGGGAGGTTCTAAAAAGCTTACAGCTATAAGTATGTTGGAAAAACTCCTTTTGATTTGTAAAATAGACTTGCGGCCTGGCAACTGCATGTCAACAAATCAAAAGGAGGTTAGCCAAAATGGCTTAATATGTTTTAGAGCGGTA
>CAYJOQ010000048.1:0-15515 GCA_964371825.1 uncultured Desulfovibrionaceae bacterium
AAGAGCTTAGCGGCCCTGAAGCTATACGCCGAGCCAGAGCCATAGAGCTTATGCAAAGCGATATTCCTCTGCCGGTAGTGCAAAGTATGCTTGGCCATGCTACGCCAAACCTTACTACAGCACATGTGGCCTTTTCCTCAGAAGAAATGCAAGCTATAGCGAAGCGCTTTGTGCAAAAAGAGCTGAACCAGAAAACCAGTGCACGAAATTGCTTTGTGGGAAAAATAGTATCTATTACATCAGAAGCTATACAGTCATTGGTAACATTGCAATCAATGGACGGCATTCGCATCAAAGCACTCATTACCAACGATAGTGTGCAAAGACTTGCTCTTGCCATAAATACGCTGGTTTGTGCCGAGGTAAAAGCCCCCTTAGTCATGCTTTATGGCGGTGAGCAAATGCCACTTTGTAGTGCAGAAAATATTTTGTCAGGAACACTTACCTATGTTAAACATGGAAGTTCTATGACAGAATACATCTTACAACTCCTTGATAATACAGAAATATGTATCCTGTCGACGACTATGCTGACAAATATACCGCTAGGCACTTCTCTTTGGGCTGCCTTTAATGCTTCATCTGTGGTGTTACGTGTAGATTAAAACATAACGTATATAATTGTATGAATCACATAGAAATATATTTTATGTCATCGAAGCTAAAAAACGCATTTCCATGCGTTTTTCAGAAAGGCACGTTGCCTACAAATGCCGCTTTGCGGCCGCCAGAAGCAAGTTCTGGCTCATTTTACGGCACGCAAAATTTTTCTTGTAGAAAAATTTTGTTAGTCGGCACTAAAAAAACAAGTGCGCTAGTGGCGAAAACTTGCCGAAAAAGTCGCATTTCATGCTTGGTTTTTGGCAATTTTCCTAGGTTAACTCTTACATGTTAAATGTACAATTACAAATGGTTGTTTAGTTTTTCGGTGCCGACTGTTATATCAATAGATTACTCTTTTCTTTGTCGATTATTTATATCTTTTCTGCTAATGCAACTATTTGCTTCTCAATATCGGCATCGTTTACCAAGTCATGCTTTCCTTCATAGGAGTATGACGCACTAAAAACCATATTCCACTTGAGATATTCACAGATACTTTCAAATTGGTTAGATATGAGTTTATATTGAATATTGCTTGTATCTAATGCGCCTATGGCAATGACACCCACTTTTTTAGGTGCAATTTCTTGTATCATCAAATCCTTTGAATAAAATTTGTCGATATATGCCTTTAGCTGAGAACTTACACCCCACCAATATACAGGTGTCCCAAAAATAATAACATTTGCCTTCATCATTGTATTCATTAATTCAGCACTGCCATCTTGCATCACACAGTCACCGCCGTTTTTCTTGCAACCGTCACAAGCTATGCAGCCTTGCACTTTGAGCGCAGAAACATCAATACATTCACATTCTGCATGGCTGTATTTTTTTTGAATGGCTTTTTCAAGCATAGTTAATGCACACTTTGTGTTGCCCTTTCTTGGGCTACCGTTGATTATCAATACTTGCATAGGCATCACCTTGACAACCTGTTAGACGTTTTGCTTGGTATCAGCCAATTGAATATGGCGCAAGCACACACCTTGAGGCATATCGTAGGCAAATTTAATGGTTGTAGCCACATCTTCAGCGGTAATATTTGTGGCTCCCACGGCATTTGTCCATTCTTTATATCCCTTAATAATTTCGGGATTTGTGGTATGCCCTAAAAGCTCTGTGGCAACTGCGCCAGGGCAAATGGTAATAACACGAACATTATGCGGAGCAAGTTCTTCTCTGGCCACTTCGCTAAGTCCCACTACGCCGTATTTTGAAGCGCAATAAGCCGCATGATTGCCAAAAGCCTTAACTCCAGCAATGGAAGAAAGGTTAATAATAGTACCGCATTGCTGCTTTTTCATATCAGCCATAACAATTTGCATTCCGTTCATAACTCCAAGAACGTTCGTATCAAGCATAGTTTTCCACTCTGCTACGTCTTGGTCTTCGAGGCTTCCAAGCATCATAACGCCAGCATTATTGATAAGTAAGTCTGTTTTACCATATTTTTCTTCAGCTTGACGTACTGCGCTTACAAATTCTTCTTTATTGGTCACATCTACCTTTTTGCACATGGTATTGGGCAAATTCATTGCCTCTACCAGCTCAATTCTGCGAGCAAGAAGTAAGAGAGGGTGCCCTGCAGCACTAAACTTTTCTGCCAATACTTTACCAAAACCGGAACTAGCGCCAGTAATAACAACAAGTTTTTTCATTATTTTCTCCTAATGTACAGTTATTTGAGGCAAAAATAGCCTCTTTGTATATCAAAAATCACCAGAAATACGCATGGTATGCTCTTGTTTTCAATAATTATTTCATTGTATTTTAGTTATAAAAAATACGTATTTCAAAAAGTTTGCTTGTTTTTCAGTATCGACCATTATAGTATAAAATACTATTTAAGCATTTTTTACTTGTTCAAAAAATTATTGTCAATACGGTACATTATTTTCCCTTAGAGAAAAGAAGGTGACTAATGGAAAAAATATTCGTGGCCTCTGAAATTGAAGTCACATTAAAAATGATAGGCGGAAAATGTAAGCCACTTATTTTATACATGCTAGCAGAAGATGGGACAAAACGCTTCAAAGACCTTATGCGAGAAGTTAAAGGTATTTCGCAAAAAACGTTGACCAATCAATTACGAGAATTAGAAGTTGATGGCCTCGTTTTGCGCCAAAGCTTCAATGAAATTCCTCCTCGAGTGGAGTATTCTATTACGGAAAAAGGCTTAACACTTATGCCTATTCTTGAGCTTATGTGTGCATGGGGTGAAAAAAATGCTGATGAGCGTTTTATTTTAACAAACCCAGCTTGTGCTGACTAACGAACTTTTTCTGTAAGAAAAATTTCGCGTGCCCTAAAATGAGCCGGAACTGACTTCTGGCGGCCGCAAAGCGGCATTTGGGGGCAACGTGACTTTCCGCTTGGCAGCTTTGCTGACAATAGCGGCTCAAACGCCACATAGTGGGGTTTGTCATCAATCTGAACAACACGGAAAAACGCCCCGCGGCCAAAGGTTACGAGGCGTTTTAAGTGTTTTTTACTTTATGTGTTTTTCAGTGCCGACTAACTACCAAAGTAAATGGTTATGCCATCATAGGTGAATTCGCCTGTGCTTAGGGAGGCCTCTTCAGTAACATTTACATCATTTATATGAAGAGTATCTCCATCACTCTTATTAAAATCTCCAATAATAATTTGGCTATTATTTGAGCCGGTAATGTTAAAGGTGTCACCTCCTTCATTACCGAAAAGTTGGGCATTTATCGTGCTTTGGTTAATTTTTACAGTGATAGTATCATCCCCAGCACCCGCAGAAATGCTACCGCCAGCCATATCACCCATGTAAATTTGATCATTGTCTGCAGTGCCTATAATTTCGCCACTGCTTACAAGAGCTTTAAATATAAAACTTTCCACATTATCAGTAAGGGTATCAAGCTCCACACGAGAATTAATATTATATCCAAAATTCACTGTGTCTGTACCTATACCGCCGTTAATACTTCCACCGGTAGGTGCGTTGTAAAGGTGAATACTATCATTCCCTGCGTCCGCAGAAATTCTACCGCCAGCCATATCACCCATGTAAATTTGATCATTGTCTGCAGTGCCTATAATTTCGCCGCCCGTTAGCATATTGTTAAAGGAAAAACTTTCCATATTAATAGCCAAGTCATTAAGTTTTACAGAGGTGTTAATATCTGCCCATAATAAACCGAACTCATCAAACCCCTCACCGCCATCAATGACGCCGCCTGTAGGTAAGTTATACACATCTACTTGATCATCCCCAGCCCCCATGTTAACACTGCCGCCGCTTACATCAGTGAATCTGATGCTCTCATCATCAGCACTACCAACAATGTTACCACCCTCTACAAGGTGAGAAAACTGTATGATATTAAATTCAGTAGCAATATTATGTAAAGAAGCTAAGTCCACAGTTTCATCAATGTCTTTATCTATTGTTAACTGAGACCAATAACCTGCAACTCCCTCAATACTACCACCAAGAGGAATAGTCTTTATGGTTACATTATTGAAACCACTAATGCTACCACCCGTCATACTATGAAGTTCAAGCCGTTGACTAATCGAAGGAGTACCAATAATTTCACCGCCTTCTTCAATGCCAACAAATGTAAAGTAATCTATATTAGTAGCGAAGGTAGCAACCTCTACACGGCTATTAATAGCTGCATCAATAAAGAGTGTATCTGTGCCATCGACGCCATTAATGGTGCCGCCACTTGGGAAGTTATTTAAGATGATATAGTCAGACTCAGTAGTGCCAACAATTTCACCACCGCTTGTAAGGCTGTCAAAGCCAAATGCTTTCACATTGGTGGTACCCAAAGTACCAATCTCCACACGATTATCAATAGATGCATGAATAAAAAGTGTGTCTGTGCCAGCGCCACCGTCAATGGTACCGCCACTTGGGAGGTTGTTTAAGAAGATATAGTCAGAGTTAGCAGTGCCAATGATTTCACCACCGCTTGTAAGGCTGTCAAAACCAAATTTTTCCACATTGGTGACAGCAAAAGTAGCAATCTCCACACGACTATTAATAAGTGTATTAATAAATAATGTGTCTGTGTCAGCACCACCGTCAATGGTGGCATTAATGCTGGGCAATGTATTTAAAGTAATTATATCATCACCTTCACCGGCTTCTATGTCAGCAATATACAAGGTGTCAATGATTATGCTATCATTGCCTGTGTCACCAAACACACTACCTTCATACAAGTTGCGAATGCTTATAGTATTATCACCAGCACCGCTATGTACTTCTGCCTTAGCCTGCATGATATCAATATGAATACTGTCATCGCCTAAGGCTCCGTACAGCTTAATGTTATTAAGTAAGCTCACATTAATGGTATCATTACCTACAGTACCCACAATTTCACCACCCTTTGTGGTGCGTTCAAACTGAAAAGTTTCCACATTATCAGTAAGAGCTTCAAGCTCCACACGGCTATCAATAGATGCACTTATCAACAATGTGTCTGCGCCATTACCACCATTAATTACGCCACTAGTGGGAATGTTATAGAGTATGCACATGTCATCACCTGCGCCCATGTTAACAGTGCCACCACTCATGTGGCCTACATAGACTGAATCACTACCAGCATTGCTATTAATAGTACTGCCTGCCTCAAGGTTTTCAACCATTATGAAATCAGAACCTACACCTGAGGTAATATCAAAGCCGGCAGTAGAATCGGTAATGCTTATCCTAGAACGCAACGCGTTGGTTGTGATGTTCTCGATCATGGTTTCAACTTCAATATTTTCCATAAAATTAATGGTGACATTGTTATGAGTATAAGCAACAGCAGCATTACTAAGGGCTGTAAGGGCTTCAGCGGTGATATCGGCATTATTAACAATTAATGTATCACCAGCTTCAAAGTCATACATATTTATGCTAGCATCATTGTTGTTGCTATAAATGTTAAAGGTGTCCGCTCCAGAGCCTCCAAGAAGCATGGCATTGTTGGATTCAGTTGAAATAGTAACCCTTAAACTATCATCACCAGCACCAGCAAGAATACTACCAGCGCTCACACTACCCACTGAAATAATATTATCATCATCAGTACCATTAATAGTACCGCCCTCGGCAAGATGAATAAAATTAAATGATTCTATATTACTGCCTAGAGAGCCTATATTGACCGTGTTATCAATATCGCCATCAACATAAAATTGGTCATGACCAGCACCGCCATCAACGGTTCCATTATCACTGAAGTTCTTTATGGATATAGAATCATTACCGGCACCGGCATTAAGGCTACCTCCATTCATATTCTCAATAGTAAAACCTTCGTCCGCAGCTGTGCCGATAAATGATCCATTGTTCGAAAGGTTACTGACACGAAAGAAGCTTATATTGTCAGTTAACGCATCCATATCAAGCGTAGTATTAACGTTTGTAATTTTAAGAGTGTCTCCATTACTGTCTCCGCCATCAATAAAGCCACTTTGTAGCGTATCAATGATAATGACATCAAGATTATTTCCAGTATGTATACTTCCGCCATTTAAGGTTTTTATGAAAATGCGATCTTCTCCGTCAGCTGTACTTATATTGCCACCAGAAAAAGTCTCCATATGTATGGTGTATCTAGTGCCAAAATCACCAGAACCACTAAGTGTGCCACCGCTCATACTAAAGCCCGTGTATGTATCCTCTTGGCTATTATGGCTGGCAGCAAGAATAAAGCCCTCGTTACCGGCAAGGTTAAGGGTGCCAGAGCGTACTTCATCAGTAATGAGAATGGTATCAATGGTTCCATGACCACTATTGTTAACCATAAAACCAGCATCGCCAATATTGCTTAAGATTATACGGTCATTACCATTGCCAGTATTAACGCTACCACCATTGGCATTACGTATATGTATGACATCATCACCATCGCCAGCATCTAGTGCACCGCCAGACATGGTTTGTACAATTATACTATCAGCATCAGCACTGCCCTTAAGAAGGCCATTGGTGACAATTTCATCAAATTCAAAAAATTCTACATCAGTTGAGATAGAAGCAACAGATTGAAGCTCTACTATTTCATCAACTGTCTGCAATAAAACAGTATCTTGACCAGCTCCACCATTAATACTACCGTCAGCAGGAATGCTACCTAGTAAAATTAGGTCATCTCCATCACCTGTTTGAATGCTGCCGTCAGTCATGGTGCTCACTTCTATGGTGTCGTTTTTATTTGTCCCATTAATAACACCATTAGCGACAAGCTCATTAAAGGAAAATACGTCTACGTTGCTCACCACGTCGTTTAGATCAGCTATTTCTAAGATTGCATCAATGGTGTCAATACGTAGGGTATCTATGCCTTCACCGCCATTAATGGTGCCGCCAATGCGTCCAACAGCAGTGAAAAGAATACTATCATCGCCATCACCGGCATTAATGGTGCCACTCGTCATGGAATCAATAAAGATGGTATCCGCACCAGTGCTACCAGTAAGGGTGCCCCCATTTACGGTGATGCCGCTTGAGGTATCATCAGCAGCAACAATAAAGCCGGCATCGGAGCTAAGAATAACATTACCACCTTTAACAAGCTCAGCACCAAGATATACTATATCACGTTCAGTACCGGTATTATTAATGCGCACGACTTTGTTAATATCATTTGCAATATTAATAATATCCTCACTTGCACCGCCATCTACAGTGCCGCCATTCATCGTGTCAATATTAATAGTATCTTTGTCAGCGCCGCCATTAACTACGCCATTATTCATGGTAGTTATAGCAAAGATGTCGTTACTCTCACCACCGTTAAGCGTACCACCATTCATGGTAGTTATGTTGAAAGTATCAACACTATATTCACCATTAATGAGGCCTTTGCTCATGGTACCTATAATAAACGTCTCTGTGCCATTGCCACCGTTAATGGTGCCGTTGGTCATGGAGTCTATAGTGACATTATCTTGCCCACCACCAAGGTTAATAGTACCACCACTTAGAGTTGCAAGATATAGCGTATCATTAAATCCATCGGTAGTGTTTAGCTCGCCACCGCTCATGTTAAAGCCAGAATATGTAGCATTGTAAAAATCATAAGCACGAGCTAAAACAAATCCATTATCGCCGCCAAGGTTTATATTGGCACCGTTAACTATACCACCTGTAAAGAAAATAGAATCAATAGTATCCATGCCATTGTTAGCGTTAAAATTCGCTTTAACGGCATTGCTAATGCTTATGACATCAACTCCATTACCTGTATTAATGGTACCGCCATTGGCATTAATTATGGAGAAGATGTCGCTATTTTTTCCACCGTTAACAATGCCACTGGACAAGGTATTAAGATAAATGACATTGCTCGCATCACTACCATTAAGAATGCCGCCGCTCATATCAAAGCCATTATATTTGCCAGAATTATTGATGGATTTAGACACATAGAAGCCTACATCGCTCTCAAGGTTAACTATGGCTCCAGCACCAATACCGCCTGTGAGCATGAGTTCATCTCCCGTTGCAAAAACAGAAGTATCAGTATTTTTAAAGGTTACTTCGTGAGCAAGCTTAGCCTCAATGGTAATGATATCCCAACCTTTGCCACCATCAACGCTACCGCCTTGCATGCTCTTAATAGTAATACCATCTTCGCCATCACCAGTATTAATGGCGCCACCTTGCAGGGTATTTATGTTTACTGTGTCATTAAATGTGGGATAGTTTTCCACTGTACCATCTTGCCAGCCAAGATTAGACGCATCGGCACTAAGACTTAATGTTCCATCATACGTAGCTCCATCAGTGAATACAAGGGTATATGGAATATCAAAATCCACTTGCGCGCTAATATTAGGATTAGGCGTGTAAAAATACGTACCATTAGTATTTAGCTGTATTTCACCATAGGTGGGATGGGTGTACATTTGGCTATTTCCAGGGTCCACTGTCCATGTTGCGTCTGGCGCAATAGTATAACTTGTGATCCCTCCACTATCTGTATTAATGGTACCATCTGACATGGTGTTTATGTGGAAAGTTTCATTATAAGTAGAGCCAACTATAGTACCTCCGTGCATATCAAAGCCATTATACGTGCCTTTGCTACCGGCAGACTTTGCCACCACATTGCCTTGTGTGCCCGTAAAGGTAAGGCTTGCACCATCTTCCATACCATTGGTTAAGAAAATATAGTCTGCATCTGTATGATGATTATTAATAATTACAGTTTCAACAGTATCTATAATAATGGTATCAACTCCACCCTTGCCATCAATGGCACCATCCGTTACGGAAGTAATGGTAATACTATCTGCGCCGGCACTACCATTTATTATAGCATTATCATTAAGATTTGCTACCTCTACAGTAAAGCCTGCTGTGCTTGCAAGGTTAACAATACCGTCTTTACCAACATTATGAAGGGTGAGCGTATCGCGCTCAGTGCCACTATTCTCTATGGTTATGGCATCAATTACAGTATCTGCAATGTTAATAGTATCTGTACCAACACCGCCATCAATTGTGCCTCCATATATACTAAAAACCTCTAATTCATCATTGCCAGCATGGCCCAATAAACTCCCGCCATGCATAAAGGCAATGGCAATGTGGTCGGCTTTCTCTGTACCATTGATAGAACCATCAGACATCTCTCTAAAGCTGTAGACTTCAAAACCTGTACCGCCACCAATGCTCACATCCGTATCGACTGTAGTAGTGATAGACAACACGTCAACACCGCTACCGCCATGTATAGTGCCCTTTATAGCATCTACTGCAACTAGGTCATTGCCAGCTCCGGCATCAATTGTGCCTCCACTCATAGCTGTTATGACAATGCTATCATCACCTGCTCCACCCAAGAGCGTTCCGCCACTCATGCTAGTGAGGGTAATAAAGTCAGCTCCAGCACTTGCTGAGAGTTTACCGTCGCTCATAGCACCTTCTACTACAAAGCCAGCATTAGAAGTTAAGACAATATGAGCACCATTTTCAATGCCCCCACTAAGGGTAAGAGTGTCTTTTTCTGTGCCAGTGTTTTTAATGGCTATTGTGCTATTTATGGCATTGGTAATAGTAATGCTATCTGCGTCAGCGCCGCCATCAACAGTGCCACTGGTCATGGTGGTTATGGCAATGCTATCAGCACCAGCATTGCCAGTAATAGTGCCACTTAGCATAGATTCAACTATTATGGTGTCTGCCCCATTACTACCTGTAATCATTCCACCATTTAAGGTTATACCGTCAGTATCATTGGCGGCAACATCAAAGCCTGCACCAGATGTAAGAATAACATTACCGCCCTTAATAACATCGCCTTCAAGATACACGATATCACTTTCAACGCCTGTATTATTAATGCGCACAGTTTTGTTAATATCATTGCTTATGGTAGTTGTATCTACACCAGCGCCACCATCAACGGTTCCGCCATTCATAGTGGCTATATTAATATTATCTGCGTCAGCTGCGCCATTCATGGTGCCAGCATTCATGGTAATTATGTTAAAGGTATCTGCGCCAGTTCCGCCATCTACCATGCCATTATTCATGGTGACGATGTAAAAGGCATCTGCACTAGCACCGCCAGTGAGCGAACCACTACTCATGGTATCGATATGGAATATATCGGCACCATCACTACCATTAAGAGTACCGCTTGCAAGGCTAAAGGCCTCATTACTGGAATTTTTGACCACCACAAAACCGCCAACACCTGTAAGGTCAACATTACCTCCGGCAACAATACCATTTTCAAGGTAGACACTATCTTGCCCATCATCATTATTAATGGTGACAGCACTGTTCACTCTGTTGATGATGTGTATGGTATCAGCGGCATCTCCACCATCAATAAGGCCGCTGTTTATGGTAGTAACTTTGATACTATCCGCACCAGCTTCACCATACATGCTGCTATTGATTAATGTTCCAACTTCTATGGTATCAGCACCATCAAGACCGTATATTTCGCTATTGGTGGCTGTGCCGCTTACATTCATGCTATTAGCATCGTTAGTACCATAAATAGATATATTTGATATACTTGTTTTATTTAAACTGCCTTGCTCGCGAATGGTACCAAAGTTTACGATAACATTATTCACTATAACAAATTCATCTCCAGAATTAACAGTAACTGTATCTTCATTAATCTTAAGCGTATCTTCACCAACAACAAATTCTTTAATAGTTATAGAGCTTTTGCTAGTGGCGTTAATTTCAAATACATCCTTACCCTCACCACCGTCTAAGATAGCCTTAGATGCACCACTAATCTTAACGCTAATGCTATCATCTCCGGCACCGCCATTAATAACGCCATTGGTCACGGCTTTGCTTACGGTAATAACATCATTTTCAGTTCCGCCATCAATGGTGCCACCACTCATGCTTACAATGGAAAATACATCAGCACCGCTACCGCTATGTACAGTGCCATTGCTTAGGCTTGCCATGTGTAAAGTATCTGCGCCAGCAGTGCCATTAATTGTGCCGCCCGTCATAGTAATGCCGGTGTATACATCAGTAATGGCATGTTGCGACTTAGCAAGAATAAAACCATCACTACCGCTAAGAGTAATATTGGCACCATTGCCTACACCGCCAATGAGGAAAAGGTTATCAGCATCAACTTCTGTATTGTCATTATCATTGCTAATAGTAATTTCTTGAGTTACTTGTCTGCCAATACTTATGATATCCTTACCTGCACCACTATTAATAGTTCCGCTATTCATGGTGGTTACAAAAACAGTGTCTTTATCTGCACCGGTATTAATTTCGCTATGGGTAAGCGTGGTTACAGTAATGCTATCATCACCATCGTCGCCATTAATGGTAGTGCCATTGGTGGCAGTGACAACGCTTATGATATCATTACCGCCTGCACCATAAATATCTACATTTTGCGCAAATCCGGTGACTTTAATACTATCACCAACGGTATCTGATCCGGCGCTAGCGTCACCATACACTGTTGCATCATACGCATTTTTAACGGTAATAACGTCATTGCCAATACCGCCTGAAACTTCGCCTCTATTAAGGGTAGTCATGGTAATTGTGTCACTACCCGCATCGCCATTGATGGCAACATTACCATCTACGTCATTGCCCATGCCCGTGGTCACGGTGATTTTATCGTTATCAATGCCGCCGCCAATGCTGCCATCTTTCATTGTGATAATGGTTATAGTATCATCACCCGCACCACCATCAACTGCACCGTCATTCATAGTGGTTACATGTATGTAATCATTGCCTATATCTGCGTTAACAGCACTATTTCCGGACATGGTGGTTATGGTGATATTATCATCATCATCACCACCATTAACCGTACCGCCATCCATAGTTATTACTTTGAAATTATCATTATTCTTACCGCCATCAACTGTGCCGTCATTCATAGTTGTTATAGTTATGCGGTCATTGCCATCTGCGCCATCAACTGTGCCGTCATTCATAGTTGTTATAGTTACAAGGTCATCACCCTCTCCGCCATTAATACCAGCACCACTAATCGCTGATATCGTAAAGCTATCATTACCATCTCCGCCATCTATCGAAGAACCTTCCAACAGACGATTATACGCAGTAAAGATATCATTACCTATACCAAGATCAATATCAGTCCAAGCTACACTGAATGTATTCTGACCTTTTACGCCAAGGGTTAGAGTGTCCGCCCCACCATTGCTAATGATGTTTGTGTCTACAGTTACGGCATCGGTGTAAATATCTGCACTGAAAATACGACCCTTTATGGTAATATTATCATTACCTGCGGTGAAAGTTTTGGCATCCCCAACGCTTTCCATATCACCAATGATGGTGACATTTGCGTCTACGGAGCCTGTAATACCACCCTCAACAACAATAACATCATTTCCGCCCTTGAGTGTGCCCGTAACAGTAGCGCTCTTTGCATCACCAATGATAAAGGCCCCGTTTTGTACACTACCAAGAGTAAATCTATCTGATCCTGCGGTATAATTTATGGTCTGTTTTGCGGGGTCAGCATCACCAATGACAGAGCCTGCGGTATAATTTATGGTCTGTTTTGCGGGGTCAGCATCACCAATGACAGAGCCTGCGGTTACGGATTCTATATTGAAAACATCATTACCAAGGCCTGCATTAATAGTATCGCCAGTCATGTTTGTTACGGTGATATTATCAACACCAGTTCCACTTAAAATCGTGCCATTTGCATTTTCAATAACAATTTTGTTATTACCATTTCCGGCATCAATGACACCATTTACCGTGTTCACATCATAGTTATCTACGCCAGTTCCGCTTGAAATCGTACCATTTGCATTTCCAATAACCATTTTGTTATTACCATTTCCGGCATCAATAACACCATTTACCGTGTTCACATCATAGTTATCTACACCAGTTCCGCCTATGAGTTTGCCGCCTACGCCAACAGTGCCCACTTTAAAAACATTGGTGCCATCTCCGGCATCAATATTGCCAGAAGTCAAGGTCGTGATATTAACGCTATCATTGCCAAGGCCAAGGTTAATGTGAGCATTAGCATGGTTCATATCTGTAATATGCATATTATCATTACCAGAACTAAGGTCTATTTGTGCTGCCACATCTAACGTTTCAACGGCGAAGGTATCAGAGCCAGCGCCGAAAGATAGCGCACCTGTAGCGATGCCATCGGCAAAGCTATCTACATAAATAAAACCACCATCATTACCTGTAGATAATGTGCCATCTTGGGCTTCAACACCACTACCGCTATATTCATCAAAAATAGTAATGCTATCTAATCCTACATTATTATATAAAATATTTGCAGAGCCATCTTTGCCGATTGTACCTATGGTTATGGTATCTGTGCCTAAGCCAAGATTAATATCACCCTGATTATTAGTATCGCGAAGCGTACTTATGGAAAAATGTTCATTAACATTACCGGTATTAAATACTATCTTACCTATACCATCAGTTGTGATATCATTAACATGAATAAAACCACCATTGGCACCAGTGGAAAGATTACCATCTTGAGCCACAATGCCAAAGCCTTTATAGGTACCATTAATGGTAATGCTATCATTGCCAAGGTTATTGTACGTAATTATATGGGTATTACTTAATTCACTTATGCTTATACTGTCATTACCATTGAAGAAGTTTATATTATTAGCAATATCTCCACTGGTTAAAACAAATTTATCATTGCCATTACCAAAGGTAATAGCACCACTTGTCCATGAGTTAAGTCCAATGGTTCCACCATCAGTACCAGTGGATAGATGAGCGTGGGATGTAGAGGCATATGTGTTTTGAATATCAGTATTTTCACCATCATACTCGTTAAGTATAATAGTATCTTGCCCGCGATTATCATAGGTAATGGAACCGTCTAAATCACCCGTAATTTCAATGCGGTCATTGCCGCTGAAGAATTCAAGCTTTTTGCCCAAATCCATGTTATTTTGCAGCACAAAAGTATCATGCCCATTACCAAAGGTAATAGCACCACTTGTCCATGAGTTAAGTTCAATGGTTCCACCATCAGTACCGGTGGATAGATGAGCGTTAGATGTGGGAATGTAGGTATTTTCTATGCCTGCATCATCATAATCATCAAATTTAATGACATCTAGACCACGATTATCATACTTGATTATGCTGTCAGCAGATACAGAATTAACATCTATTGTATCATTACCAGTGCTTGCAAATATGCTACTACCATCACTAAGCGTGCCCACTGTTATGTTATCATTACCACTATTACCGACAATTACTGTGCCGCTAGCAGTGTCTATTTCTGCTTCATTATTACCCGTACCAAGATCTATGACGGTGTCCGTGGCAGTAGTAATAGTAACACTATCATTGCCCACACCAGCATACATATGCGTACCAGAATTTGTTTGTGCAAAGTTCAAAGTATCATTACCACTACCTGTATCAATAATGGTATCTTCTATAGTTACAACATTTACAATGCTATCATTTCCCGTACCCAAATTGATTTTGGCCTCTATAACAGCTGCACCTAACACTACATTATCATGCGTTGCGCCAAGGGTGAGGGCTTGATCACTTAGGTCATCATTAACTTGAATTATATTATTACCGCCACCTAAATTAATACTATAACCAGTGCCAATAGTCACGCCATCTGCAAGTATAAGCGTATCATCACCAGTTCCGCCTAGAATACTGCCACCATTTAGAGTTTTAATGGTGACACTATTATCACCTTCACCAGCATTAACGGTGCCGCCATTCATTGTTTCAATGGTTATACTGTCATCACCATCGCCACCATTAATGGTTCCACGAGTAAACGTTTTAGTAAGGTTGATAGTATCAGCACCAGCATTACCATTAACAATACCATTGTTCATAGTGCCAATGTTTATGCCACTGCTATCCTCTGCACTATCTTGAATAATACCACCGTTCATGGTGGAAATATGTATAATATCTCCAATGCTAGAATTAAGTGTGCCCCCATTCATGGTATTTATGCTCACAGAATCGGCACCACCATTGGTATGAATGATGCCGCCACTCATGGTATTAATAGTTATTGTATCAGCAAACAAACTACCATCAATACTAGCTCTAGAATTAAAAATACCGTCTATATCAATTTTTTGAAAAGAGGCAGCATTAATGGTGCCAGCGCTCATATTGGCAGAAATATTTATAACTTCAACTTCAGATATGCTACCACCAGTCATATTGATAAGATTAACGGTGTCAGCACCACTTCCTCGGTCCACTAGGGCAGAACCACTTAACGTTGTGGTAGAAATTATATCATCACCATCACCACCATACACCTTGCCACCACTTAGAGTGCCTTTGATTTCAGAGGAGCCTGCAAAGTTACCATCGCCATTAGCATCGTAGGTATTGCCAATATAAATGGTATCGGCATCGTCCCCACCAT
>CAYJOQ010000049.1:0-15245 GCA_964371825.1 uncultured Desulfovibrionaceae bacterium
TTTTTCAGTATAATTTTGTGAAAATTGTAAAAAAGTTTTCAAAACAAAACATTTACAGTGCAGGACTAAAAGGCACGAAAATCAATCGCTTAACGGCGCAAGTAAATTGCGCCTACTCTTGATTTATCGGTCGCATTGACTGCTGTCAACGCTCCATAAGACTCCGCACAATGAATTGTGCAGGAGTCTTAAAATACAAGTTTTGCACAGGTATTTTTTAATGCTGCTTTTGTTTTTTTACAAAAATGTGCGCTTTTCTGAAAATTTACTTGCCCAAAAATTGTTCAGCTCTTCCCC
Source organism: uncultured Desulfovibrionaceae bacterium (assembly GCA_964371825.1). Lineage (GTDB taxonomy): Bacteria > Desulfobacterota > Desulfovibrionia > Desulfovibrionales > Desulfovibrionaceae > CAYJAD01. The sequence goes on from CAYJOQ010000049.1 coordinate 298, forward strand.
AAAAACATCATAGTTCTTCGTATTGTGCCTCAAATTTCTTTGTGCATAAATTCCCATATCCTACTTAATAAATAAAAAATCGTAATAGTTGATTACCTTAGCATGCATTTCTTAAAACCTAGTAACATGCTTTACAAAAAAGTATGCCATTACATTGACACAATGCATTTTTTTGCCTAATCTAACACAAAACAGGGTCGTTGTGACCTTGACGCCAATCACTAACGCCACATACATTGAGGAGGCGGAAAATGAGTCTCAACAGGCGTGATTTTGTTAAACTTTGCACAGGTACCGTAGCAGGCTTTGGTGTATCCCAAATGTTCCACCCTGCGGTAAGCGAAGCTCTCGCTGAAACACTCAGCGATGATCGCCCTTCTGTGCTCTGGCTACAAGGCCAAGGATGTACCGGATGTTCCGTATCCTTACTCGACAGTGCTCATCCTAGCATTGCCGATGTGTTGCTTAAAACCATTAGCCTTGACTTCCACCCCACCGTTATGGGTTGTGAAGGCGAGCAGTCCATTGATTTTTTGCGTAGCGTTGCTAAGGCAAAAAAAGGCACCTATTTTGTCGTCGTTGAAGGCGCCATTCCTACGGCTGCTGATGGCAAGTACTGTATTGTTGGTGAAACCATGAAAGATGGTCACCACGAAGAAATCACCATGGCAGGCATCATGAAAGAGTTAGCTCCTGGAGCTGCTGCCATCTTAGCTGTTGGCACATGTGCTGCCTATGGTGGCATTCCTGCTGCCCAAGGTTCAGAAACAGGTGCTCAAAGTGTTCGAGACTTCTTAGCAGGTAATAACATTGCTACTCCAGTTGTTAACATTTCTGGTTGCCCACCGCAGCCTGATTGGATTGTTGGCACTGTGCTTGTTGCTCTTGACATGATCAAAAAGCATGGCCTTGCTGCAGGCCTTGGTGAAGTTGTTAAGGTGCTTGACTCTGAAGGTCGCCCAATTCCTTTCTATGGTGAAAATGTGCACGAAAACTGCCCATACTTACCAGAATATGACGAAGGAAAAATGAGTGCTACCTTTACAGACAAAAAAGGTTGCCGCTATGACCTTGGCTGTAAAGGGCCACAGTCTTACTGTGACTCATTTAAAAGCAAATGGAATGGCGTTAACTGGTGTATAGCTAACGCCACATGCATAGGCTGTACAGAACCAGGGTTCCCGGACGATATGTCGCCCTTCTACTCTAACTAAGGTTGTCTTGTTCATAAGATGAACTTGCATCAAGGAGGCATTTATGGCTAAAACAACCATAGCCATTGATCCCGTCACTCGAATTGAGGGCCACCTCAAAGCAGAGGTGGTGGTTGAGAATGGCAAGGTAGTAGACGCTCGTGTTTTTGGCGGCATGTATCGTGGTTTTGAGACGATTCTCAAAGGACGTGACCCGCGCGACTCTACACAAATTGTTCAGCGTATTTGTGGTGTTTGCCCCACATCTCACGCCATGGTATCTGCTGCAGCTCAAGAAAATGCATTTAAGGTGAAAGTTACCAATAACGCTCGCCTTACACGTAACCTTATTCTTGGCGCAAACTATTTGCAGTCTCATATTTTACACTTTTACCATCTGGCAGCCCTTGACTTTGTTAATGGCCCAGATACAGCACCATTCCAGCCGCGTATGGCAAAGCCTGACTTGCGCTTGCCTCCAGAAGCTAACAAAATGGGTGTAGATCAATACCTTGAAGCTCTTGAAGCTCGCCGTATTGCTCACCAAATGGTTGCGCTTTTTGGTGGTAGAATGCCGCACGTACATGGTATTGTTCCTGGCGGTGCGACAGAAATTCCCACTAAAGAGGCCTTAGCAGAATATCACATGCGTTTTAAAAAGGTAAAAGATTTTGTATATAACAAATATCTGCCTATTACCTATACCGTAGGTTCTGTATACAAAGATCTCTTTAAGCAAGGTCAAGGCCATAAAAATTGTAGCTGTTTTGGCGTTTTCCAATTAGATGGAGATGCAAAAAGCTTCCTTTTAAAGCCAGGCATTTATATTAAGGGCAAGGACGAGCCGTTTGATCCTAAAAAAGTAACCGAAGATGTAAAATATTCTTGGTTTGATCAACAAACAAGCGGTAAAAACTTCATGCAAGGTTCTACCTTGCCTGACCCTGATAAGAAAGATGCTTACAGCTTTGTTAAAGCTCCTCGCTACAATGGTCAACCTGTTGAAGTGGGCCCTGCTGCTCGTATGTGGATTACAAACCCACCACTGAGCGAAATAGGCCGTAAGATGCTTAAAGAAAAGTTTGGCATCACTGCTAAAAACTTCCGCGACCTTGGCGAAGATAACGTATTCTCTATCATGGGTCGTCACGTTGCTCGCGCTGAAGAAACAGCACTTATTGCTGATCAAGTGGAAAAATGGCTTAAGGAAATTAAACCTGGTGACGAAACTTGGACCACGTTTGAAATTCCTACTACTGCTGAAGGCTATGCATGTGCAGAAGCTCCTCGTGGTTCCTTGATTCACTATATCAAGGTTGCAGATAAAGTTATTGATAACTATCAAATTGTTTCTGCCACCATTTGGAACTGTTGCCCAAGAGATGATAAGGGCGTTCGCGGTCCTGTGGAAGAAGCTCTCATTGGTGTAGAAGTACCCGATGTAGAAAATCCAGTAAACGTTGGGCGCCTCATTCGCGCCTTTGATCCATGACTTGGTTGTGCCGTGCACGTGTTGCACGCAGAAACCGGCAAAGTGACCGTCATCGACGTAAAATAATTGCGCTTTGTTTTAAAAGGGAGGATGTGCGTCCTCCCTTTTTTATACCCTATATTTTTATCCGAGCAATATAGTCAGAAATACACATTATTACATATACAATACAACTATCTATCTAAAAATAAGGAATGACCGTATGTATATTATCACAGGTGGCGCAGGCTTTTTAGGAAGTGCTCTCATTTGGGAACTCAATAAGGCCGGTATAAAAGATATTTTGGTGGTAGATAATCTTGCCTCGTCTGATAAATGGAAAAATCTTGTTCCTTTGCGCTACTCTGACTATATACATCGCGATACCTTTATGCAAAATATGCAAGCGCATGGGCTCTCTTATTTTAGCCTAAAAACACAAGGTATTATACACCTTGGAGCGTGCTCATCCACCACAGAAAAAGACGCAGATTTTCTTATGCGTAACAATTTTCATTATAGCAGAGATCTTTGTAGCGCAGCAGTTAAGCATAAAGTTCGATTTATTAACGCATCTTCTGCCGCTACTTACGGAGATGGCAGTCTTGGCTTTGATGATAACGAAGAGCAATTACATACTTTACGCCCTTTAAATATGTATGGATATTCAAAACATCTTTTTGATCTTTGGCTTAAGCGCAACAAACTCCTGAATAAGGTGGTTTCGCTTAAGTTTTTTAATGTGTATGGCCCCAATGAATATCATAAAGAAAACATGCGTAGTGTTGTGTGTAAAGCATTTGAAGAAATCTCTACCACCGGCGCATTAAGGCTTTTTAAATCCAATCATGAAAAATATGCCGACGGCGGACAAATGCGCGACTTTGTATACGTAAAAGATTGTACTCGCATTATGCATTGGCTCCTTACCGTACCAAGCGTCAATGGCATTTTTAATGTAGGCACAAGAACAGCCCGCACATGGAATGACCTTGCCATGGCAGTATTTTCTGCCATGAATATTCCGCCACATATTACCTATGTGGATATGCCTGAAGAACTGAGTGGTAAATATCAAAACTATACTAAGGCCAGCATGGATAAACTTATTGGCCTTGGTTGTCTGCCGTGCAGTATCACCCTTGAAGAAGGTATACGTGATTATGTGCAAAATTATTTATCACCTGCAAAACACTTAGGGGATTAAATATAATACACGGTTTTATTGCATTTTAAGACAGTATGCATACACATAAAGTATTTTACAACACACATAAAATACTTAGCCTTTTTTATTTTTTTCTTGTAACATCCAAGTAATATATTGATATATTTAAAATATATTAATACACAAAAAAAGGAGTATATATGTCTGACAAAAAGCTTACCACCACAGCCGGTGCCCCTGTTGTTAACAACACTAACTCTGTTTCTGTAGGAAAGCGCGGCCCCCTTGCCTTGCAAAATATGTGGCTACTTGAAAAATTAGCCCATTTTGATCGCGAGGTCATTCCAGAAAGGCGCATGCATGCCAAGGGCTCTGGCGCATATGGCACCTTTACTGTAACCCACGACATCACAAAGTTCACCAAGGCCAGTGTTTTTTCACAAATTGGCAAAAAAACAGATATATTCATGCGTTTTTCTACGGTAGCCGGCGAACGCGGCGCTGCTGATGCTGAAAGAGACATTCGCGGATTTGCCATTAAATTCTATACTGAGCAAGGCAATTGGGATCTTGTTGGTAACAATACACCCGTATTTTTCCTACGTGACCCATTACAATTTCCTGACCTTAATCACGTAGTTAAAAGACATCCACGTAACCATATGCATAGTGCACAAAACAATTGGGATTTTTGGACATTATTACCAGAAGCCCTACATCAAATCACTGTGCTTATGAGCGACAGAGGCATTCCTGCAAGTTACAGGCACATGCATGGCTTTGGTAGCCATACATTTAGTTTCTTAAATGCCGATAACGAACGTTTTTGGGTTAAATTCCATTTTAAGAGTCAACAAGGCATAAAAAACCTCACCGATGCCGAAGCTGCACATATTATAGGTCAAGATAGAGATAGCCACCATCGTGATCTATTCGATAGTATAGAAAAAGGCGATTTTCCACGCTGGACACTCTTTGTACAAGTAATGCCAGAGGCAGATGCAGCAAAGCTAGGGTACCACCCCTTCGATCTTACCAAGGTTTGGCTCAATAAAGATGTTCCCTCACATGAAGTTGGTGTTTTGGAACTGAACAAAAACCCTGAAAATTATTTTGCAGAAGTAGAACAAGCAGCCTTTAATCCGGCCAGCATTGTGCCCGGAATAGGTTTTTCACCAGACAAAATGCTACAAGGGCGCCTTTTCTCCTACGCAGATGCGCAGCGCTACCGTTTAGGCGTTAATCATCACCTTATTCCTGTAAACAAAGCTCGTTGCCCCATGCACAGCTATCATCGTGATGGCGCCATGCGTGTAGATGGTAACTATGGTGCCACAACACCCTATACACCCAACTCCCAACAAGAATGGCTAGAGCAATCAGAATTTCGTGAGCCACCACTAGATACTGAAGGCCCCATTTGGGATTGGGATTATCGCGAAGAAGATGATGATTATTACACCCAACCAGGAAAGCTTTTTATGCTTATGGACGAGGCCCAAAAGCAAGTTTTATTTGAAAATACAGCTAGAGCACTTGGCGACAGCTCAGCAGAAGTAAAGATGCGCCATGTGGATAATTGCACTAAGGCCCATCCGGAATATGGTGCTGGCGTAGCTGCTGCCATAGGCGCATTAGAGGCAAAATAGTAGCATAAAAAGGTGTAATAACATTATATGGTCAGCACTGAAAAACCATGCTAACCGTTGTAGTTACAAACACGCACATATTAAGAGTTCACAGAAAAATTGCCGTAAGCAAATCGGCATTTGGAGGCAACGTGCCTTTCTGAACAACACATGAAAATGTGTTGTGAGACATCGACTATATGTGAAGAAAACCTATCCGCTGAGAAATATCATCAAAGAACACTTATTGCATGTGTTTTTTGATGATATTTCCAGTTAAAAACGTATTTTTAAGGCCCATAGAATTTCTACATGATTCATTACTCAAGGCCAAATATTCTAACTTTACAATACATTTTTCACTGGGTATAAGATTGTTTCAATTGCTAAACTTTATGAGTATTTTTGACAATAACACTACATATACGCACCCTTTGCATGCACATTGTGCAAAAGTTTTTTATTATAACATATGGGCCTGATTATGTTTTTACTGCTACCTCGCTTGTATTTGCACTGTAAGATAGTGACTAAAGTATTTTTTATCACCACAACTATGTTAGCTCTTTGCTTTGCGTATTGTACTTTGGCCTTAGCTAAACAAAACACAGCAATCCCCAAATCCCCCAACGAACTAGATTTTAGTTTTTTTCGCTTAGGCACTGAGGGCGGACCAGTTATGCTTGTCATTGGTGGCATACAAGGAGATGAGCCGGGTGGATTTTCTGCAGCAACACTCATAGCAACACGATATACGGTTAAAAAAGGTACCATTTGGGTGGTTCCTAATTTAAATTTTCCGAGCATTATACGGCGTTCACGCGGTGTACACGGCGATATGAATCGTAAATTTGCTATCCTACCTACGTCGGATCCGCAATTTCAAACAGTAAACCGCATTCAAGAGATGATTCGTTCCCCTGAAGTAAACCTTGTCTTAAATCTTCATGACGGTAGTGGTTTTTATCGTCATAAGTATGAAGATGCATTACATAATCCCAAACGTTGGGGGCAGTCGGTTATTATAGATCAAAGCCTTATGCCTAATACTCCTGTATCTCACAACGGTACTACTGGTGTGTCATCCTTACAATATCTTGAACGCATAGCCACCACAGTCAGTGATGCTGTCAACAAGCATCTTTTAGATAAAGGCCATCGCTTACATGTGCATAATACCCATACAGCCAAGGGAGATAAAGAAATGGAAAAAAGCCTTTCTTGGTATGCGGTGCGCCATGGCAAACCTGCCTTTGGTCTTGAAGCCAGTAAAGAATTTTCTGTACCGGGGCGCACATTTTACCATTTGCTCATGGTAGAAGCCTTTGCCAAGGCTGCGGGCATTGAAATTGAGCGAGATTTCCCTCTCACTCTTAAAGGTGTGCGCAATGCGCTTGCTAGCCATCTGAGTGTTAGCTTTATACAAAGTCGCATAACACTTCCCCTCGAAGATGTGCGCAATCGCATAAACTTTTTACCATTACCTAAGAATAATTATTCCCCCATAACATCAAAGCCTATTATGGCTGTGCTTCCCAAGGGTAATCAGCTTGCCGTACATTATGGAAATCGAACACTTACCAACATTCACCCTCAATGGATGGACATAGATACAAGCATAGATTCCATGCCGGTGCTCATAGATGGGCAAGAAAAAAATATAGCATTTGGGCATATTATACAGGTAAAAAATACCTTTAAGGTATTGCCCAAACATGGTTATAGGGTCAATGCCATTGGCGCAGACACTGGAAAGAGCAACGAAAGTAACATCTTATTATCCAAAAAATCTTTCATTAAAACATATTCTGTTGATAAGGGCGGGCATATTTATCGCATTGAAGTGTACAAAGGAAAGAAGTTTTGTGGTATGTTTTTAGTGCGCTTTGAGCGCACAGCAACGTAACTGTATACAAAAAAATACCAAACCTATAGCCAAAAGGCAAAACGTGATTATGTTATATGCGATTCATTAAATGTATTCTTATTTCTTCTATGTTTTGACCTAGAAGTTTTTACAATGACACAATTGCAAGGAGATCATATATGACCAGTCAAATTAAAACAGTGCTACTACTCGCCTTACTATCCGGCCTTATTATCGTATTAGGTGGTGCCCTTGGTGGAAAAACGGGTATCATCATAGCTTTTGGCTTAGCCCTTATTATGAATGTGGGTTCGTATTGGTATTCAGATAAAATTGTACTTTCCATGTACAAAGCCAGAGAGCTTTCAGAATCTGATGCTCCAGGCCTACACGCTATGGTTACAGAGCTTGCAGCTAAAGCAGGTATACCTAAACCCAAGGTGTGCATCATACCTGAGCAAGCCCCCAATGCCTTTGCCACCGGCAGAGATCCAGAGCATGGTGTTGTGGCTGTAACCGAAGGTATTATGCAATTATTAACACCTGAAGAATTACGAGGAGTTATTGCGCACGAAATTGGCCATATTGCCAATAGAGATATACTCATTCAAACCATTGCAGGAGTACTTGCCTCAGCCATTGTATCCATAGCAAATATGATGCAATTTGCGGCAATTTTTGGTATTGGTCGTAATGACGAAGGCGAAAGCAGTGGCCCTGGCCTTGTGGGTGGCATATTATTAGCCATACTTGCTCCCATGGCTGCAGGCATTATTCAAATGGCCATATCACGTTCGCGTGAATACCTTGCTGACGATACAGGTGCAGCCATTTCTGGAACACCGCTTGCGCTTGCTGGCGCATTAACAAAACTACAAAATTATAATCAACGCATTCCCATGCAAAATGGTAATGCCAGCACAGAGCAAATGTTTATTGTATCCCCTTTATTTGGAGGGGGCATGGCCAACCTTTTTAGCACACACCCGCCCATTGAAGAGCGCGTGGCAAGATTGCAACAAATGGCCTCACAACGTTAATTTTTTTTAAGGAGATAAGGATGTTACAGCGTTTATGTGTACTTGCATTATTGATTTTCCCCGTAATTCTTTCCGGTTGCGGCCTTTTTGGAGATGATGAAGCCACAAGCCCCAAGGCGCCCATGCAAAGTGAAGACTGCGAAGAAGTATATACTTTTGCCCCTGCCAATTTTGTTATACATATGGCCAGCGGTGAACAAATTATGCTTGACCCCATGAGCGGCGACTACCCTGTATATTGCGATGCTAAAAGCGCTAAACAAGGCCTTAGACAAGCCATTGAAGACAAAATGGTAGAAGATGGTGATTGGAAAATTTATCGTATGGAAGGTGAATGGCAGGCCCTTGCAACAGAAGCTCAACCAGGCTTTTATCTGCTAAAAACCAAGGCTCAACTTATAGATTGGGTAAATGATTAACAAGCAACAGCTTAGCAAAATATGTTTTTACCATGCCTTGGTATTGATAATTATAATTGACGCTGAACAACACGTTTTCACGCCTTGTTCAAAAAGGCATGTTGGCTCCAAAAACAGCACACATGTCTGAAATTAAAAACTTTGCTTTAAAGACACATCATCAATACACACATATTGCAAAAGCTCCGCATCAGGCCATCACCTGAGCGGAGCTTTTATTATGTAGTTGATGCTGAAACACATGAAAATGTGTTTCAGCATCAACTATGTAGTCATCCCAAATAATATTTTTTACAAATTATTCTGCATCTTTTCCTTCTTGGTACGCAGCAATAACTTTTTCGGCCACTGGCGGTGGAGCTTCTTCATAGTGAGCAAATTCCATGGTAAAGACGCCCTGCCCTCCAGTCATGGAGCGTAGGTCTGGTGCGTAGCGTAAAATTTCACTCATGGGTACATGAGCTTTAATTTCCGTAATGCCCGCAACAGAATCAGAACCTAAAACCTTACCTCTACGAGAAGAAAGATCGCCAATAACATCGCCCATATTTTCATCAGGCACAGAAACAGCCAAAAGCACTATGGGTTCAAGTAAAATAGGCTTTAAACTTTCCATAGCCTTTTTAAAGGCAATGGAGCCAGCAATTTTAAATGCCATTTCTGAAGAGTCTACATTATGATAACTACCATCATAGACCTTAACTTTATAATCCACCACTTGGCATCCGGCTAAAAAGCCACGAGCTGCAGCTTCTTGAACACCCTTGTCAATGGCAGGAATATACTGACGAGGAATAACACCGCCCACAATGGCATCTTCAAATTGATATCCTGAGCCACGTGACAAGCCTTCAAGCTCAATCCAGCAATCACCAAATTGACCGCGGCCTCCTGATTGCTTTTTGTGACGCCCTTGTACTTGGCATTTGCCGCGTACTGTTTCGCGATAAGGAACCTTAGGCGTTTTAAGCACAATATCAACCTTATAACGGCGTTTTGCCTTTTCTACAGAAAGCTCAATATGCAATTGTCCCATACCTGATAAAAGAATATCACCTGACTCACCATCGCGGGCAAGGCGTAAGGTAATATCTTCATCAAGAATTTTTTGCATGGCGGTAAAGACTTTTTCTTCATCACCCTTTTCTTTAGGAGCTAATGCATAACTGATAAGCTGTGGTGGCAATTCTGGCATGGGCAAAGCAAAGGGTGCTTTATCATCATAAAGAGTATCGCCGGTACGCGTATTTTTGAGTTTTCCGATGGCAATTATAGTGCCCGGGCCAAGCGTATCCTTACAAGGAGTTTGACTTTTTCCTGTAAGGTATACAAGGCTGCTCAAACGCTCATTTTCCTCAGATCTGCTGTTTTTCAATGTAGAATCACCGCCAATTGTGCCTGAAAGCACTCGAGCCATGGAAAGCTGGCCTGCAAAGGGATCTACAATAGTTTTAAAGATAAAGCATGCGGCAGGTCCGTCTTCACTGCTTACCCTTTCAGTACCTTCGCTGTCCATAAAAGGATGGCGTTCAAGGGGTGAAGGAAGAAGTTTTTGCACAGCTTGAAGGAGTTGTACGCCCCCTTTATTTTCAAGGGCTGCACCGCAAACCACAGGCACAAGCGCTCCTGACATAACACCAATACGAAGCCCCTTGGCTATATCAGCATCGTCTAAGCTACCCTCTTCGAGGTATTTTTCCATGAGTTCTTCATCAGATTCAGCAATATTTTCCACCGCTGTATCATGAATGAGGGCCACTTCATCTTCTAGGTCTGCAGGCACCGGAGCTTCGATAGTTGCGCCATTTTCGCCAAACATCAATGCCTTACCTGCAAAAATATCTATAAGTCCAAGAAAGGTTTCACCTGCCACAATGGGCATAAACAGTGTTACCGGCTTAATGCCTAAAATAGATATAATACCGTCATAGGCCATTTGAAAATCTGCCCTATCACGATCCATTTTATTGATAAAAACAACAGAAGGTAAGTCTTCAGCGCGCACTTGATTCCAAAGTTTTTTGGTCAAGGGTCTTACGCCGTCAACAGCATCAATGGTAAATACAGCAGCATCTACGCCCTTAAGCAAGCAAGCTATATCACCAATAAAATTACCATCACCTGGAATATCTACAAGATAATGACGATTTTTTTCCCATTCATACGTAGCAAAACCTGGCTGAATAGAGCCACGCCTACGTGTTTCTTCTGGCTCATAATCAAGCGAGGTCGTACCATCTTCAATGGCGCCTAAGCGATTAATAACGCCGGACTGGAAAAGTAGCATTTCTGCCAGTGATGTTTTACCACAACCACCTGTTCCGACTAAGGCATAGGTGCGTTGCATTTCCAAAGGTTTGGCCATGTTTATCTCCCTTAGCTACTGGTGCCCATCTTAAGGGGGGCCTTCCCCCATAAAACAGATTCTGGTGTCATACAAAGGCCCATCCCCTTCAAAAGGTTACGACCTCAAGTTCTTTTTTTAAACTATGCACCCTTCTTGTACCTTGGTGCAAGAAAAAAGAAAAGCTCTTCTTGGCACTTTAATAGACAAAAATAAAAATTTGTGATTTTTTTCCCGTTTAGCCTGTACTGCATCACCATACATTCCATATCAAAGACTCCTGCACAATTCATTGTGCGGAGTCTTATGGAGCGTTGACAGCAGTCAATGCGACCGATAAATCAAGAGTAGGCGCAATTTACTTGCGCCGTTAAGCGAGTGATTTTCGTGCCTTTTAGTCCTGCACTGTAAATTTTTTGTTTTGAAAACTTTTTTACAATTTTCACAAAATTATACTGAAAAAGTAATTGTGCAGGACTCTTTATCAGTCTGTTGAAAAAATTTGCTAAAAATTTTCCTGTAAGAAAAGTTTTGTGTGCCATGAATAAGCCATACCATGAGCCAGAACTTGCTTCTGGCGGCCGCAAAGCGGCATTTGGAGGCAACGTGTGCCCTTTTGAACAACGAGCACATAAAACGACGCTGACAACGTAGAATGAAGTTTTGCAATAGCCTGAGAATACAAGGCCTCAGTACAAATGGCATTTATTGATACACGCCATGCGGTAACTAGATTTTTTTTTCAATACGTCGTAAGTGTACAGATATATATTATGTTTAATACATATGGAGCCAATGGATGGAATTTTTACAAAATTTTTTTGATAGGAGCACGCTCATACTCTTTATAGTTGGAAGTATCGGCATAGTGGGCTTTATGGTTGCTATGCGCCTTGCCAATAGAGAACATACTACATATGAGCACAGACATGATTCAATGAGCGAACGTATACAGCAAAGCGAAGTGCAAACCAAGGAATATGCACTGCACTTAAGCATGCAAGATCATATACATATATTAGCAATAGCCCTGCAAGATGTGCTAGAGCTTAAATATCCTCATGCGCATATTACCATACACGAAACGCCAAAAGGCATGTACATACACATGCCCCAAGCTTGGCTACATATATGTTTTGCTCCGCACAGGCACAATACGCAAGAACTACAAGACTGTGCTGCACATACACCCATGAGCCCGTGGCATGTGTTTGAGCATAAGGGCATACAGCAAGAAAACCCTTTTGAAAGTACACAACAGCAACTTCAAGAAGAAAAAATTCCCACCAGCGTACATTTTGCTAGCCTTGGCCTTCTTGAGCAATATATTCTTTCTCGTTTTGCAGAAAATGCAGAAGATACGCTTCATCTGCAAAATGAATAATCAGTAGTTGGCATTAAAAAAGCATACTTTACAATGAATATTATTAAGAATATTTTTATTTCAATGCGCTAAGCAGTGGCACCAAGTTGTTCTTTTAACCACACTGGAACAGGACAAGGCTTACCCTCTCTATTCACAACAGCATGCTCTGTCATACCTTCAGCCAAAAGGCGACTCTTGTCTTCGTTGTAGAGTTCATATACAAAGGTTATGGATGCACGCCCCCATTTGGCAATGCCTATACGCACCCAAATAAGGTCGTCAAATCGAGCAGGTGAACGATAGCGGCACTGCGCTTCACGCACCGGTAATAAGTAGCCCTTTGCTTCAACTTCTGTGTAGCTTTTACCATGAGAGCGTATATATTCGCTACGCGAGCGTTCATATATGTGCAAATATTCTGCATAATAGAGTACGCCCATGGTATCTGTTTCACCATAAGAAACACGATGCGACATCCAGCACTCATTTTGAGGAAAATCTTTCATTTTTCACCTAAGGGTTATGTTATGTTAAATTATACTATGTTTATGCAATGCCTATTGTTAGCCTTAAGCGTAACCTTTCTTGGCTGCCAAAAAGAAGTTCCCATAAAAGGCATAGAAGCACCTAAAAACCTTGTTTCTATGGAAAGTCCGCAAAAATTTTTGCAGCACTTAGCACCGCAAAATCAACGTATTTCATCTTGGCGCCAACTGGCTCCAACTTTGCATAAGAGCCTAAACTATGTCAAAAGAAAAAACCCTAAACACGTTGCCGTAGACAGGCCTGGACTGCGCCTTACATGGGGACAACTTGAACAAACGCTAAGAGATTTACAAGCACTGCTACCGCAACTTGATGCAAATCCACAGCTTTTCTACGAACACTTTATGTGGATAGCTGCACCTAACGGAATATACTATTCAGGCTATTATGAACCCACACTCACCGCTTCTCGTACCTATAAAAAAGGGTATTATCCATTATATAAAGCTCCGCGTGAACTCGCCTCTTTACGTAAAAGAGGGCGTAAATTCCATTCTCGTAGTGCCATTGATGAAAAAAATGTGTTAGCAGGGCGAGGCCTAGAAATAGCTTGGGCTGATAGTCTTGTAGATATTTACTATTTGCAAATTCAAGGTTCTGGACGTTTACTTTTTGATGATGGTACCTCTACCCCCATAAATTATGCCGCACAAAATGGGCATGACTATGTTAGCAGTGGACGTATCATGCGTGAAATGGGCCTTATTGAAAATGGTGATGTACAGGAACAAAAAGAATGGTTTGCCAAAAATCCACATCGTATTATGGAAATTTTTAGAGAAAACCCAAGCTATGTTTTCTTTCGTTTAGGAGATAAAGGCGCCACAGGAGCTCTTGGTACTGTGGTTGACCCATGGCTTAGCCTAGCAACAGACAGAAAATTCATTCCTCTTGGTAGCGTTGTAGCCTATGGAGTAAACCTTCCGCACGAAACAAAGGGCAAAGTACCCCTACGCGGCATAGGTTTTACCCAAGATGTGGGCGGTGCCATTAAAAGAAATCGCTTTGATATTTTTACTGGTAATGGAGATGAGGCAGAATATACTTCCTTTCACTTAGATGCCAAAGGACCAGCGTGGGTTCTCGTGAGCAAAAAAGCTCTTAAGAATACAAAAAAATAACCTTTTTTGCAAAACATACTCAATGTTGCTTCTCATACCCTCAAGGAGCATTTGGAACGTGCGTGCCTTTAGAAAAATGCGAAAAAACGCATCTTTCAGATGTACTTACATATACCGCTTAACTTGAATTTTTTATAGCAAGATTATACATTCAGCACAACATTTAACCATTTGGAGGAAACATGCGCGTTGGTCATGTAGTTTATGAAGGACAATTACGTACAAAATGCACATTTGCTGGTGCAGACACAGTAATATTTACAGATGGCCCTAAAAGCAGTGGAGGCTTAGGAGAAAACTTTTCTTCCACTGACCTTGTGGCCGTTGGCCTTGGTACCTGCGTTATGACAAATATTGCCAGAGCTGCAGAAACCCACAATATTGACTATGGAAAAATGGAACTGGAAATAGAAAAAGAAATGAGCACTGATGCTCCAACACGTATTGCAAGCGTTTCCTTGCGTTTTACCTTTGAAAAAAGCTGCCCGATTAAAGATCAAGAAAGGCTACAAAGAGCTGCTAAGGCATGCTATGTAAAAAACAGCTTGCGCCAAGATATGGAACAAAATATCGAATTAATTTTCCCCTCATAAGTCAGCCACACTGTAGGCTATGAAATAAGCATAGTTGATACCACCAGCCTAGTTGGTGGTCAGACTGATGACAAACCCCACTTTGTGGTGTTTGCGCCGCTATTGTCAGCAAAGCTGCCAAGCGGAAAGGCACGAAAATCAATCGCTTAACGGCGAAGCAAAGCTCCGCCTACTCTTGATTTATCGGTCGTG
>CAYJOQ010000050.1:0-15064 GCA_964371825.1 uncultured Desulfovibrionaceae bacterium
AAAAAAGGCGCATTCCTCACAAGAATACGCCTTTTATTTTTAAGATAGTATGGGACTTAGAAAGTAAAACGAAGACCTACGCTTAATTCATGTGAATTCATGAAACCGTCGATATAATCTTCATCAAGATCGCCAAAGCTGATATAACGATAACCAAGATCCATGGTTACATGGTCAGTAAAGTCAATACCAACACCGGTGCCTACTTGCCAAGCAAAGTTGGTTTTGCTGCCAGAAATATCTCTGGAACCGGTATGATATGCATATTGAGAATAGGCACCAGAACCGGAATAGTTTACAAAAGCAACACCAGCACCAGCACCAAGATACGGCGTAAACATACTTTCATTATGCCAATCAAAATATATATTAGCTAATAATGTTTGCATATTGATAGACATATCTGCTGCAGAAGTTACACCTTCTGTTGAATATTCGTCGTTATAGTTCCAGTTAGAACGAATCGCATATTCAATTTCAGCACGTAAAGGCACGTTTAATTTAGGCATAAAATCATAGCCAGCAAAAATGCCACCGCCCACAGTATTTTGGGTATGAGCAAAGTCATCGCCCCAATAGCTTTGGATGGAGTCAATAAACTTAATGCCCAAATACACGCCATGTTCGCCTTGAGCAAAGGCAGGAACAGCTCCCATAGTCAACACTGTAAGTAATGCAAAAATGCGTAATACTTTCTTCATTTTGTTACCCTCCTAGGTAGGTATTTTCCATGAATTACTCTTTTTCACTTCCCATGTCAAGGGCTTATCCTACTAATTTCATATAGATTTTTTCTAGATTTTTTCTTTTTGAGCAAGGTGCATGTATATAGCCAAGTTCTCTACAGCACATCATATTGTTCTATATATACATGAGGCCGCAATCCTTCTACATCACAATGTAAAAAAGCCTCAGTGCCTGAATGTACCGCAGACACGCTTTGCCCTTTAGTATTTTCTAGCGCATAAGAACCCACTTCAAGCACAGGCCTTTTACCACCGGGAAGTACCACACGCACAGAAGTTTCTTTAAGCCACTTGCCACGTACACTCATACGCCAAAATCCCGGACGTATTTCTTCTTCAAGTCTGGCAAGCACTGCCACATGCCCACGAGCTTTTTGTTTTGGCGCCGCAATTAATTCCATATGCTTTGGAGCAAAAAAACCTGTTCCTTGTGCTCTGGTGGCCCATTTTCCAAGATTTTGCAGTAACTGTTCCGAAAGTTCTCGCCAAGGTCTACGCTCTTGCTTTGGCTTGGTACACCAATGCAAAGCCTGCCTATAACTGTCTACCACATGTGCCACATACCCACCTGTGCGCATACGCCCTTCTATTTTTAGAGAAGATATGCCATGTCGTACAAACCATGGAACATAGGGCAAAAGGCACAAATCTTCTGGTGACCATAAAGCAGAGTAGCCTTCTTCACCTTGGGTTACATCCCATAAAGGCACATCTGGGCGTTTAGATTCTTCAACAGTTACACATTGGTCAGGCAAAGCACGATATGTAAAGCGACAAGGTTGCGTACATTGACCTGAATTGGCAGCTCTTTGATTTAATGACAAAGAAAGTAAACATTGCCCTGAAATGGCTAAACATTGTGCGCCGTGGACAAAGCATTCAAGCTCCATGTCTGGGCAAGTGCGTTTAATGGCCAAAATATCTATCATTTGCAGTTCTCTAGCAAGGTTTACTCTCGTAGCTCCAAGGTCTTGCCAAAAGGCTACACTGGCTGCATTACATGTATTTGCTTGCGTAGACATATGGATGGGAATATGCGGAAAATGCCTACGTGCCAACGAAAACACTCCGGCATCTGCAATAATAAATGCGTCCACAAAGGCTCTGGCGCCAGCTTCTAAACTTGCAAGACTTGCAGCCAATGAGCGCTGTCTTGGCAGGGCGTTACAGCAAAAATATAACGCAACCCCTGCTTCCTTAGTAAGCCTGCGCGCTTCTAAAAGAGCATCCCCTTCAAAGCCGCGTGAAGCTCGTAAAGACGCATTACCTCCAAGATATACGGCATTAGCCCCATACAAAATAGCTGCCTGCAGTTGGTCCATGGTGCCCGCAGGAGCTAATATTTCAGGTAAGCGTTGTTGCGCCACAGTAGAATACAAAGACATGAATATACCCTATATGTTTTTTAGCCTTTTAGCTTTTAATTTGTCTATAACGGTAGTAGAGATACGTAAATTTCCCTTGCCAACTCCAAGGTGAATGCTAGGTTTCACGTGACCGTGATAATCAGAACCGCCCGAAAGCGCAAGAGTATATTTTTTTGCCAACGCAATATATTTTTTTTGTGTTACCTTTGAATGCTCACTATGGTACACTTCTATAGCTTGTAAACCATGCTCACAAAGCTTCCCCACATACGCATCAAGCCAGGAGTCATCACAAGGAATAAGCCCTGGATGTGCTAAACTAATGATGGCATTTACATCTTGCAATGCTTGTAATGCCTGAGGCATACTTAAAAGTTCGCGGGGCACATAGGCCTTGCCCCTTACCCCAAGATATCGCACAAAGGCCTCTCGCACAGACGAAACATAACCCTTAGCCATAAGTGCTAAAGCTATATGCGGTCGCCCTACAGTTTCTCCCCTAGCCACAAGATCTACATCTTCTTGTTCAATAGCAAGGCCCATATCTTGTAATTTTCCAATAATAACAGCATTACGTTCAAAGCGATTTTTTCGTAAGAGCACTAGATGTTTTTCTAATTTTTCTGCATCCTTATCAATCCAAAGCCCTAAAATATGCACTTCGCCTTTTTCTGACTCCACAGAAAGCTCACACCCGCGTATCACCTCAATGCCACATTCTTTTCCCACAATTTCAGCTTCTTCAAGTCCTGCAAGTGAATCATGGTCAGTAATTGCTACTGCCGCAAGGCCAAGCTTCGCAGCTTTTGTCACAAGCTCCTTAGGAGTATCAGTACCATCAGATACACAAGTATGGGTATGCAGGTCTATATATTTCATATGTCCTCAAAAGTATGCTTGTTGTCTAAGGTGATGGAATTTTGCCATAAACACTTCGTATCATTAAAGACTTCTACGCAATTTTGCGTAGAGATATATGGAGCGTTAATATTAGCCAATGCGATAAAAAATCATGCATAGCTGAAGCTTTGCATTATGTATAATTCTCATCATTTTCTACCATAGCTACCGTAGCTTGGGAAGAAGCATTTCTGCGACAAAATGAAATATATTCTCACTTCTAAATACGAAAACAATGGCATCGATTATTTTTATACATCATTTTAAATACATAGTTTGGTCGATGCTGAATAACACATTTTCATGTATTGCTCAGAAAGGCACGTTGCTTCCAAATATCCCTCCGGGTCGCCAGAAGCAAGTTCTGGCTTATTTTACGACACGCAAAATTTTTCTTACAGAAAAATTTCCAGACTGATGACAACCCCCACTTTGTGGTGTTTGCGCCGCTATTGTCAGCAAAGCTGCCAAGCGGAAAGGCACGAAAATCAATCGCTTAACGGCGAAGCAAAGCTCCGCCTACTCTTGATTTATCGGTCGTGCTGACTTTGTCAACACTCTCAAAATTTTTCTTACAGAAAAATTTTGAGAGTGCACACATAAAAAACAGCCACTTTGTATATCAAAAATCACCCAAAATGCGCATTTCATGCTCGTGCTTCTGGTGATTTTTTCATTTAGCTTGAACTATAAATAAATATTATTTCAGCATGTTTGTTTTTCAGTATCGACTATATAGCTTTTCAGACTCAACTAATTTTATAGTTATAAGGCCTACGTTTTTCTTAAGGCTACAGAGCCTACTTCATGCGCATTGCATTTGCTTAGCTACTGTTATATAAGGGGTCTACACTATCTAGCAACAATAGAGCCTCATTACATCCATACCACAAACTGCATAAAGGAAAACATATGCAAAAAGACCTTTTAGATATTTTAGCTTGCCCCAAGTGTCATGGCACCCTTGAGCTAAAAACTGAAAATAGCCAAGAAGTGGGCCTTGTATGCAAAGCGTGCTCATTACTCTACCCCATTCGCAACGACATACCTATTATGCTCATTGAAGAAGCACAAAAACTAGAAGACCCAAACTTATGCGCATCCTCATAGCTTCAGACATACACGGCGCCCTTGACAGCGTTCAGTTTTTACAAAAAAAAGTTCTCGAATTACAGCCTGATGCATGTATTCTCTTGGGCGATTTTCTTTATCATGGGCCACGCAATCCCCTTCCCTTAAGCTATACGCCACAAGATGTCGCCAATGCTCTTAATGAACTAAAGGTAGATATTATTGGCGTTCGCGGTAATTGCGATGCACAGGTAGATGAGGGGCTTTTATCATTTCCTTTAAATGACAATGCATGGCTACATTGTGATGGACATGCCTTTATGGCTACCCACGGCCATAAATATGGACGCACAGAGCCTGATTTTTCTTCCATAAAGGCCGGCACAGTGGTTATTTCCGGACATACCCATATACCCATGGCTACGGAATATGGGCATGTGTCTTGGTGGAATCCTGGCAGCATTTCTCTTCCAAAACAAGGATTCCCACGCTCTTATGGATTATACGAAGCACATACATTTAAGATTTTTGATATGGAAGACAGGTGCTTTTTAGAACACAGCCTTTAGAAACAAACAACACCATTGCCAAGGATACACTTATGCCCCGCATACTCCCCAATGAAACAGATATTTATGCGCTCACTGACAATACTTTAAGTCTTGGGCGCCCCGTAGAAGTCGTTGCCAAGGCATTACTTGATGCTGGCGTTAAAATTTTACAATATCGTGAAAAAAAACGTTATGCAGGAGATATGTTACGCGAATGTCAACGTTTGCGTGCCATGACTCTTGAAGCGCAAGCATGCTTTATTGTCAATGACCACATTGACATAGCTATGCTTGTAGATGCCGATGGTGTGCACATAGGCCAAGAAGATCTCCCCTTACAAGAAGTTCGCAAGCTCATAGGGCCGGATAAAATCATTGGCCTTTCCACCCATAATCAAGCGCAAGCCCAAGAAGCCATACGGCTTGGGGCTGACTATATTGGTGTGGGACCTATTTTTGCCACGAAAACTAAAGAAGACGTGGTTGCTCCTGTTGGCTATGCCTATCTTGACTATGTCCGCGAGCATATTTCCTTGCCCTTTGTGGCCATTGGGGGCATAAAGGCCCATAACATTGCAGATGTTGCCGCTCATGGGGCCACCTGCTGCGCTCTTGTTTCTGAGCTTGTAGGAGCTGAAGATATTGCTGCGCGAGTAGCACAAGTGCGCAAAGCCATGCATGGTGCATAAATTATTATGCCTCACCTAATTGGCACATAAAAGTCATATAATAGTGCTTAATTAAACCATAAAACAGGCATTAACCCAGAGTATTTTTGCGCCATACATAATACAGCAATATATTTCTGGCGATTACAAAGCACGTATATAGAGCGAATATGCCATGAGAAAAAAGGGAACATGCGCTGTTCATATGCAAGTATACTAAGCGGTGCGTTGCCCAGCGTTGACTACACTATAGCTCAGTAGTTTTTTTCATACATTGCCATTAAAAGGAAACATATATGTCATCAGTTTTGCCTTGCTCTGACCCTAATTTTGTACCAGACTTTGCCAAGGCTCAAGGCCTTGTGGCTGCCATAGCTCAAGATGTCACCAGCGGCGAAGTACTTATGCTTGCGTGGATGAATGAAGAAGCTTGGCAAAAAACACTTGCCACAGGCCAAGCTCATTATTACAGTCGTAGCCGCAAAAAATTGTGGCACAAGGGGGGCACTTCAGGACACGTACAACGTGTACATGCCATTCGCCTTGACTGCGACAGTGATGCTGTAATTTTGCACATTGAACAAGTGGGCGGTGCGGCCTGTCATAAAGGCTACCGTTCATGTTTTTATCGAGAACTTAAAGATGGTGACGTAAACATTTGCGCCCCGCTGCTATTTAATCCTGAGGAGATATACAAATGACCCAGCCTATTTTAAAATTAGGCGTGCCCAAGGGCTCGCTAGAAGACGCTACCATTAACCTTTTTGAACGGGCAGGTTGGAAAATACGTAAGCATCATCGTAATTATTTTCCCGATATTAATGACCCAGAAATTTCTGCATCTCTTTGCCGTGTTCAAGAAATTGGCCGCTATGTAGTAGACGGTGTTCTTGATGTGGGCCTTGCAGGTCTTGATTGGCTTATGGAAACCGACGCCCTTGACCATGTGGTACGCGTCTCTGACCTCATATACTCCAAAACATCTAATCGCCCTGCTCGCTGGGTTCTTGCTGTTGCGGGAGATTCTCCCTACTACAAAGCCGAAGATCTTGCAGGTAAACGTATTGCTACAGAACTCGAAGGACTTACTCGTAAATATTTTGAAGAAAGAAATATTGACGTAACCATTTTTTACTCTTGGGGTGCTACTGAAGCTAAGGTAGTTGAAGGCCTTGCCGACGGTATTGTAGAGGTTACCGAAACAGGCACCACCATTCGTGCTCACGGTTTACGTATCATTGACGAAATCATGAGCAGTAATACAGTGCTTATTGCCAATAAAGATGCTTGGGCAGACCCCATTCGCCGCGCAAAAATTGAGCAAATCAATTTGCTTTTACACGGTGCTCTGCAAGCCGAAACTCTTGTGTGTCTAAAACTCAATGCTCCAGCTGCAAACCTTGATGCCATTTTAGACTTATTACCTGCACTAAACTCACCAACAGTTTCTCCTTTGCGTGATCTGCAATGGCTTTCGGTTGAAACAGTCGTAGCTACTGATCTTGTGCGAGATATCATACCCAAATTACGTGCCGCCGGCGCGGAGGGCATCATTGAATATGCCTTAAATAAAGTTATTTAATCCATAAGGTATATCCATGACAGAAGATAGCTCCCAATCCTTTCTTGACTCTTTGCCTGAACTTGGCAAGGAAGAGCTTTTTTGCTTTGCGTGCAATGAAAAAGTTGCCTGCTTTAACCGCTGTTGCAGCGAACTAACTCTACCTTTAACGCCTTACGATGTTCTACGTCTTTGCCGGCATCTTGAACGTAAAAGTGAAGATTTTTTACGTAGCCATACCCAAATGCGCACCTTTCCGGATACCGGATTTCCCTTACCTTTATTAAAAATGCAAGACGGCCCTACAGAACCTTGCCCCTTTGTAACTCCTGCCGGATGCTCCATTTATGAAGATAGACCTGGCGCTTGCCGCACCTACCCCCTTGGGCGAGGCACCAAGATTGGAGAAAAAGGTCAGATAATAGAACGCTTTTTCATTGTGCAAGAAGAGCATTGTCGTGGTTTTGATGCAGGGGGGCAGTGGAATGCACACGCATGGCTTAAAGATCAAGGGCTTGAACCATACAATACGTCCAATGACCGCTATATGCAACTTATGGCCAAGGTAAAAGCTTCAGGATCGCCTGTTTCTCCCAAAATGGGCACCATGGTTATATTGTGTTTGTATCAGTTAGAGCGTTTTCGTCAATTCTTGGCTGATATGCAGATTTTTTCAAAATTAGATATGACCACCGAACGTTGTGCCGATATTATGGCTCATGATGAAACATGTCTTGACTTTGCCTATGATTGGCTTGAGCTAGTCATGTTTGGTTCTTGCCCCACACTTTCTCGTAAAGAGGCCTAATTGTACTATTTTTTGGGGAGAACGCCATAGGTGTTTTCCCCATTTTTTTGGAGTCTGCCACATGTCATTACATCATGTAAAAATATGGGATCCCCAAGCACTTCACACGCATATACAACTTTTACGTAGCCAAAATCCTGCCATACGCATAGTCTTTACCAATGGATGCTTTGACCTTTTACATCCGGGGCATGTAGACCTTTTACAAAGGGCTAAAACTCATGGAAATATACTTATTTTAGGCCTTAATACCGATGCATCAGTACGCCGCCTTGGCAAGGGCTATTTTCCCCAAGAAAGACCCATACAAAGTTTTGCTACGCGAGCCTTCATGGCTGCACAGCTTAACAGTGTTGACTACATAACGCATTTTGACACAGACACCCCTTTAGAACTCATAACCCTTTTGCAACCAGATGTGCTGATAAAGGGCGGTGACTGGCCTGTGCCTAGTATAATTGGGTCAGAGAGTGTGTTGGCTCGCGGTGGAGAAGTTTTCAGCCTACCTTTAGTAGACGGATTTTCCACTACCTTAACCATTGCTAAAATACGTAATGAATAGATATCATTAGCCTTTGTTAAAAAACAGGTGCAGTAATGTCGAAAAATTGCCAAAAAGTCGCATTACATGCTTTGTTTTCGGCAATTTTTCTGCGATTTCCTAAGGTGAGACCTCTGCACAATTATCTTCAAATTTAGCTTTATTAATAAAATTTAAAAATTTGTTCGAAGTGTAAAATAACGTGTGCAGAGGTAAAGGCACAAAAATCAATCCCTTAACGGCGAAGCAAAGCTACGCCTATTCTTGATTTTTGATCGCATTGACTGTCGTCAACGCTCCATGAGACCCTACGTAATTAATTACGCAGAGGTCTTAAGGTGTGAGTGCCTGTAATTACAATGACCTGCATAGTTTTTCAGTGCTGCCTACAATACACTGCATACAGCCATATTATTCATAAAATTTTTGCCAAGAACCAAGCAATAGGCGTAGAGCATTGCCTCTATGGCTACGAGCGTTTTTTTCTTCACGGCTTAACTGCGCCGCAGTGCGTTGTAATTGAGCATCAAAAAAAACCGGATCATACCCAAAACCGTTATCACCCACAGAATGTGTCAAAATGTGTCCTTCCCAAGTGCCACGCACCACCATATGCTCACCGCTAGGCTTACACACAGCCATACAACACACAAAACGCGCTGTACGTGCATGGTCTTCTACCTGCTGCAGACTTTGCAAAAGCTTGCGAATATTTCGTGCATCACGGCTTTCTTCAGGCAGGGCTTGCATATCATCTCCATAACGCGCAGAAAATACCCCCGGCGCTCCTTGAAGCGCATCAACTTCAAGACCAGAATCATCAGCAATGGCTGGTAAGCCCGTAAGGGTTGCTACTGTTTGGGCTTTAAGCAAAGCATTTTCTTCAAAAGTAATGCCGGTTTCTTCTATTTCTCCTACGTTTTCAAAGTCTTTAAGACCTAATACGGTAAGTCCAAAAGCTGATAATTCGTGGGCAAGTTCACGAATTTTCCCTTCATTAGTGGTGGCTAAAACAACAGTATTTTGCATATACACTCCTTTAACAAATACATTGCCCTGTTTCTGGTGATGTTTTCGATGCATTTTAGCTATAAAAAATAATTATTTCAACAAGTTTATTTATTTTTCAGCGCCGACTACTTATCAAATAAATCAATATCATATCATGCACTTGCAAAACCAGAAGCAGTTTAAAAATGTTTATTTTCTAAATACATACGTATGTAGAGGATGGTAAAGGTCATTTTCTTACAGAACTCTATAAAGAAGACTCCTGCACAATTCATTGTGCGGAGTTTTTTGGAGCACTGGTGCTAGCCATTGCGACCAAAAATCAAGAGTAAGCGCAATTCACTTGCGCAGTTAAGCGATTGATTTTTGTGCCTTTTGTCCTGCACAAGTAAATTTTCAAACTTAAGGAAATTTATTACAAAAGCACAAAAATAAAATTGAAAAATAATTATGCAGGACTCTCATAAAGACACATAGACATCAAAGGCATATATGCCCTAACAAACAGTGTACAAATTTTCATAACCACATAAAATTTAAATCAAAAAAATTTCGCACTGTCTTGAACAATTCTTTTACGCTATATTTTATGTATAAAATACCCTAGAATATTATGCTCTTTTGCAAAATTTTACTCGCACTAAAAAGCATTTTTGTATGCCATTACAGATAGTTATTAACAAGCACAAATCTTAGTTCTTTTTTGCCTCTTGCAACTCAAACAAGGCTTATATATGCTTAGGCCGCCTTAATAATAGATTTAATGTTTTTTTGTAGGAAAGGTATATTATGCTTATTTCTTTAGGAATTTTTTTACTTTGTGGCACTATAGCCGGAGTATTCGCCGGACTCTTGGGCGTTGGAGGCGGCATTGTTATTGTGCCTATTCTTTCAGTCGTCTTTCCAGCCATGGGAGTAGCTCCTGAATATGTGCATCACATGGCCCTTGGAACATCGCTTGCCAGCATTATGGTTACATCCATTGCCAGCGCCAGAGCACACCATGGGCGAGGAGCTGTGCGCTGGGATATTTTTAAAAATATCACTCCCGGTATTTTAATCGGCACCTTCTTAGGAGGCCTTGTAGCAGCGCATATTCCCTCCACAAGCTTAAAAGCATTCTTTGTGGTATTTCTTTATATTGTAGCCCTTGAAATGCTCTTTGCCAAAAAACCCACCGGTGCACGTCAATTGCCAAAACCCATTGGCATTAGCGGCGTTGGCGGCGTTATTGGTTTGCTCTCAAGCTTTGTGGGTATTGGCGGTGGAACCATGTCTGTTCCTTTCATGTCTTACTGTAGTGTGCCTATACATACTGCCGTTGGAACGTCTTCTGCCATTGGCTTTCCCATAGCTCTTGCCGGCACAATTAGCTATATGATTGGTGGCTATGGCCTACCAAATCTACCAGAAGGCGCTATCGGTTATGTCAATATGATAGCCTTTGCTGGCCTTGCTCTTGCAAGCTTTTTTACAGCACCCCTTGGAGCAAAACTTGCACACTCATTACCAGTAAGCACACTCAAACGCTTTTTTGCCATATTTCTTATTCTTATGGCAACGCGCATGCTTTGGGCATTGCTCTAATAAGCGCACAGCACTCACATGTATTGAGTACAATGTATTACAAAATATACAAATTATAGCGCACAGTAAAAAGATTCAGATATGATGGCAGTAACACTGATGCACGTTGCAACTGCTTTTAATTTTTAACCATACTACTTAACGTGAACATGGTAAACCTTTGCACAATGAACATGCAAAAAATTTACACTATGCACACCAACAGCTAACCTTAGTAAAGGGGAGTACTTATGCCTTTAAAAAATACCTACAATCCTAAAATTGCTGAATCCATTTGGTGGAATCTTTTTCTACTCACCATGGGCTCAGCCCTGTTAGCGCTTGGAATGCAAGGTATTGCCGTTCACCACAAATTTGTTGCCGGAGGAGTGCTTGGCATTTCCATGCTTACTCTATATGCCACAGATTTATTAAGTGCCCCCATATGGTATGTCATTTACTGCATTCCTGTGGGCATTATTGGCTGGTTTTTTGTAGGCCGAGTATTTTTATGGTACTCTATTTATGCAGTACTTTGCACATCTGTAATAGGTGAATTTATTACATTTGAAATTGTCATTGAAAATCAACTTTATGCTGCTGTGCTTGCAGGAGTACTCATCGGCTCAGGCGGCGGCACCATGTTACGCAGCCTTGGCAGTGGCGGAGGTACAGATATTATTGCCGTGGCTCTTCGTGAAAAATGGAATATTTCCATTGGCGTATTTAGCTTTACCTTTAACCTTTGTCTTTTTACCGTAGCTTTTTTCTTCAATATATCTATAGATATCATCATTGCTTCAACAATTATGATGTTTATTAATTCAAATACTTTAGAATATGTTTTACGTATGTTCAACCAGCGTAAACTTGTTATTATTATTTCCAGTCAAGGAGAGCTGCTTTGCGAAGCCCTTATGCATACCCAAAAATTTGGGGTAACACTTATTCGAGGTAAGGGCGCATACCTTGGATCAGACAAAGAAATACTTCTTACCGTTACCAATAATATGGCCTTAAAACAGCTAGAATCCATTGTTTTTGGCCTTGACAATAAGGCTTTGTTTATTGTGGAAAACACCTTCTATGTTTCCGGCGGGCAATTTGCACGTAAAACTTATAAATAGTTATATACAAAAGGTATTGATATGTTTTTTTCTACATCCGGCTTTAAACGCCAAGTGCAAACAACCATACCCTGCTCCCATTGTGGAGAAAAGCTTGTAGCCTCCAAGGGCTGACGCAAAGTATTTATGCACTGCGGGCAGTGCAAAAAAGACTTTCCTGTAAAGGAATATATCCAAAAAATGGACGATGCCTTGGAACGCTTTTTAGAAAGCTCTCTGTGCGATAGAGTATAAATTACACATACCCAACACCATACCGTACAACCGTACACCATAAGGTTGTACGGTTTTTCTATTCAAGCGCCCTTGCTCCAAATGTCTCTTTCAAGGTCGTCAATAGCACGTTTTGGCGTATTTTACGCAAGGCACAATTCTTTGCACTATACACTATGCAGAAGTCTTAAAATTAGCATAGCTTTACGGTGGTAAAATTTTTTTTACCTATTTTCTTGATTTCTATATTCGAAAAGCGTAAGACATTGTATTGCAACGCATTCATGCAAACCTTGCGTTGCACATTTTTATTGCTTACATCATCTTTTATTTTCAATAAGGAAGGAACATATGAAAAAGATTTGTACATTAATGCTCACTGCGGGCATGCTTCTTGGCGCTTCTAGTGGCGCTCTTGCTATTGATTTTAAAGCAAAAGGCCAATTTGTGTTTGGTTATGGTGCTGTGGACACCTTGTTTGACGGCCAAAACGGCTCTGACGTTTTTGCTGCACAGCAACGCGTTCGCTTACAACTAGACGCCATTGCCTCTGAATCACTTTCAGGCACCGTATTTTTTGAAATAGGCGATACCACTTGGGGCAAGGATGATGGCGGCGCCCTTGGTTCAGATGGAAAAATAGTTGAAGTAAAGCGTGCATATATTGACTGGATTGTGCCCAATACCGAACTTTCTTTGCGCATGGGTATCCAAGGCGTTACCCTACCAAACGCTGCCGGTGGCCCCATGGTTTTTGATAACGATGTGGCAGGTATTGTAGCTTCATATCGATTTAGTGATATGTTTAGTCTCACTACAGCTTGGCTTCGCCCTCTTAACGATAACTTTGATGGCATTGAAGGCAGAGCCTCTGCCAACTTCTTAGATAACGTAGATCTTTTTGCCCTCATGCTTCCCATCAGCGGTGATGGCTGGACCATTACCCCTTGGGCCATGAGCGGCGCTGTGGGGCAATATTCTACTGAAGATTTAAGCGGTGTTGTTGGCGGCGGCGGTTTCGTAGCGGGCATGCTTCCTGCGTGGAATGCAGGCAGCAGCATTGGTCAATTACGTAATACCGAAGCATATGCTGTGCCATTTTGGGCCGGTATTCCTGTAACGTACACCATGGATGCTTGGAATTTTGAATTTGACGCCAACTACGGGCATACCGGATTTCTTGGCACCGATCCCATGACTGGTGCGGACATACAACGCAGTGGCTGGATTTTCAAAGCCCTTGTTGAATACAAAATGGCTTGGGGTACTCCAGGTATCTTTGGTTGGTACGGCACTGGTGATGATGACGACGTGAAAAATGGCTCTGAAATGATGCCATACATTGCGCCTACTGCTAACTTCACTTCCTTTATGGGTGATGGCAATGAACTTGGTTGGGCACCTTCTACCAGCGATAGCTACGGCTATGACCTTATGCTTTCCTATGCTGGTACTTGGGGTATTGGCGCGCATATCCGCAATATGTCCTTTTTTGAAGATCTTTCTCATACCTTCCGCGTAGCCTATTGGCACGGTACCAACAGCACAGACATGGCTGAACATGTTTCCTATGGGGCCTTTAACAGAGAAAGTGCTCTATATTTAACAACCACAGATTATTTGCTCGAATTTAACCTTGACACCACATATCAAATTTATGAGAATCTCCAAGCCATCGTACAGCTTGGGTATATTGTAAACGGTATTGATGGAGACACATGGAATCATATGAATGATAAACGTGATGCATATAAAGCAGCGCTTATCTTTAATTATAGTTTCTAAACATTTATATAGCTACTGTATGCGAGAAAAAAACTACACCTTTTTCTTGCATACAGTAGAGTGCAAAAAGCGAGGTGACATAGCTTTTAGCACAAGATACGCATACATATTTTCAAAAAATACCTGTATGCACAACGTTTTACGCTACGTCTTTATCTTCTGATAAAGCATTAAGGTTTTTATGTTACACTTATTTTTCTACGTATTTATGATTTTGGCCATCAATATGGCCTTTGCTTACACTCCCCTCATTGAATTACCCGGTGGCGAACTTTGGCCTCCCATGTCCTTAGTGGTAGGTTTTGTTTTTGTTATACGCGATTATGCGCAAAGGCATGTGGGCCATAATATACTCTGGGGCATGCTGGCAGGTTGTGCCTTAAGTTGGTATTTAGCAAGCCCCAAGCTAGCTATGGCTTCAGCTGCAGCCTTTGCCCTTGGCGAGCTAGCCGACTGGGCTATATTTACCTTCACTAAGAAAAAGTTTTCTGAGCGTATTTTATTTTCAAGCCTACTCGGCGCCCCTTTAGACAGCCTTGTATTTTTATTGCTGGTGGGCATTGCTACCCCTGTAGCCTTTGTAACCATGACCTTAAGCAAGCTTGTGGGGGCCTTTATTGTGTACTACCTTGTACGCAGACGCGAAAAAATGGCCGAAATTTAATACAATTAACGTGCTCTAATCGATACAGAACAACAAACTACATTTGGAATAGCCATACCTTTAGAACAGCACATACAAATGTGCTATTTAGTCAGCACTGAAAAATTAAACAACTATTTGTAATTGTACACTTAATATGCAAAGGCCAACCTAGAAAAATTGCCAAAAACAAAGCATGTAATGCGACTTTTTGGCAATTTATCGACACTATTGCACCTGTTTTCATGTGTCGACTAACGAAATTTTTCTGTAAAAAAATTTGCGCCACGTAAAATAAGCCAGAACTTGCTTCTGGCGGCCCTAAAGGGGTATTTGGAGTGGGCGTGCCTTTCTGAAACACGCATGGAAATGCGTTTTTCAGCATCGACTATTTAGTCAGCACTGAAAAATTAAACAACTATTTGTAATTGTACA
This sequence comes from uncultured Desulfovibrionaceae bacterium, assembly GCA_964371825.1. GTDB lineage: Bacteria > Desulfobacterota > Desulfovibrionia > Desulfovibrionales > Desulfovibrionaceae > CAYJAD01. Next base: position 14,994 of record CAYJOQ010000050.1, read on the forward strand.
CTTAATATGCAAAGGCCAACCTAGAAAAATTGCCAAAAACAAAGCATGTAATGCGACTTTTTGGCAATTTA
>CAYJOQ010000051.1:0-15028 GCA_964371825.1 uncultured Desulfovibrionaceae bacterium
AATGTGTCAGTATTTGTAATTACAATGGTTTGCATAGTTTTTCAGTGCTGACTATTGTAATCGTGTTTGTACTGAAGGAGTAACTTTTACAGGTTGTGTTGATTCTTTAAGTAAGGGACGCACATCAGGTGTAATGGGTACTGTGGCTGTGCTCATGGCTATAACTTCATTACTTGGTGTGTGTAATAAGCGCATGGTAAAGCGTACTTGCTTTGGGGTAACTACATAGGTTCCGGCAAGAACTGCAACACTTGAAACATGGCGCTGTGCCAATTGCTTTGTATCGCGAGTAAGGAGCATTTCTCCTTGCTTTTTTTGAAACACAATTTCCTTACCCTTACGAATTTCTTGTACTCTATAGCCGGCGCTAACAAACCAACGGCTTATTTCTTCTGACATTTGGCGTGCCAAGGCGTTTGATACTTCAAGGTTATTAATATTGACAGGAACAGTAGCCATGATGGTTATGGAATTACGTAATTCCAATTGACGAGCCGGAAGTTCTTGCATATTAGCAGATCCTTTGCCAGCATTACCTTTTTGCATAACTTGTGCATCCATTTGAGATGCCATAAGGTTAGCTGCCTTGGGAGCATATCCAGTACCCATAGTGCCAACGGCTGCACAACCTTGGCTAAAGAGCATACACAGCGCAAGGCAAAAAGAAAAAATAATAGGATGTTTTTGCATAAGTATCTCAGCGCAAAGTGCGAATTTGAAGGTCTATAATTTGCAACTCTCGTTGTAATCTGTCACGTACTTGAGAACTACCACTTGAAGCTAAAGCCATAAGTAAGCTTTCGCGAGCAAGTTCGTAACGTGCATGCTGCTTATACTTCATAGCCTGATTGTAGTGAAATGTAGTTTCTCTGGATATGGATGCCTGACGTTTTAACGGAACATATTCTTCTTCTGTTGCACAAGTACCGTCAAGGCCAAATCCTTCACGAGCCATGGCTGGTGCCGTAAAGCTTAGTGCGCACACAGCAAGTAAGGCATAAAGTAGTGTTTGTCGTATGCTTGTAAACATGAAATATCCTTTCTTTGCTAAGCTTTGTTTATTCTTTAATATTTTTATGATTTTTTTGCTTAATATTCATATCCATAAAGACCAGGACCAGGCTTAACTGCAGGTTTACCCCAAGATGAAGGGGCAGGCTTTATGGCTACTGTGCCACTTGGTAGATGAAGGCTTGGTTTATTTTTTGGGGGAATGGTGTGTGCAGACATGCGGTGTAGTAAGGGGCTCATAGCAAGAACCAATTGACCGGAACGCAAAACCATACCGTCATAGGCGCGCACTAAGCGAGCATTAACGAATATAGCGTCTTGGTCTCTGTAATAGGTACCAACCACAAGGGCTGCCCATTTTTGATTGGCAGGCACAAGGCCTTTACGTAAAAGGGCAAGGTCGCCTTGATCAACTGTGGCTTTAATGTCACCTGTGAGCCTGTATTCACGTACAGGAAAGGCACGTTGATTAAACTCATATATGAGTGATTCGCCAAGAAAATTACCAAGTGAGCTTGTTTGCGCTTTATTGTTAAGGTCTACAAAGGATGTAGGTAATGCTACTATGCCCGTTAAAAGGCTGTTGTCTGTGGTTGCAAGCATTTGATCAGCAAGTTCGCGTACTTTAAGTTTAAGTTCTCTTGCATCCACAAATTCAGGCGTGGTATCCCGTGGAGGTTTAGCACAACCTGTGGCTAAAAGTGCTTGAAAAAGCAGCATAAAAAGTAAAAAAAGCTGAGCAAAACGCATAAATATTCCCCTATGAGTTGACTCTGTCATACCATGACGGAAGATAACTACAATGTTCTTATACATTGTATCGACTAAAAAAGCAAAAACTTAAGAGCATGGTGTACGCATAAAAAAATATCAGAATTTTGGCTTTATTTACTACATAGAAAAGGTTTAAATGTGTTTTTCATATGTTTTTTTTACATAAAAAAAATGGTATTTAAATATATTAGAGTTGTTTTTTATGTAGATAAATATTTTTTGGTTTGTTTTTAACAACTTGGCATATGAGCAAAAGTGGGCTATGTTGCCCGTCAACATTAGTATTTGTTCAAAAAATAGTGTTTGTATGATGCAACAACTTGGAAGATATAATGATACAAAGAAAGCAAACTCGTGCCCTTAGTCTTGGCAATCTTTCCATAGGATCTCACGCCCCCATACGGGTACAGAGCATGACCAATACAGATACGCGTAAGGTAGAACAAACGTTAGCGCAAATTACTACCTTGGTTGATGCTGGCTGTGAGGCTGTGCGTCTTGCGGTGCCCGATATGCAAGCTGCCAAAGCTTTAGCAAGCATTCGACAAAAAGTAGATGTGCCCCTTATTGCCGATATTCATTTTGACCATACTCTAGCCATTGCTGCTGTTGAAAGTGGAGTAGAAGGTTTACGTATTAATCCTGGCAATATAGGTTCAGCAAAGAATGTTGATATGGTAGTACATTGTGCTCAAGCGCATGGTGCTGTTATCCGTATTGGGGTCAATGGTGGGTCATTAGATAAAGATTTACGCAAAAAATATGGCGGAGTAACACCAGAAGCGATGGTAGAAAGCGCTTTGCAACACGTGCAGCTTTTGGAAAAACGTCATTTTTATGATACAAAGATTTCGCTCAAATCTTCTTCGGTGCTTGAAAGCGTGACAGCCTATAAGTTATTAGCGCAGCGTTGTGAATATCCACTGCATATAGGAATCACAGAAGCTGGTGGTTTGCTTCGCGGCACAGCAAAATCTGCTGTAGGTCTTGGGGTGCTCTTATATGAAGGCATAGGAGATACTTTACGCGTGTCGTTAACAGCAAATCCTGTTGAGGAAGTTAAGGTTGCTTATGAAATTTTACGTGCCCTTGGCTTACGTCAATATGGACCAGAAATAATATCGTGCCCAACCTGCGGACGCACCGAAATTGATTTATTTCAACTTGTCGCAGCAGTGGAAGCGCGCCTTGCAAAAGAAAAAGCGCCCATAAAAGTGGCGGTTATGGGCTGCGTAGTTAATGGCCCAGGAGAGGCTCGTGAGGCAGATATTGGACTTGCTGGCGGGCGTGATAAGGGTATTATTTTTGCTAAAGGTGAGGTTATACGCTCTGTAAAAGGGCAAGATGCTTTACTTTTAGCGTTTATGGAAGAACTAGACATAGTATTACAAAAGAAAAAATAGAGGAGTGCATATGCGCTGGAGCGTTACCTATATCCCTACGTTAAAAGAGGCCCCTGCCGATGCAGAAGTTATAAGTCATCAATTGCTGATTCGTGCCGGCATGGTGCGTAAAGTAACTTCTGGTATTTACAGTTATCTTCCCTTGGGATTACGTGTGCTTGAAAAAGCAAAGGCTATTGTGCGTCAAGAAATGAATGCCAAGGGGGCACAAGAAGTATTACTTCCTGCTGCACAGCCTGCAGATTTATGGCAAGAAACTGGACGCTGGGATTTTTATGGTAAGGAACTTTTACGATTTAAAGATCGCCATGAACGTGACTATTGCCTTGGCCCCACACATGAAGAAGTTATTACTGATCTTGTGCGCGGTGAAGTGCGCTCTTATAGGCAACTACCTATAAATTTATATCAAATTCAGACAAAATTTCGTGATGAAATTCGCCCTCGTTTTGGTCTTATGCGTGGGCGTGAATTTGTCATGAAGGATGCTTATTCTTTTGATGCATCAGATGCAGGTGCCGATGAAAGTTATGCAAAAATGTATGAAGCATATCAAAACACTTTTACACGCATGGCATTAAAATTTCGAGCTGTTGAAGCTGACTCTGGATCCATTGGCGGTAATTTTTCCCATGAATTTATGGTGCTTGCTGATACGGGCGAAGACACCATTGCTGCGTGTACTGTGTGTGAATATGCCTCTAATGTTGAGCGAGCTGCCATTGTATGGAATGGGGTAGCAAGCACGCAAACACAAGAAGCTATTGTAGAAGTTTCTACGCCTGGGGCGCATACGGTGGAAGAGGTGTGTGCATATATGCATATTGTACCTACAAAGCTTATTAAAACCTTACTCTTTAATGTAGATGGGCAAGGTGTTGCTATTCTTGTGCGTGGTGACAGAAATGTTAATGATATTAAAGTAAAGAATCTTTTAAACGCCACTGAAGTGACCATGGCAACGGCTGAAGAAGTACAAACATGGACTAAGGCTGCAGTAGGTTTTGCCGGACCTGTAGGGCTTGAGAGCACTATTGCCATTTATGCTGATGCCGAACTACAAGAAGGCAATGATTGGGTATGCGGCGCCAATAAAACAGACATGCATTTACAACATGTTGACCTTATACGTGATTGTAATATCACAGCCTATGCTGATGTGCGCATGATTTGTAATGATGATCCTTGCCCCAAATGCGGTGGTAGTATAGAGCTTCCACGCGGTATTGAAGTGGGCCATGTATTTAAATTGGGCACAAAATATAGCGAAGGTATGAAGGCCACATTTTTAGATGCTCAAGGTAAGGAACAGCTCATGGTCATGGGGTGTTATGGTATTGGTGTTTCACGGGTTGTGGCTGCTTGTATTGAGCAAAATCATGATGCTAATGGCATAGTATTCCCGCCGCCCTTGGCCCCCTTTGACGTGCTACTTTTAAACCTTGATACTAAGAATGACGATGCCAATAAAGCTGTGGAAACTCTTACTCACGAACTTGAGGCCATGGGCCTTGAAGTGCTTGTGGATGATAGAGAAGAGCGTCCGGGTGTTAAATTTAAAGATGCAGATCTTATTGGGGTACCAATGCAACTTTGCCTTGGAGCCAAGGGACTTGCTCGGGGTATTGTTGAAGCAAAAAACCGTAAAAGCGGTGAAAAATCAGAACTTACACTTTCAAGCTTCACACAAGACTTTCAAGCTTGGCGCAAGCAGGTGCTTGCAGGTTGGGGCATGTAAGCTGTTTTATGAGCACCATTTACACAGTTAAGGAACTTACGGCTAACGTAAAACGTAGCCTTGAAGGACAATATCCCTTTGTGTGGGTGAAGGGCGAGGTAAGTAATCTTTCTCGCCCAAGCTCAGGTCATGTGTATTTTTCTCTCAAAGATAGCGAAGCCTTATTGCAATGTGTATGGTTTAAAACATATCAAAAACGTGAAGAAAACTTTGACCCTTTAACAGGTGAAGTTTTTGAAGATGGCCCTCGTCCATCACTTGCACAAAAGCTTACCAATGGGCAACAAGTGCTCTGTGCGGGACATGTTTCTGTATATGCACAGCGGGGTTCTTATCAGCTGGTGGTAGCACTTATGCAAGATGGAGGGCATGGTGCTTTGCATGCGGCCTTTGAAGCCATTAAGGATACATTGCGTACTCAAGGGTATTTTTCGCAAGAACGTAAACGCCAATTGCCATATAACCCACAAAAAGTGGCTGTGGTTACGGCTTCTCACGGCGCGGCTATTCAAGATTTTTTACGAATAGCCCAAACTTGTGGCACGGGCAGCCACATTCGTATTTACCCTGTGCTTGTGCAAGGGCATGGGGCAGCGTTAAGCATTGCTAAAGCCATAAAGCAGATTAATGAAGAACATTTTGCTGATGTCATTGTGCTTATTCGCGGTGGTGGTTCCTTAGAAGATTTATGGGCTTTTAACGAAGAAGAGGTCGCCCATGCAGTGTTTCATTCCACCACACCCATATTGGCAGGCATAGGGCATGAAGTTGATGTGAGTATAGCTGATATGACAGCAGATGTTCGTGCAGCTACACCTACCCATGCAGCACAGCTATTATGGCCAACACGCGAAGATTTACTGCAGCAGGTAGATGGGCTTGAAATAAGCTTGCAAAATGCATTGCAGCGTATCATATACACCAACGCACAGCGATTATTGATGCAAGAACAAGCCATGCAATGGCTTTCTCCTTTGCAATTATGGCAAAGACATATGCAGCGTTTACAGCATACTTGTCAAATGCTTACTCAGCTTAATGCACAAAATGTGGAAAGCTTGCATATGAAGCTTGAGCGCTGCTCTGCCTTTATGGCTACGGCATTAAGCGGTAAACATCATAAATTAACTGCGCAACTTGAAACAATAGATTGGCGTTTGCAACATAGTGCTTTGCAAAATGTGCACAATAAAGAAATGCACTACATGCCATGTGCGCAAATTCTTTCTGCAAAAATGCATTCCTATCTTGAACGTCAAGAGCATGTACTTGAGCAGCTGTGTACTCGACTTGTCGCGTGTGATCCTAAAGCTCCCTTGGCAAAAGGTTATGTGCTTATGGAAAATGCCAAAGGGCAGGTGGTACAATCAATTTCTTCAGTTCGCAAAGGCGATATTTTGCGTATGCATGTGGCTGACGGCCTTATTTCTGCACAAGTGTCTGATGTAGAAAAACATACATGATTTTAAATGATATAAGTGAGTAATAGTATGAAAACTAAAAATTCTCCTAAAACTTTTGAAGAGCGTATGCAGCGGCTTCAAACCATTGTAACAGCCATGGAAGGGGGAAATGTTCCCCTTGAAGAAAGTGTTGCCCTATACAAAGAAGGTATGCAACTAAGTCAAACATGTCGTAAACAATTGGAAAAAGCGCGCCATGATATTTCTTTATATACCGATGGTGAAGACAAGGCCTTTACTCCTTCATTAGCAGATGAACAAAGTGATGATGATTATGCATAAAAAATCTATGGAAATAACGAATATGAAGGCCCATTTACAAGCATATGGGCAACAAGTGGAAACATGGCTTGCCAAATGCCTACGCGCAGAGCACATGAGCCATCTGCCTGAAAGATTGTGTAAGGCTATGGAGTATAGCCTTATGGCTGGAGGTAAACGTTTACGGCCTGTTCTATGTTTAAGTACGGCAAAACTTTGTGGCCTTAGGCAAGAGGCAGTAATGCCCTTTGCCGCTGCCATTGAAATGATACATACATATTCTCTTATTCATGATGATTTACCCGCTATGGATGATGATGATTTACGCCGTGGAAAACCTTCAAATCATAAACAATTTGATGAAGCTACAGCAATTTTGGCAGGTGATGCCTTGCTTACTGATGCCTTTGCTTTTATGTGCTCAGTGGCAGGTGATGTGATTACGCCAAGAGCCTGTCTTAATGCAGTACAATATGTAGCTAAGGCTGCCGGTTCTTGTGGTATGGTAGGCGGGCAAATGCTTGATATGGTGTATACGGGGGTATATGATGGAGCAGGTGTGCAACCTTCAGAACATGCCATAACTTTAGAAAAAATGCGCGCTATGCATGCATTAAAAACTGGAGCCCTTATTCAAGCATCTTGTGTGAGCGGAGCTGTACTTTCAGGAGCAGATACAGCAACTGTTATTGCATTAGAAGGTTATGGCAAGGCTCTAGGTACAGCCTTTCAAATTGTTGATGATATTTTAGATATTACTGCAGATACAGCCACCCTAGGTAAGCCTGCCGGAAGTGATGTGGAGCAAGGTAAAAGTACGTATCCTGCCTTAGTAGGCCTTGAAAAAAGCAAGCAACTTGCGCAAGAAGAAAAGGATAAAGCCCTTACATATCTGAACGAATTTGAGGGTGTTGAAGCAGAATTTTTACGTAGTTTAGCTACGTATGTTGTTGAAAGAACATCCTAATTTAAATATAACGGCGTTTACCCTGCGCTCCTTTAGATATACGGCGGAAAATTATGCAAGAACATGACCAAACCCATAAACCCCTACACGCACAAAGCGCGCAAAATGCTTCTGAAGAGACACCGTGCGTCACCATAACGAAAACAGAACACATATGCGAAAATGCATCAACATCTTTATTAGATTCGCTGCAAAGTCCTGCAGCAATAGCTACTATGAGTCTCGCAGATCTTGAGCTTTTAGCCAAGGAAGTGCGTCAACGTATTATTCAAGTGGTGGCCAAAAATGGTGGGCATCTTGCTCCTTCATTGGGCGTTGTGGAACTTACGCTAGCGTTGTTACATTCTTTAGATTCTGAAAAAGATAAATTTATTTGGGATGTTGGCCATCAAGCCTATGCATGGAAATTACTTACGGGCAGGGCACAAGAATTTGCTACCTTACGTCAAATGGGAGGTCTTTCAGGATTTCCTCGAGTGAATGAAAGCGCTTATGATCATTTTGGTGTTGGGCATGCTTCCACATCCATCTCTGCGGGCCTTGGTATGGTCATGGCAAGAGATTTGGCAGGCGAAGATCATCGTGTTGTAACAGTTATAGGTGATGGTTCCTTAACAGGTGGTCAAGCTTTTGAAGGTTTAAACACGGCAGGGCAAATGGGGAATCGTTTCATTGTTGTACTTAACGATAATGAGATGTCTATTTCTTCCAATGTGGGGGCATTGTCACGCTTTTTAAGTCGTAATCTTTCACGGCGCTGGGTGCGTCAAGCTAAAAAAGATGTGCTCAAGATGCTTCGCTCCATTCCTCGTATTGGCGATGATTTAGCCACCTATGCCATACGTGGAGAGGTGAGTTTTAAAACATTCTTTACTCCGGGTATGCTTTTTGAGGCTTTGCGTTTTACTTATATAGGCCCTGTAGATGGGCATGACCTTGTGGCGTTAAAGCGTCATATTGCTATGGCTGCTGCCGTAGAAGAAGGGCCAGTGCTGTTACATGTACTTACGCAAAAAGGTAAAGGTTATGCGCCTGCGGAAGAAAATCCTTCTAAGTTTCACGGTATAGGGAGTTTTGATCTGCAAACAGGTAAGGCTCATACCAAAAGTGCAGTACAAAATACTAGAACCTTTACCGATGCTTTTAGCTCTTGTTTATTACAACTTGGCAAGGAAGATGACCGTATTGTAGCCATTACGGCAGCCATGCCGGAAGGCACAGGAACACAGCATTTTCAAAGTATGTTTCCCGAGCGTTTTGTGGATGTAGGTATTTGTGAACAACACTCTGTAACCTTTGCGGCAGGTCTTGCTATGCGTGGCTTTCGTCCTGTGGTTGCTTTGTATTCTACCTTTTTACAAAGGGCGTATGACCAAGTAGTACATGATGTTTGTTTGCAAAATTTACCCGTAACCTTTTGTATTGATAGAGCAGGACTTGTGGGTGAAGATGGGCCAACCCATCATGGAATTTTTGATATGGCGTATTTGCGTCATATTCCTCAATTGCAAATGATAGCACCTCGTGATGAGGCTATGTTATGTCATGCACTTGCAACGGCTACGCGAGGAGAAAGCCCTGTTGCTATACGGTATCCACGTGGCGCAGGTATGGGGGTTGCCATGCCTGAAAGTATGCGCACCTTACCTGTGGGGCAAGGAGAATTTTTACAAAAGGGCAGTGAACTTGCTATTATTGCTGTAGGTCCGTGTGCGCATATGGCCCTTGAAGCAGCACATATTTTACAAAAAGAACATCATATCAATGTTACTGTGTATGATCCTATTTGGATAAAACCCTTACCGCAAGATGCTTTATGTGCCATTGCTGCTGAGCATACCGCTCTTTTAATGGTAGAGGAAGGCTGCCTTGCTGGTGGATTTTCTTCGGCTGTTCTTGAAGTTTTACATGATAAAAACGCTATTCAAGGGCAACGCATTAAACGTTTAGGTATAGGCGATATATTCATTGAACATGGGAAACAACAAGAATTACGAGATCTTGTAGGCTTGACAACAACTAATATTTTGGAAGAATGTCTGCTCTTATTGCAAAAAAAAGTATAAACACCCTTGCCAAACATATAAAAGGCCTTACTTTAATTGTACATAGCTGGACGGGAAATACGCGAACTAGCAAGACTTCTGAAGAATATGCCTCTTGGGGATTTTTGTTAGTTTAGGTTTAAAAGCGTCATATGTGTACATTCAGAAAGGGCTTTACCAAGCCGCGAACGGTGTCAGAGGTGTTTTTTTAGTGAATAAAGGCAAAGATGCCATAAACGGTGTCAGAGGTGTTTTTTTAGTGAATAAAGGCAAAGATGCCATAAACAGTGTCAGAGGTGTTTTTTTAGTGAATAAAGGCAAAGATGCCATAAACAGTGTTAAATGTATATTTTGTAATGACTTTTGTAGTCACGAAAACGTACAGGTCTTGATGGTGAGAAAGCTTCGAATTTTAATAACTTCAGGCTCTTAACATGACAGATTTGTACTGATGAGAGGGTAGCGTAATCCTCACCTAACAGCTTAAACATATACGAAGTATACGTTGTGTAGGTAACTCATTAATGAAATGTTCTTTCTAAAGCCTTGCGTAGGTTTCTTGGGGTCCCCCCACTCCTACTTACGCAAGGCTTTTCTTTACAAATACCATCTTCTCTTCTTGTATTTTTATTTTTTTTTGCCTATCATCCTACGAATGTACTTTTTTACAAAGCTGTATGCTTTGCTGTGTAAAAAATTGTTACGCAGTACTATGGATAATCGATATTTAAAAAAAGAATAACTATCTGAAATAAAAGGTAGTTTTTCATATAAGAGTGTGGTTTACTCACAGATAAAATGTGACGTAAAAATTGTGTGCAGATGGTTTTTGTGATTTGGGGTTAGTATGAAGGTTTTTTTAGTGGGAGCAGGTTTGTGGTCTGCTGTTATGGCAGAGCGCATAGCAACTGTTTGTCAGCTTCCCGTAACAATATTTGAGCGTCGCCCATATGCCGGTGGTAATTGCCATTCTTATTTTGATGCTACAAGTGGCATTGAGGTGCATACTCATGGTACGCATATTTTTCACACACAAAAAGAACATGTATGGAAATATATAACACAGTTTTCTGCCTTTACGCCCTATAGGCATAGGGTCTTTAGCGTACATGACGGGCAAGTATATTCTATGCCCATAAACCTTGGAACAATTAATCAATTTTATAAAAAAAACCTTACCCCTGCTGAAGCTGCAATTTTTTTACACAATGAAATTGCACAATCTTTTATTGCACATCCGCAAAACCTAGAAGAAAAGGCCATATCACTTATTGGTCGTCCTTTATATGAAGCTTTTATTAAAGGCTACACACAAAAACAATGGGAGTGCGACCCTCGTACGCTTCCGGCATATATTATCAATCGTTTACCTGTACGTCTTTCATACAATACTGAATATTTTAATGATTATTGGCAAGGAATGCCAAAGGACGGCTACGGGGCACTTTTTGCAAATATATTGAAAAATAAAAATATAACAGTTGTTTATAATACTCCTTTTGAATCTATACAACACTCCTTACCAAAGGATGCATTGATTTTTTATACAGGTCATCCTGATGCTCTTTTTCAATATAAATACGGTACACTTGAATGGAGATCTTTACGATTTGAGCAAGAATGTGTCGCTATGCAAGATTTTCAAGGTACAAGTGTTATGAATTATGCAGATATAGATTGCACATATACGCGTATTCATGAATTTAAGCACTTGCACCCTGAGCGTACCCAAGCCTTTATGTATGAACACAGTATTATATGTAAAGAATTTTCACAAAATTGGCAGCCTGGCTTAGAAGCTTATTATCCTATTCATACGGAAAAAAATTCTGAGATATACGCTCAATATGCAAAAGAGGCTGAAAAAAATCCGCAGCTTTTTTTAGGTGGACGATTGGGAAAATATAAGTATTTTGATATGGATACATGTATCGATGATGCCTTACAAATGTTTGAACAAATGAAAGAACGATGTATGATGTAAAAAGGCATTATATGTACTTACTTATATGAGAATCTTTTGTATGCAACTTTATGCTCACATTTGTTACTTGTTTCTTGGTAGAAAAGTATTATATGTATTGAAACAAAATATTCTTTGATATTTGCTGTTTAGTGCTATTTATAATTGTTACATAACGCGAATTTTTTGTTTATAGCTCCATTTTGGAGGAGAATTATGGCTCATATCATCTCACAGCTTCCTATTCACTTGACTCCAAGCTTATTGGAGAACATGCCCACATGCTTTAGTTATTGGACAGCGAAGCTTGAAAATATTTATTGCAATAAGGCCTATGAACGTCTACTCGGTTGTGCTTCTGAAGTGCGAGAAGTATTTTCTGCGAGAGGTTTTTTACCTATTACTCACCATGATGAGCGCTTAACGAAAGAGCTAGGCCTATCATTTGTTGAAAAAGCGCTTTTGGAGGGTGAGTGTAGTTTTTCATGGCAGCATATTACTGTTGCAGGAAAATCTATTCCAACTGAAGTGCATTTAACTCGTGTTGTTAGCAGGAGTGAAACATTTTTAGCTTGTTATATTACTGATTTATCCGACGTTGAAGAAGCTTTGGATAAAAAAGGGCAAGAGGCAGAGCTTATACAAACAATGCTTGATTCAATGCCCCTCGCTGCGCAAGTTTGGAATAAAAACTATACCATAATTGATTGTAATGAAGAATTACTTCGACTTTTTAAAATTAAAGATAAGGCAGCATATTTGCGCTTATTTTTTAATTTATCACCTGAATTTCAACCAAATGGTAGAAATTCCATTGATTTTGCACGCGAAAGTTTAGATAAGGCTTTTGCCGAAGGTTACTTACATTTAGAATGGTTACATAAAACCATTGATGGTGAACTTATTCCTACAGATGTTGTTCTCAAACGTAGCACGTACAATGGGCAAGAAATATTGCTTGGATATCTTAAAGATTTACGTAAAGACTATGCGACATTAGCTAGGATGCGCGAAATTGATGAACGAAACAAACTTATTTTTGATGCCACGCCATTAGGCACGTGCGTTTGGGACAATGACCTGCATCTTATTGAATATAATACTGCAATAAAAAATATGATGCAGATGACTGGGGAAGAGCCTATTGAAAATTTTTTACAATATCTTTTACCCGTAATACAACCAGATGGAAGTTCTTCTGCGGAAAAAATGCAAGAACTTTTAGAAAAAGCCCTTACGGAAGGGGCAGCATTTGCAACATGGCAAGCACTTAGTATACATGGGGAACCATTACCTCTTAATATACAACTTACACGACTTATGCATCGCGGTACACATATTGTTGTGGGCTTTTTACATGATTTGCGCGAAACACAAGCCCATATTGCTCAAATGCAAAGGGCAGAAGAGCGTTTGCAAGTTACGCTTGATAATGCACCATTTTGCATAAATTTATGGAATACAAACTTTGAGCTCATTGATTGTAACTTTGAATCAGTAAAGCTTTTTGGATTTGCGAATAAAGAGGAATTTTTACAGCAAATATTTACGTTATTTCCGCCTGTGCAGCCCGATGGGCGCAAGTCTGTTGATATGGTAAAAGAAGAGCTTAAAAATGCCTTTATTCACGGCCATAGTCGCTTAGAGGCTGTATCGCAAACAGTCACTGGAGAAATATTACCCGTAGAAGTTACGCTTGTTCGTACACAAATTCTTGACGAAACCTTTGTGGTTGCCTATGTGCGTGACTTACGAGAGCTTAAATCTATGTTGCAAGTAATGGATACCATGCGTGAGCAAGCAGAAAAAAGTGCTCAAGCTAAGGGTGAATTTTTAGCAAACATGAGCCACGAGATCCGTACTCCTATGAATGGAATTCTTGGGCTATTACATTTGCTATCTGAAACTACTCTTGCTGAAATACAGCAAAAATATGTGCGAAATTCTTTGCAATCAGCTAATAATTTATTGAGAATTATTGATGATATTTTAGATTTTTCTAAAATAGAAGCCGGCAAACTTGAAATTGAATATATACCCTTTACCCTGCATGATGTATGCGAAGATTTAAAAAACCTCTATTTAAACAAAATTGAAGAAAAGGGGTTACAGTTTTACTTAAATGAAGGCGATTTCTTCAATAAAAAAATAATGGGTGATCCGCTACGTCTTAAGCAAGTGCTTTATAACCTTGTGAGTAATGCAATTAAATTTACTAAGCAAGGCAGTATTAGTCTTACCATTACAAGTGAAGATGCAAACGAGCATGAAATGCGTTGCTCTTTTTCTATTAGTGACACCGGCGTAGGGCTTAGCGAAGAACAACGCAAAAGGCTTTTCTCTGCGTTTTCACAAGCAGACAGCACCGTAACGCGTAACTTTGGAGGTACAGGCCTTGGGCTTGTTATTTCTAAAAGCATTGTTGAAATGATGCGCGGTGAAATTGGGGTTGTAAGTGAGCCAGGTATTGGTTCAACTTTTTCATTTTCTGCTGTGTTTGATTTTTTTGATGCGGATAATATTATTCATGCGCATGCTGTTCCAGTGGAAAATGCTACTCTTGCAGAGCAAAAACAGCATTATAATGGGCACATATTGCTAGTGGAAGATAATGAAATTAACCAGCTAATAGCTTGTGAGTTACTACGAAATGTAGGTTATAGTGTGGAAGTTGCGCACAATGGTAAAGAAGGTATTGCAGCCATAGAAAAAGGCAATTTTGATCTTGTGCTTATGGATATTCAAATGCCTGTTATGGATGGACTTGCAGCAACTAAGCGCATTCGTCAAAACGAAGCATTTAATGACTTACCTATTATTGCCATGTCTGCTCATGCTATGCTTGGAGACAAGGAAACGAGTCTTAAACATGGAATGAATGACCATATTACAAAGCCTATTTCTCCGGTCACATTATACAGTACTTTGGATTATTGGCTACAACGTCGAGCAAAATGAGTTAGAATGCCTTGTACCTATTTGAAAGAAACTTTTTACTGAGAACCTGTGAGGCCTTAACACATTTTGCTCTTTAATAAAAGCTTATCAATATACTGAATTCTTTGAATAGATGCGATTTTTACGCTGCGCAAGATTTTTCTTGTAGAAAAAGTTTGTTAGTCGAGTATTGGAAAACAAGTGCGTTAGTGCCTAGTGCCGTAAAAATGCCCGAAAGTAGCATTATATGCTTAGTTTCTGGCATTTTTTCTTTGTCATTTTTGAGTATTAAATGTATATTTATAAATGCTTATATAATTTTTCAAACTCGACTAAGTTAGTCGATGCTGAAAAACGCATTTCCATGTGTGTTTCAGAAAGGCACGCCCACTCCAAATACCCCTTTAGGGACGCCAGAAGCAAGTTCTGGCTTATTTTACGTGGCGCCAAATTTTTCTTACAGAAA
>CAYJOQ010000052.1:0-14373 GCA_964371825.1 uncultured Desulfovibrionaceae bacterium
CACGTTGCCTCCACATGCCGCTTTGCGGCCGCCAGAAGCAAGTTCTGGCTCATTTAACGGCACGCAAAATTTTTCTTATAGAAAAATTTTGTTAGTCGGCACTTAAAAAGTAAGTGCGCTAGCGGCAAAAACTTGCCGAAAAAATCGCATTTCATGCTTGGTTTTTGGCAAGTTTTCTAAGTTAGCCCTTGCATATTAAGTATACAATTACAAGTAGTTGTTTAGTTTTTTAGTGCCTACTACATAAACGCGTTTTGAGGATGGGGGGTGTGGGGGGAAGGGCCTTTTTGGCGTTAGCAAAAGTTCCTTCCCCCCACATTATGAGAAAAAAAGTTTATTTTTTAAGAGATTCCCAAACCTTACCTACTTTATCTGGTGAAGGTTCAAGGTGCATTTTTCCTGGAGTCCAAGAGCAGGGTGCTGCTTTAGTGCCGTTATTTTCGGCAACAAATTGGTGTGCAGTGATAAGGCGTAAGGTTTCGTCGAAATTACGCCCTACTGGAGCTGCGACTATTTCAATGTTTTGAACTATTCCTTCGGGGTCAATAATAAAGCTACCGCGAATATTTCCACCACGGTCTTCATTAAAAACACCATATTGCTTACCGAGGTTAGCGCAAGAATCGCACAAAAGCGGGAAGGGATTTGTGGTGCCTGAGAGTTTAGAAAGTTCGTGTTCATCCCACATTTTGTGTACATGGGGGCTGTCCATACTCACGGCTAGAACTTGTACACCAAGTTTAGAGAATTCTTCAAATTTTGCTGCAACTGCAGCAACTTCACTTACTCAAACAAATGTAAAATCACCAGGATAGAAAAAAAGAAAGACCCATTTGCCGCGATAATCGCTCAAAGAGACGGTGGTAAATGTACCATCTGCATACGCTTTAGTAGTAAAGGGTGGAGCCTGTTTGCCAACTTCAATCATGCGTAAATCTCCTTTTAGTTAAAGGTGCCTACAATAAAACGAAATTGCATATAAAATCAGACATAAATTTACAATAATACATGAAACCGTTGCAGTATCATTGTGTATCACTGTGCTAAGAATATGATACTGTAAATTGTTGTACTTGGCAAAACAAAACAATTGTATTTTTTTTGATAGCCATTATATCATTTTTGATACAAGCAAAAAAAACAGCACCGCATGTTATTTTTTTATCTTGTTGTAATTTCTACAGCTTACAAAAGTTGCAGGCATTTTTTTCACATTGGCACGGCTATTGTAAATAGAAGTAAATATTTTACTTTATCAAAAGGAGTTTTAAGATGATACCTTCTAATGGAG
This sequence comes from uncultured Desulfovibrionaceae bacterium, assembly GCA_964371825.1. Classification (GTDB taxonomy): domain Bacteria; phylum Desulfobacterota; class Desulfovibrionia; order Desulfovibrionales; family Desulfovibrionaceae; genus CAYJAD01. The sequence continues at coordinate 1,292 of CAYJOQ010000052.1, forward strand.
CCCTCGCAGGCTTACGCATTCTTGATTTAACAAGAGTTCTTGCCGGACCTTTTTGCACTATGATGCTTGCTGATATGGGCGCAGAAGTCATTAAAATTGAAGAACCCACCAAGGGAGACGACAGTCGCTCTTTTGCTCCTTTCAAAAATGGTGAGAGCTCATATTATATGAACTTAAACCGCAACAAAAATGGAGTCACCTTAAACCTCAAAAAGGGTAAGGATATATTTTTTGAATTAGTAAAGACTGCTGATGTGGTAGTAGAAAATTATCGCCCTGGTACCATGGAAAAACTTGGCATTGGATATGATACCTTAAAAGAAATTAATCCTCGCATTATTGTTGGTTCTATTTCTGGTTTTGGCCAATACGGTCCTTATAGTCAACGTCCAGGGTATGACATTATAGGCCAAGCTATGGGCGGCCTTATGAGTACTACAGGATGGCCGGGCGGTGAGCCCACACGTACAGGCACTGCCATTTGTGACGTACTTGGTGGTCTTTCATGCGCCATTGGTATTTTAGCTGCCGTAAATTCACGCCATCAAACCGGCGTAGGGCAAAAAGTAGATATCGCCCTTGTGGATTCAGTTGTGGCAAGCCTTGAAATCATAACCCAAATCTACCTTAGCACAGGAAAAATTCCTCAACGCATCGGTAACCGCTATGAATCTATTTATCCATATGATTCATTTAAAACCAATGATGGCAGTTGCGTTATTGGTGCCGGTAATGACAAATTATACCATATTGTTTGCGACGTTATGGGCAAGCCTGAACTTAAAACCGACGAGCGTTTTGTCACAAATCCATTACGTATTGAAAACAATGTACAGCTCAAGGAACTTGTAGAAGAATGGACTAAGCAGCATTCATCAGAAGAAGTGGTAAACTCTTTACTCGATGCAGGTTGCCCAGCTGCACCTATTAATACCATTGATCAATTAGTAAAAGATCCACACATTGCAGATGCGCGTGAAATGTTTGTAGAAGTTGACCACCCTAAGGCTGGCAAGATGAAGATTACTGGTGCGCATATTAAGCTTTCAGACACTAAGGCCTCAATACGTACTCCTGCCCCCTTACTCGGACAACACTCTGAAGAAGTATATTCTACACTTTTAGGATACAGTAAAGAGCATATTTCTTCCTTGCGTGAACAAGGCATTATATAGTACCTTGCCACTTGCGTAAATTTTAACAACTAGAATAGAGAGAGTTTTACCCATGAATGTTCCTTCAAAGGTGCGGATTGTTGATATTACTGCCCGTGACGGCTTACAAAATATCAAGGAATGGATTCCAACCGAAGACAAGATTTCCATTCTTAACGGTTTGGCCACAGCTGGTGTTACAAAGGTAGAAGCCACGAGTTTTGTAAGCCCTAAAGCCATTCCTCAAATGGCAGATGCTGCGCAAATTATTACTCATTGCCGCCAAAACTTATCACACGTTGAAGCGGTGGCCTTAGTACCTAATTTTCGCGGTGCAGAAAATGCTGTTAAAACAGACACTCAAGAAATCAGTTATGTTATTTCAGCTAGCATTGACCACAATAAGGCCAATATCAACAGAACGCACGAAGAATCTCTACAAGACCTTGCGGCCATTACGAAGGCCTTCCCTGATTTGAAGGTAAACTTATCGCTATCTGCAGTGTTTGGCTGCCCTTTTAGCGGTGAAGTACCCGTGGAAAAGACTCTTTGGATTATACAAGAAGCCCTTAACCTTGGAGCTTCAAGCGTTACCTTATGCGATACCATTGGCGTTGCTAATCCTTACCAAGTACAAAGCATTCTTAAATCTGTGCGCCAAAAATTTGCTACTTTGCCCATTGCCATGCATATGCACGATACACACGGCATGGGCCTTGCTAATATATTTGCAGCCTTACAAATGGGCATAGACCAATTTGAAACCGCCGCCGGCGGTCTTGGCGGTTGCCCATTTGCACCGGGTGCTGCTGGCAATACAGCAACGGAAGATACTGTCAACATGCTTGAGCGCATGGGCATTGATACCGGCATTAATCTGGAAGCACTTCTTGATGTTACAGCCATGATACGTGAAAAAATTACGCCTAATATTTTAGGGCGTCTTAGTATGGCTAGATCATATTCAGAGTTTTGTTTTTACCAGAATGCATAATTTTGGCGTGTTGTTTGGCAACTCTTATTTGTAACCAACATTTGTAACCAGGAGTTTTTATGAAATCCAAATTATTTCGACTCGGTATTGCTTGCTTAGCTGTACTTCTCTTGCCTGCAGCAGGTTTTGCGGCAGTGTCTTTAAAGCTTGGCCATACCGGTGCCCCTAATCACCATTACCACATTACTTGCGAACAGTTCGCTGAAGCTGTAAAGAAAAAATCCAATGGTGAATTAACCATTAAAGTTTTCCCCTCTGACCAACTTGGCACACAGCGCCAATTGGTAGAAGGTGTACAACTTGGTACCGTTGATATGGTACTTACTTCTGACTTACAATTGTCTTCTTTTGTAGACGTTTTTGGTGCACTAAACCTTCCTTTCCTTTTCACAGACATGAACCATGTTGCAAAAGTTATGGACGGCCCCATTGGCGAATTCTTCACTGCTGAAGCTGCTAAAAAAGGTATTGTTGTGCTTGGTTACTGGGAAAATGGTTTCCGCCACATTTCTAACTCCAAGTTAGCCATCAACAAAATGGAAGACCTCAAAGGCCTTAAATTGCGTACACCAAATTCTCAGATTGCTCTTGAGTCCTTTAAGGCTCTTGGTGCATTACCAACCCCCATGGGCTTTGGTGAAGTGTACTCAGCTCTACAACTTGGCACCGTTGACGGTCAAGAAAACCCCATTGGTCATATTCTTACCCAAAAATGGTATGAAGTACAAAAATTCTTCTCTCTTACTGGTCACCAACACGCTGTTGAGCCATTACTCATGAGCAAGATTATTTTTGATACATTAAAGCCTGAACACCAAAAGATTTTACTTGAAGAAGGCAAAGCCTTTGCTAAAGTATCTCGTGACATGGTTGTTAACGACGAAGCTAAGCAACTCGAAGAATTGAAAAAATTAATCGCTGTAAACACTGTTGAAGCTAGCGCTTTAAAAGCTTTCCAAGATGCTTGTAAGCCCGTTTATGAAAACGCCCGTAAAACCTACGGCAAAATTATCGACGACATCCTCAACACAAAATAAGCTCATTACGCTAAGTAATTACCGCCATAAGTTTTTTATAACTTATGGCGGTTTTAAGATAAGGAGATTGTATGCATTTTCTTCAGATGTTTAATACTAAGATGAACAAAGTACTGAGCGGTATTATGTTTGTCACCTTTACGCTCATGGTTGTTTGCACATTTTTGCAGGTTGTTTTTAGGTATGCCATTGAGCAGCCCTTATCATGGTCTGAAGAATTGGCACGGTATTGCTTTGTATGGGCAACCTATAGCGGTGCGAGCGTTGCTTTTTATGAAAAAAAACACATTAACGTTCTTCTCTTTTTAGATTTTATTCGTAGTATAAGAATTCGTTCAGCTATTTTATTACTTGCAGATGTATGCTGCATGTTTTTCTTAATTGTATTTGTATACCAAGGCTTTATTGTAAGTCAGCGTGTATTTATGCTCGGACAATTCTCACCATCACTCCCTTGGTTACCAATTGGTATAACCTATCTTGCCATACCTATAGGTTGCCTCTTTATGTTCTTAAATATTTTGGCATATGCAATACAAAATATGCATTCTGTGTGCACGGGCCAAGCCCAAGAAACTGTTGACCCACATGCACTGTAGGAGCCATCAATGACAACCACTATTTTTCTATCATTTCTTATCCTTGTTATTATAGGAACCCCCATTGCCATTGCCCTTGGCCTTGGTAGTATGATTGCCCTGCTTATGCATAGCCATGTGCCAGTTATGGTGCTTGTGCAAAAAGCCTATGGAGGCCTTGATACCTTTACACTTATGGCTATTCCCTTCTTTATTTTAGCAGGCAACGTCATGTCTCAAGGGGGCGTTTCTGCCCGTTTGGTGGCCCTTGCTAACGTATTTGTTGGACGTTATACAGGTGGTCTTGCTCACGTTTCCACCGCAGCGTGTACCTTCTTTGGTGCCATTTCTGGTTCAGGTCCAGCCACCACTGCTGCCATCGGCTCTGTAATGATTGGCCCCATGCAAAAAAAGGGTTATTCTACTGAATTTTCTGCAGCGTGTGTTGCTGCTTCTGGCGTGATTGGTTTGCTTATTCCCCCAAGCATTAACATGGTTCTTTATGGTGTTATTACTGGCGCCTCCATTGGTAAAATGTTCATTGGTGGGGTTGTGCCTGGCTTACTTATGAGTGCAGCTCTTATGCTTGTAAACTATGTTTTAGCAAAAAAACACGGCTTTGTGGGCGAGGAGCCACCATCACGTGAAGAGTCTATAAAGGCTGTTAAAGATGCTATGTTTGCTATTTTTATGCCTGTTATTATTCTTGGTGGTATTTACGCTGGTATATTTACCCCCACAGAAGCAGCAGTAGTTGCTGCAACCTATGGGCTTATTGTTGGTATGTTTATTTACAAAGAACTTGACGGAAAAAAACTCGTCAAGGTTCTTATGGATACAGCCAAAAACTCAGCAATCATTATGATTTTGGTATCTCTTGCACACTGCTTTAGCTATCTTTTAGCCAGTGAACAAATTCCTCAAGTTATTACCAAGATGATGCTCGATATATCTCGTGACCCCAATATATTGTTACTTCTTATTTGCGCATCCTTGCTTATTATCGGCACATTCTTAGATAATGCTGTTGCAGTTGTACTTATGACACCCATTTTGTACCCTGTTGTATTAAGCGCAGGCATTGATCCAGTATTCTTTGGCGTATTATTAGTACTCACATTGGCTATTGGTCAAATTACTCCACCTGTGGGCTTATGCCTTTTTGTGGCGTGTAATATTGCTAAAATATCCATCGAAAAGCTTTCTGTAAGCTGCTTGCCCTACCTTGGCATTATGCTCATAGTTATGCTTATCGTTATTTTCTTCCCAGAACTCGTACTATTCTTGCCTAATATGGTAGATATGTAAGAAAAACACACCTTGCCCTTGTCAAGGCATAGTTCTTGGCAAGGGCAAAAACATATATTATTGGCTATCACCTGATTATATTTACAGGTACTGCATTATGTATACTTCACAAAGTCCCTTCACATTTTCCCTCATTGCTCCTTATGGTAATATGACAACCTTACTGAGCAAATACACTACTGACCTGCCTTGCAAATTATTTATTCATAATGACGCAGTATTAGACGAAGCATCGAACATAGCTCTTAACGAAATTGCCACCAAGGATATTGATGTTATTTTAAGCCGTGGTGGCACAGCAGAATATATTCGTAAACGTGTAGACATTCCTGTTATTTCTATACCCACAACGGCTCTTGACCTTTTGCGAACCTTGCACCCCTTTGTGGGCATGGTGAAAAAAATTGCTTTTTTCAATTATCAGCAGTTTTTGCCAGAAGTAAAACTTGTCTCAAAAACGCTGAATATATCTATTATAGAATACATCTTCCACTCACAAGAAGACCTTGCTTCTCGTATAGTAGAAGCAAAAGCTCAAGGAGCAGAGCTCAATTTTGGCGGCATACTATTAGGTCGTATGCGTAATATTACTGGCGTTGAAGGCATCTTAGTAGAATCTGGTGAAGCTGCCATCCAAATGGCTGTAGACGAGGCATTTTCAATGAGCACGGCTTTACGCAAAGAACAAAAACGCCAAGCACGCATGCGCACCATTTTAGACTCCGTTACTGAAGGAGTTTTTGCTACCGATGAAAATAATCAAATCACTCTCATTAATCCGGCTGCAGAAAAACTTCTTTCAGTTACATCTGAACAAGTGCTCGGTGCTGACGCTCAAGAGTATGTGCCCAATTCACGCACGGCCGAAGTGCTAAAAAGTGGCAAAGCAGAAAGGCAACATGTTCAAAAAATTGGCAAAACAACAATTATTACCAATAGAATTCCTATTATTTCACAGAAAAAAACGCTTGGAGTTGTATGCACATTTAGTGAAGCTACGCAAATACAACGCGCAGAACAACATTTGCGCGATACATTACGTCCCAAGGCCTTTACAGCACGCTACACCTTTGCCGACATCATAACCCAAAACCCCACACTCACAGAACTTAAAGAACTAGCTACCAACTATGCCCAAACCGACGCTACTATTTTATTACAAGGTGAGTCAGGAACGGGTAAGGAACTTTTTGCACAAGGCATACATAGAGCCAGCAAAAGACAGCATGGCCCTTTTATTCCCGTGAACTGTGCAGCCATTCCTGAAAGTTTATTGGAAAGTGAATTTTTTGGTTATGAGGAAGGCGCATTTACCGGCGCAAGGCGACAAGGCAAGGCCGGATTTTTTGAAATGGCACATCACGGCACACTTTTTCTTGATGAAGTTAGTGAATTACCACTTTCCATGCAAACACGTCTTTTACGCGTATTGCAAGAACGAGAAGTCTTACGCATAAGTGGTAATGCTGTTATTCCTATTGATGTGCGTATTATCTGTGCTACCAACAGAGATCTGGAAGCATGGACTTTCATGGGAAACTTTAGACAAGATTTATTCTATCGCTTAAACGTACTCCCTATCCATATACCACCCTTGCGTAAGCGCTTGGAAGATATAGAACCACTTATACACTATTTTATCCAAGAAAAGCTCTTATCAAAAGTGCCTTTTCCCAACAAAACTGCGTTAAAAAAAATATGCACAGCGTTTGTACAACATACTTGGCCCGGCAATGTTCGAGAATTGTATAATGTCATAGAACGTCTTGCAATTGTTGCGGCCATTAATCCTCATATAGAAATTAACATGCTTTTACGACGGATTTGGACGCTACCTAAATATAATGAGACTTCTACCAACCACATTGAAGATATTCCCCATGTAGCGCAAAATGAGCAAAATCTAAAAATGCTTACCGCAATATTTGAAAAGAACACCATAGAAAAGCTCTTGCAACAAAACAATTATAACCACGCTAAAGTTGCAAAATTATTAAATATTAGCAGAATGAGTTTGTGGCGTAAGCTTGGTAAAAAAAATACCTCTTAAGTGGCACTATGTGTCTAGTTTAGTTGATGCTGAACAACACATTTTCATGTGTTGCTAAGATTGATGACAAACCCCACTATGTGACGTTTGAGCCGCTATTGTCAGCAAAGCTGCCAAGCGAAAAGGCACGAAAATCAATCGTTTAACGGCGCAAATAAATTGCGCCTACTCTTGATTTATCGACTACATAGTATCCATAAGTAAAATTCTTGTGCCTATGGCAATGAGTACGCCTCCGCCAATCATATTGGCATATTTTACCACAAAGGTATTTTTTTGCAAAAGACATCGACTAAGCACCATACCAAGAGCAGTCATAGTAAAGCATACCACTCCAATGACAATGGCTGGCATCCACACATCTATATGCAAGGTAGCAAAAGTACCGCCTACAGCGAGAGCATCAATACTTGTAGCTATTGCTAAGGTAATGGCTGTTATCCCCTTGGTGGGATCTACATTTTGCGAGGCATTTTCTGCATCATCTTCTCCATTATGAGTATAGCCTTCCCATAACATTTTACCACCTACAATAGCCAACAATATAAAGCCTATCCAATGATCATAAGCTTCTACGTAATCATGCACTTGACTAAAAAGAAAAAAGCCCACTAAGGGCATAAAAAATTGGAAAAACCCAAAAATCGAAGATAATCGTACAATATGTCCAAAAGAACAGCATCCTTTAATACTTACAACAAGAGCAACAGAAAAGGCATCTGCAGCCAAGGCCACAGCAATAATGATAATTTCAGCAAATGACATGAAATACGTCCAAGGTTATATTGTTACAATAAAGAACTAGGCCACTAGGCCCTCTGCACACATGAATACAAAGGAACAATCAAAACATTTACCAAACGAAAGGGGGCAGTTCTATCATACGAATATACGATAAAGCAAGCCCCCAATAATACATATATTTATGCAGCAACTACATCTTCATAGCTCTACTTGCATTAAGCACTGCCAATAAAGCTACGCCAACATCAGCAAACACTGCCTCCCAAAGACCCGAAATGCCCACAAGCCCAAGGCAAACAAAAAGGAGTTTAATTCCAAGAGCCATCACAATATTTTGCCAAACTATTTTTCTGGTGGCAGCAGCAATACGCAAAAGCTCTGGAACTCGAGCAGGGCTATCATCAAGCACAACCACATCTGCAGTTTCTACAGCAGCCTCTGAGCCAAGGCCCCCCATGGCAATCCCTACACCAGCTGTGGCAAGTACAGGGGCATCATTAATACCATCACCCATAAAGAGCGTTTCTTTTGCAGGGGCAAGGCTTTCTAAAATAGAGGCTTTATCTTGAGGCAACAAACGGCTTTTTACCACATCCAACGGCAGTTGCTTAGCAATGGTTTGTGCACCAGCTTCGTGGTCACCCGTAAGCATAGCCAAGGTTGTAATACCCTCATTACGTAAAGCCTTCAATGCTTCACCTGCTTCTGGACGCAAGGTATCTGCGCCCACAAGGCAGCCAATATACACATTATTTTTAGCAACAAGTGCTAGGCTTCCACCATTTTCAGCCAAGGATGCAAACACATCTTCGTTTGGAATACCTGTAATTTCAGGTTTTGATTCTAAAAATTCACGCGTTCCAACAATTATACTGTCAGCATCTGCCTCAGCAATAACACCCTTACCAGGAATTTCTTGCACATGTAGCTGCGATACATTACGCATTTTACCATGACGTAAAAGACAATCCTTTACTATGGCCTTTGCTAAGGGATGATTAGAGCGTGATTCTGCAAGGCCAGCCCAAGAGGAGAGTTCATCTTCTGTCATACCACTAGCAGTATGCTTCTTGGTAATACTAAAGGTACCGTGTGTAAGTGTTCCCGTTTTATCAAAAGCTGCAACTTTTACATGTTGCAAAGTATCTAACACATAGCCACCCTTAACTAAAATACCACGACGAGAAGCAGCACCAATGCCACCAAAGTAGCCTAGAGGAATGGAAATTATTAGAGCACAAGGACAAGAAACCACCAAGAGTACTAAGGCACGATACAACCATTCAGAAAATTCTGCCTCTGTAAACAAAGGCGGTAATATGGCTACCAAGGTTGCAACAGCGACAACAGCTGGCGTATAATACCTAGCAAAACGTGTAATAAAACGCTCTGTGGGAGCTTTGCGTGCATTGGCACTTTCGACCATTTCCAAAATTCTTGCCACTGAAGTATTTTTAAATTCTTCCGTTACTTGAATGACTAGTGCACTATCTTTGTTTATGCAGCCTGCAAATACATGCTTACCTTCTTCAGCCACAACGGGCATAGATTCACCTGTAAGTGGTGCTGTGTCTATTTCTGAAACACCATCCACAACAATACCGTCTAAGGGTATTTTTTCGCCAGGACGCACAAGCACATGAGAATGTAAAGCTACAGTTTCAGGATCCATATCAGTAACATTATGCCCCTTGGCATCGCAAACGTGAGCAATGGAAGGTTTGGCTGCGAGTAAGGCACGAATAGAACGCCTTGAATTACCAGCAGCTTTTTCTTGTGCATATTCACCAATGCAATAAAAAAGCATTACGCCAACAGCTTCTTCAAGGTGACCAATGATAATAGCTGCAATGGTTGCACCGCCCATAAGTGTGAATTCATTAAAGAAATCTTTTTTCTTAAAGGATTCCCACCCTTCTTGTAATACTCCGTGGCCACAAAGCACATAGGGCACGGCAAAGCAAAATAAGGTGATGATACGCCCTAGGGTAGGACTAGATTCTACAGCAGGAACAAAGGCTTCAGCAAGCAAACCGGTAAACATAAGTACCGCACAAATAATCATCGTTCTAACAGTAGGACCTTGATGCTCTTCTTCTTCAGAATTTGTGGATTTTTGTTGTATTTGTTTAGAAATATTTTGTATTTCTTCAATTGTTTCTAAATATGTGCCCTTTTCAATGTCGTCAATAATGGCATTCATATTCTCAAGAGAAGGCACAATAGTACTTTCAAGGCGTAGCTTTTTGGTTTCCATATCAATACTTGCGCCTTCAACACCATCTAAGCGCAATAGAGCTTCTTCAATACGCGCAGCACAACCACTGCAGTGCAATTTTTGTACTCTATAAAAGCCCTTTATCACAGACGTTACTTTTTTAACCTCTTCTATTGCTTCAAGGTATGTACCCTTTTCAACACTTTCAACAACCACGTTTAAATCTTCAAGAGATGGCTCCTGCGTACTTTCGAGACGCAACTTTTTACTCTCCATATCAATACTTGCTCCTTCAACGCCATCCATGCGTAAAAGAGCCTCTTCAATTCGCGCGGCACAACCGCTGCAATGCACTTTTTGTACTTTAAAAAAGTGTACCATTATAGTTCTTCCTTTATGAGTTTTATTCTAAGGTATCGTCTATCAGTGAATGCATATAGATAGAGTGCCCTATTTCATCTAAATGCTCATGTTCATACGCGCCTTTTTCTTTTTCAAGAACGACCTTTAAACATTTTGCATCTTCCGCTATACGATCATTGCTTGATAAACTTTCATGTACCCATACAAGAGCTTTTGCGATGGATTCATTGGCAGGCTTTGTAGGCAATTGATAATAGGCCCAACGTCCATTTTTCACACATTCTATCAATTGTGCCTGACGCAAAATTGATAGATGTTTTGAAGTTGTTGAAGGAGCCAAGTCTAATAATGCTGTAAGCTGGCATACACAAAGTGGACAAATACGTAGCACCATGAGGATACGGATTCGATTTTCATCGCCAAGAGCCTTTGCCAAATTACAGAAATGAAACATGTACTCCTCCTACATTTCGTTGCCTAACGAATTATCGAAAAAGAAAAAAATTGTCAATATTTTTATTTATGTAAATGGGGTGCATAAAAACACAATAATGATCATTTACCTCAACTTAAATTTATATTTCATGACAATCTTCAGAAAAAAAAGTGGATTTGAATACACAATTTTATTATTTTTACACATTTTTTCTTGAAAACAGTTTTCATTTTCTATACTATTGCCTTTCACGCACAAGGCAGTTAGATTTTTACCTTAAAAAACACTATGTTATGTGGTAAAACAGCTAAGTACACTATACTGTCAGGCACTATTTTTGATGCCTGCGTTAACAAAGGAAAGGAAGAAATCGTATGAAAAAATTAGCGACACTGCTACTCACAGCAGGAATGCTTTTGGGAGCAAGTGCAGGAGCACATGCCATTGACTTCAAAGCCAAGGGTGAAATGTCTCTCGGCTTTGGCTACATGGATACTATGTTCCACGGACAAAATGGTTCTGATACTTTTGCAGCAGTACAACGTATTCGTTTTCAAATTGATGCTATCGCTTCTGAATCCTTATCAGGAACAGTGCACTTTGAAATTGGCGATACCCACTGGGGACATAACAGCAGTGGCGGTGCTCTTGGTGCCGATGGGAAAATAGTTGAACTTAAGCATGCATATATTGACTGGTTTGTACCAAACACTGAACTTAAATTTCGCATGGGCTTACAATGGTTTCAAAACCCTGAAGCCGCAGGCGGTCCTGCCGTACTTGGTGTTGACGGTGCAGGGATAGTCGCTTCCTATAGAATTAACGATAATGTTAGTATTACAACAACATGGATGCGCCCCTATAATGATAACTACACCGGCGGTAACGACGAAAACGAAAGCGCTAACTACCTTGATAACTACGATCTCTTTATGCTGAGCGTGCCCGTTTCTTTCAACGGATTCAAAATGACTCCTTGGGCCATGGTTGGAGCTATGGGTAGAAATGTTGGCGAAAGCATGAAAGCGTATCCTGCCATGGGTGTTTCTCCCATTATGGATGGCACAGGCATAGCCACTTCAGATCGCATTAGAACTGCAGACCCCTACGCTACAACAATTTGGGCCGGCATTCCAATAGTTTACACTAATGATCGCTTGAATTTAGAGTTTGATTTTAACTATGGTGCTACTACCCATAGGGGTAACTACACCCAAGCATCACACATTTGGGGACATCAAGATGAAAGAGTAGCCATTCAGCGCTCTGGTTTTGTTGTTAAAGCTCTTGCCGAATACAGGTTAGATTGGGGTACTCCCGGTATTTTTGCCTGGTATGGCTCAGGTGATGACGGTGACTTAAGCAATGGTTCCGAAAGAATGCCCTATGTTGCACCAGACGGTTGGTATTCTACCTTTGTAGGTGACGCAGCGTGGAGCATTTCTGACTCTTCATGGAAAAACACAGGCTACGATCTTTCATTAAGCTATTCAGGTTCTTGGGGTATTGGCTTGCATGTAAAAGATATGTCCTTCCTCGAAGACTTATCTCACACCTTTAGAGTTGTATATTGGGGCGGTACCAACGATCCTGAAAATGCTAACTACCTTGATGCACGCCGCGCAACTCATGATTCTTATGGATATTCTACAGGTGACTTATACCTTACCTCCAATGACTACTTGTTAGAATTTAACCTTGATTCAACATATAAAATTTATGACAACCTTACTGCTACCATGCAGCTTGGTTATATCGTAAATGGTATTGACGAAGGAACGTGGAATCCTGATGGACGCATGGATAGTAAATGGGGCGGAAACCGCGATGGTTACAAAGCTGCTTTAGTATTTAAATATAAATTCTAATCTTCCACTTAACGAGAGTATAAAAGCCTAATGGATAGACTTTTATACTCTCGTATATCTTCTATCTAATCGATGCTGAAAAGCATGTGCAATAGTGTCGATAAATTACCAAAAAGTCGCATTACATGCTTTGTTTTCGGCATTTTTTCTAGGTTGCCCTTACATATTAAGTGTACAATTACAAATAGTTGCTTAGTTTTTCAGTACTGACTATCTATAGAGTATCTCCTGCTAGTATATATTTCTTAACCTTATTGCAAAAAATATTGTGCTGTTTTTTGAACAACCGTTCGTATATAAGGAAAATCCTGCACAATTATTTTTCAGTTTTA
>CAYJOQ010000053.1:0-14309 GCA_964371825.1 uncultured Desulfovibrionaceae bacterium
CTGCTGTCAACGCTCCATAAGACTCCGCACAATGAATTGTGCAGGAGTCTTAATTGAACGTAAAAAATTTTTGTTCACATCGTTATTGCTGTATTTCAGGTCGTGTCCAAACTTTTTCGTCATACGGCACAAAATTCATAGTAAAAATCCACATATCTTCTACACGTTCGCGTATAAAATGAGTTCCTTTATGGCGAAACTCTTTTTTTGCTGGTGTCATGGAGCTATAGAATTGATGAATTTGTTCAAGCACATTAGGGTGCCATTTATATGTTCCAATGGAAAGCATGTGTTGTATTAATTTTAAAAAATGCGGCCCACCGGAATAAAATTGGGGTTTGGCTGCATAATGTGCTTCAACACCTGTAATAATATCTTCGCTTGTGGTTGGTACAACCAAGCGTACCCCATGGCCAAAGTTTACTGTGTAGCCTTGGGCTGTTTTTGTGGGTTGTGTTAATTTAAAAGGTCCAGAACCATATGCGCCGCCAACGCCTGGCCCACGACTCCAAAAGCGTTCAAAAGCTGGCCATAAAAATTGTGCTTCAAGTTTTGTATATGGCATTCCTTGATTTGTTTTTGCTTGTGCTGCTCGTTCTTCTTCTTCATTATTTCCACAAGCGCTAAGCGTTAAGGGAGCAAGCACGCATAGAAAAAACAGTAAAAAATATGTATCTCGCTTCATGTTATTGGTACCTTGATGCAGTTTTCTATTATTAAGTGGCTTTTTTTTCAAAAGGAGGCGGAGGGCGCCATACCCAAAGTAATAAGAGCAAGGGAATAAGACCGCTTACCTCTGCCACAAGTCGCCCTGTATGCGGTAAAAGTAGCCACCATAGCGCAAACGAAAATGAGGGCACAAGAACAACCATTGCCCATTGCCATAATGACATGGGCTTAGCTTTGTATTGAAAATACGTTACAGTACAAATAGCAACCCATACCTTTGTGAGCATAATGGCTAGTGCTGCGCCTTCAAGGGGCATAGTAACTGTAAAATATGCACAAAGTGCTATGTTAACGAATAATCCAGATGCATAAAAAACCAGCAATAGTTTTTGTTTGCGCATGCTAATCATGGCATAGGCAGCTAAATTATGTAAAAAAGCTGTGGCTATACATGGAGTTAAAATGCGCTGCGTAGTTACTGCCATGGCATAGTTATCACCATAGATAAATGTTAATACGCGATCGCTTTCTACACATAATAAATAAATAAGTGGCATGGCTGCAGCCCAAAGGCTACGTGCTGTTTGTCCTGTAAGCTTTTGAAAAGCAGCTCTGTCTGTGTCCCAAAGTTTTGCCATGACAGGAAAGACCACCTTGGCTAGTAGGGCACTTGATACAAGCACTGACAAACCATCCACCACTTCCCATGCAACACTATAGGCCCCAACTGCTGCATCACCCCCGTATTTTTTTAAGAAAAAAATGTTTAATTTGTTATATAAAATGGCGCAAGCTGAAATTCCTGTGAAAACAATGCCTTGACGCCATTGGTGTGTGATGTCTTTTACAAGCTGCCAACTTAAACGAGAAAGAGGATTACGGCCAAGGCTTTTTAATGCAATAAATAGCAATAAAAATGATTCAAGTGGTTTATACAGGGCAATGTATATGGGGGGAGCTTCTAAAAGCACCATAATGATACCCGTGCCAATGCCTATGAGGGACGCAGGCACACGAATACGCATTTCTACATCTTGACGCCCGCGAGCTTGGCAAAGGGCAAAAAAAGAATCGGTTAAGGCATCAATTCCAAGGCCACCTGCCACAGCCATAACGGTAATACGCAGTTCAAAACTGTAGTCTTGCCAGCCAGTAACAAACCATGTGCCTACAAGCGCTGCACATAAAAGAATAATTTTTAGCCACGTAATGTCGCCAAGAAGCTGTAGGGGGCGTTTATCACGCCTTGCAAATGTAGAAATAAGATAGTCGTTAAGACCAACATCAGCTACAAGACGAACAATGTAGCCAAAAGAAAGGGCCAGCATAATCTGCCCCATAAGTTGGGGGCTATGTCTGGCAAGGGCAATGGTAAAGAGTGTCCATGCCACATCTCTGGTCCACTGCGCCCCAAGAATATACCCAAGGCGCTGTGGAATGCTTTTTAACTGGGCCATAAGCCTACCTTATGGCCACAGAAATAACTGTATTATACAAACAGAACAATGCTGCCTACTTTCCAAGCTCTACAATGGCTTTAAAGCCTGGCTTTAATTGCATGTCTGGGTTTGGAAGTGTAAGTTCAACCGTGAAGTATGAAGGAGTAGACACATCTAAGCTGGCGCTTGTCCAAGCAATCTTAGACACAGAACCCTCAAAAACAGCGTCTTGCAATGAAGGAATGGTTACCTTTGCTTTGTCTCCTACCTGCATGCGTCCTATTTCTGCTTCAAATACTTGCACCTGAATAAGCATGGGATCCATTTTGCCCACAAGTATTGGTGTGCTTAGTGCTAAAAGCTGTGCTTCAGGTTGTACGCCAACCCCCACGGAAAGAACATGCCCGTCCATAGGAGATGTGAGCACTAAGTCTTCAGGTAAATCTTCACCGGCTTTTATTTCGGTGTTAAAGTAGATGCTTAATTCAGCTAAACGCTTGGCAAAGCTTTCTTCTTTCTTTTTCTTGGTTTTTTTAGAAAGGGTAATGCGCTTTTCAAGGGCGGCTAAGTCACCTTCACTACGACTATACGCTTGTTTTGAACCAAGTCCAGAATTGGCAAGCTGGCGAGCTCTGTTACGAGCAGCCACAAGCTCAGCTCTGCTCCCCTCATGTGCTACTATTTGGTCATTGATACTTTCTGTGTCAGCACCTACAAGAATTTCTTTTTCAAGTGCTCGCTTTGCATCTTCAGTAAGGGTGTAGACCATTAATATTTGATCTTTTTTTACAGCATCTCCAGGAGCTACACGTAATTCTTTAACAATTGCAGAAAAAGGCAACGCCTTAGCGCGTGTTACTGAACTAATAACTTTACCACTTAATATAGTAGATTGTTCATTTGCTGCTGCCATACTCACTTGTGCTATGAGCAGGAAGCAACATGTCAATATACTTATTTTTTTAACCATTATTCGAGCTCCTGTGAAGGTAGGCCAATGTAGCGCTCACCTAATACGCCAGATTTATTCATCCATACAATTTGGTTAAGCTTATAATCAAGTGCAGTTTCAACATAAGAAATTTGCGACTTAATATGACCTTCTTTACGCGAGGCTAATGCATCATACGTAATTAACCCTTCTTTATAGTTGATTTCAGCTTCTTTAACATGCATTTCTGCCACATCAAGAGCCGTTTTGGCTATCTTTAAGCTTGTAGCAGCAAGAGAGACATTTTGTTCAAGTTCCACCCAATCATTGGAGTAGCTAGTACGCTCTTGTGCTTGCTCTTGATAGGCTTGTGCTTTTTGCATGCGAGCACTTTGTACTCCGCGATAACGTCTACCCCAGTCAATAATAGGAAAGTCAAAGCTAACATGTAAGAAGGTATCTTCTTGCCCATCAACAGGTTGTGCTTGGCCACTTGGGGGATAATTGTTCACCATCAATGATACATCTGGGATATACTTTGCCCAAGCAAGCATGATGTTATAATCTTGCAATCGTAATTGTGAGCGTAACATGAATTGATCTTCACTTTTTGCCCAGCGCTCTTCCCATTGCAATTTTTTGCCATCAAAGTTTGCAACAATATTTTTAGCATCTTCTGTATTAATAGTAAGTTTTTGCTCGTTGGCAAGTCCTGCCATACGCTTTAAGCGTGTGCGCATAACGCTTGCTTTAATTTCAGCACTTTCAACTTTAAGTTCTGCTTCGCGCTGACGCTGTACAGCAAGGTTTAATGCAACGCCTTGGCTACCGTCTGCAGATTCAAGCTGCTTCCAGTAGGTTACATTTTTTTTCATAATAGGAATAAGTTGTTTATTGAGCGCAATAATTTCTTTTTGCGCATCTATCTCAAGATATAATCTGGCAATATCAGCAATAACTTTCCCAATAGCTTTGCGGTGTGTGCTAATAGCCATGTCTACTAAAATTTTCTGGGCTTGGTGGTTAAAATATGTGCCTATGGGGTTTGGAAGCATTGCTGTAAAGTTTACTTCATATTTAGGCTGCGCATAGTTTTGCGGTAAGTCATCAAGTCCCTGATTGTATGTTGTGATATTGTTTGAAATACGCACAGAAGCTGTGGGTTCTGGAATATATCGCCAAATGGCGTCGGTAAGTTGCAGTTTTTGAATTTCTAAATCTACTGCAGAGCTTGCAAGCAAGGGTGATTGCTGAATGCTTAAGTATACATAGTCTTCAAAATCAAGGCTCTTATTGGCATTGTATAAATTTGGCAATGCCGCTTCAAGTTTTGCCTTATGTTCAACAGGTACGCCAGGTGCTTCTTCAAGCCAGTGACGGGGAGGAAGCTCTGGAGCCTCATAGCCTGCTTTGTTAGAGGCACAGCCTCCAAGTAATAATACAGCAAGCAATGCTCCTGAGCATACTTTTGACACACCACGGGATTTTAAATTGCGTTTTGAAGTCTTACATACTTTTGTAGGCATAATATGACGCTTCCTTACTTTTTCTGACGTTAATAGGCTGTTGAAATAGTTCCATAACTTTACATAATTCAAACTTAGACCACAAGCATATTGTGTATTAGAAGTAATACATCTTCGTTTTCTTGATGAACACGAGCTTGTAATAACACTCCAACATCGGTGTCACGCTTATGCCAACTTACAAAAATCTGCTCAGAATAATTTTGTGGCCAAACAGGCATGTGCAATAGATATTCTATGGAAGATACGCGCCCTTGGGGCATTGCAATAGCTTCCAAAAGATATTTTATGCTAAATCTTATTAGCCCATACCACGAATGCTTTTGTTCTGCAATATCCTTTAAGGGCATTAATGCCCCTTGAATGCTCAAAACTTTCTGTTGTAGTGGGGGGTTACTTTCTTGTGTCGTAGAAAAAGAATCTGCGTTTTTTTTCTGACACATCTGCACAATATGTTCTAAAGTGATATTAGAACCTGTGAGTACGCATTGAGCTTTTGCTAAAAATTCCCAATTGCTTTGACGACGCCCGGGTGCAATGAGTGAGCGCATGCTCATATCACTTTGTAAGCATTGTAGTTGAGCTTCTTCGTTTCTTGGTTGTAAGGATTTATATTTTATAGAAGTTTCAAACGTTATGCCAATGCTTTCGCACAATTCTTTTACAAAGGATATGTGCATAAATCCACAAGAGCACAACCAAGGGTATTGTATAATAGCGCCTTCTTGCATGCCTTGCAATATATCTGCAGCATCAACTTCAAAGTCATGAGTAGGCGGCATGCATACCGCACCATTTTCTGAAATGCTACTTTGCCCATAGGCAGAATAGTCTCTTTGAATAATAGCTTCACCTTGTAAAATATCGCAAGAAACAGGATAGCAGTAAGGGTATTCATGCATGTGTTGTGCAAATGTGAAGTCTTTCTTTGTGGCTAAATGAAGGGCATGGGGTGCCAATGAACATAAGTTTTGAACATTATCATTCCAAAAAACATGCCCAGAAGCAGCACAAAAAAACTCTCGCGCAAAGCCATTACCCACGTTGAATATAAGTTGGTTTTTTGCTACGATATTTGCTTTTTTTGCTACGGGCAACCATAAACAGCGCCAATAGATTTTTTGCATTTTACAATTTTCTTCAAAAAAAGACGCTACAATATAATCAAAGTTTTCAGCAAAAAGTTCTTGTTCTTCTTGTGCATTACAGGAATTATCAGTTCGGGATACAAAGTCTTCTCTTGTTTGCACTAGGGCCATGGCATGACGTAAGCCGTGCGCGTGTCCTTCGCGTAAAAGTAGCTCCAATGATATTTTATAGTTAAATACATCTTCAGCGTTGCGAAAAAAATCTGTGCAGGTGTCATAAATTAAACCATCTATTCTTCCAAATCGTGCAACGATATCATGCATGGCGCTACGAACATCGCTTTGTCTTTGTATGTCATACGCTACACTGTAGCACTTAAGGCCTACTGAGTTTAGTTCTTGTGTTACTTGCGTATCAATAACTGAAGAAGCCACCCAAACGAAGGTGCATGAAAGAGGGGCAAAGGCTTTTAAACTTTCAGCTAATTGTAAACGTTCTTTTTTTGCCCAAGCTATGTTCTTGCTTACACACTGTGCAATTAAAATTACATGTCCATATGGTTTTACGCCATGTTTATGCATTGAATTTATGAACGTGTCAGCGGGCAACTCTTGACATACACTTGCAAAGTTTTCTGTTTGTAATGCACAACTTTCAATATTGTGCTGTGATATATGCATATATGTGGGAAGTTTTGCGCATGTTTCATCTTTGCACAAGGTCTTACTTAATAGCGTTACTATTCGTGAAGAAAGTGTTGATGTAGCTAAAGAGTCATAAGAACTTATGCTATGTAATTGCGCCTGTGGGTGATTTTTTTTCAAAAACGTAAAGGCTCCGCCTATGCTACCAAGCACTATATTATGTAGGTAGTCTCCAGGCATAAGGCTTTTTTGTGATATGGGCATATGTACAAAACACGTACATGTTGAACAATATTTAATGTTTTCTTCAAGTAAATCATAAAATTTTGGCAATACGTGTATAGTATCGACGGATTTTTTTCGTAACTTGGATGTGTTTTCCAGTGCGAGCACAATGATATGTGGACGAAGGCTAGATTGTAAGAGAATTTCTGCGTGTTCTATGTCAGATGCGTGCATTAGAAATTCTTTTGCGATGGTGTGAGAAAAAAGGTTTATCCATAACGTAGCTATGGGGGCATTGCCAATAACAAGCACACATGTATTCTCAGGTAAGGTGCTTGCCAAGGAGGGTGTTATTTTAGGTTCTTCAATGTTGACTATATACGGTTTTGGTACATAACGAGACAGAAAAATGGGTATATTTTCAGCGAGAGGTTTTTCATTTTCTGCATTGCATTCTTTTTGTATTTCTGCACTGCATTCCTTTTGTATTTGTCCAGTAGTTGCGTCTATTTCTTGTTTGCGTAAGTGCGCTACTACTGCTGCAAAATCGTGAAGAGTATGTACATGGAGAAAATCTTCAAAGTCTATTTGTATGCCAAAAGATTGTTCAAGGGCATGCAAAATTATAGGAAAGCGGCTTGAGCGAATGCCAAGGTCAAGCCTAATATCCATATCTTGTCGGAAAAAACTTATGGGGTGCCCTGTTATTTCAGCAAAAATAGGAAGTATTTTTGCCACATGAGCAGGCATGGGTGAGCGTGGCTTGGCATCATGAGTATTTTGCTCCCAAGCGTTTTCTTCAGCTGAACAATCCTGCGCAATAAGATCTAATGCAACAGCGTGTGTTTGCCTTCCAGGAATATGCCCAAGGGCATAAAGCCTTGCCACTGTCATGCGCATGGCCTCTACCTCTGCTTGTCTTTTTCCTGCACTTACACATATGGCTTTGGGGGTGATTTCTCCTATGAGACCACAAAGGGTATCAGCCGGGCCAAGTTCTACAAAATGGCGTATGTCATGCTGTTCCCACATGTTTGTAACGCAATCAATCCAGCGTACAGCATTTTCATCAAGGTCAGCAATATATTCGCAAATGCCGTCTTTATCAGTGGGATAGGGGGCAGCAGTTACGCAACTTATGACGGGTAAATGAGGTTTGTGCATCGTAAAAGACCACAAACTTTCTAGTGAAGCTTGCCTGCGTGAACGCATATGGGGGTGATGAAAAGCCATGCTTACATTAAGTACCATGGCAGGGTGCTTTTTTTTACGCAATATTTTGCGCGTTTGCGCAAGTACATCGCGCGGCCCGCTAAGAACATATTGTTTGGGAGAATTATAATTAGAAATAAGTAGTTCAGGAAATTCTTGTAAGCATTGTTGTATTACATCAACGTCAGCATAGACCATCATCATGCCTGTGTCATGTTCTGCTTCACGTTCCATAGCGTCAGTCATGACAGCACGGATATTAAACATTCTCCATGCATCTTCAAGTGTATATGCTCCTGAAAGCCCTAGAGCCACAAGTTCTCCAATGCTATGGCCTGCCACAAGGTCTGCTTTAAAACCTAGTGATTCTAAATATGATGCTTGAGCATATTCAATAAGAAATAAATATGGTTGGTGCCATCGTGTGCGGAAAATTTTTTCTGTGTCTGTTTCATCTAAAAGACTCAGTACATCCCAATCAGATATGGAAGCAAGCCTATCCATAGCTTCGCGCGCCGCAGGAAAGGTATCATAAAGGGCTCTGCCCATTCCTGGCCATACAGAGCCCATACCGCAGCATGTTAAAGCTACCTTGGGCTTGTTTGTGTTTTTAACAAGCCAAATGCCTTTGGCTTGTAATGCTTCCAAATCTTCTTCATTTGGAACAGTAGGCACATGAATAAGAGTATTACGCCACACATTAGACGTTGTGCCAAGGCGCCATTGAGCGCCATTGTGTTCAATCAGCAAGCCTTTAACGCCATTTTCAACTAAGGCAAAAGTCGTATTTTCTGTATTTGTAGACAAAGGATTTTCCTGTGCATTTGTGATGAGATTTTGCAATACAGCATCGTTAAGTAGCGATTTTTTTTCACACATATGTATCGTTACCTCCCAATGCTAACTTTTGTGTAAGGATTTTTTTACGCGAAGTTTTAATGCAAAAAATACTGTTTCTGTACGAACATTAACAGTACTGCTTTATTTTTAATAATTCAAGACTCTATCATTAGGGTATCTGCGCAATGCTGCTTATGAAGCTTTTAGCAGGCTGTTGAAAACCTGTAATTTACGTTGTCAGATGCGTTTTTTACTCTCGTTGCGTACCAAAAAAGTCCCCTCCCTTCGCAAAAAAATTCGTATTTCTCGCATCGTACTTTTTTGAACAGCCTAAATCACAATGATATACTAGGTTTTTTATGGAAAATTTATTTAAACAGATTTTTTGAGCATGTTTTTCAATCAATTTGCTAAAATTAGCAATATGCAAAGTTTTTATGTGTTAAAATGTTGAATCTTCATTGTTTTTTGTGTTTAAGGCCAGCGTGTACACGTGTGGCAAATTTTATACAAGTAGAGGTAACTAATAGTTTTGCTCCTTTGTGTAAAATTTTTTTGCATAAATTTTTATTGTTCGTGATAAAATATCTTTTAGGCAGTAAAAATATCAAAATATTGCGATGCCCATTGTGTTTTTTTAAATTTTATTGTTACAATTTAGTGACCTTACGCTTTTGTACAAAAAAAAAGCAATTTTTAATTTGTTATTGAGTATTTCTACGAAAAAAAGCCAAAAAGCTCATTAAAGCCAAAAAAATATGAACGCTAAAAAAAAGTTACACATATATTATTCTTAAATTAAGGCATGTTATGTATGTATGTCTTTGCAATTGGCTGAATTTTTGTCATATCATTAATTACAAAACATATATTCTTGCCAGAATATAACTTTTATAGTATGACTCTTCGTTCTACAAAAACACATACCCTAGCATATGGGAATATATACATTTAACCTTATTTGTTACTTTGCGTACTTTTGGGAGTTGGCATGAAAAAAGATAATACTTTGAATACCGTAGACAGCAATATGCTCTGTGA
Organism: uncultured Desulfovibrionaceae bacterium; assembly: GCA_964371825.1. Lineage (GTDB taxonomy): Bacteria > Desulfobacterota > Desulfovibrionia > Desulfovibrionales > Desulfovibrionaceae > CAYJAD01. The sequence continues at coordinate 9,617 of CAYJOQ010000053.1, forward strand.
ACAGCATACTACAGCCGATAGTGAGCAGCAAGGTTGCGCGGAATTCAAGGCAGGACGCAATAAGCTTTCCTTTGGACGACTTGTAAGCTTGGGCGAATCTCTTGGAATGCGTAATCCACTATTTCTTTGTCATGATGGCCTAGCTAAGGCTTCTGCCCTTATTGATGGAAAGCAGTACTTAAACTTCTCTACATATGATTACCTAGATTTAAATGGACACCCTGAAATTACCGAAGCAGTAACGCAAGCTGCTATAAAATATGGTACTTCTGCTGGAGCTAGTCGTCTTGTGGGTGGCGAGTGCCCACTCCATAGAGATCTTGAAAGGGCGCTGGCTGATCTTTATGAAGTGGATGATTGTATAGTCTATGTAAGTGGTCACGCAACCAACGTATCTACATTGGGATATTTATTTGGGCCACGCGATGTTATTTTTCATGATAATCTTGCACATAATTCGCTTTTGCAAGGCGCGCGCCTTGCCGGTTCAGCACGATATTCATATACACATAATGATACCGAATCTCTTGAAAAATTTTTAAAAGAACGTCGCCATGAATATAAAAGAGCAGTAATTGTTACTGAAGGCCTTTTTAGCATGGACGGCAATATACCTGATCTTCCCCGAATTATTGAGTTAAAGAAGCAGTATAATTGTATGCTTCTTGTTGACGAAGCCCATTCTTTGGGCACACTTGGGGCAACTGGGCGTGGCGCTCGTGAATACTTTGGTATTAATCCCAAAGACGTTGATATGTGGATGAGTACTCTTAGTAAGTCTTTGTGTGGCTGTGGTGGATTCATTGCAGGCAGTAAGGAGCTTATTGAAAACTTAAAGTATGGCTCTCCCGGCTTTGTGTTTAGTGTTGGCATGTCACCGGTGCTTGCTGTTGCGTGCAAAAAAGCTCTTGATATTATGCTTCGTGAGCCTGAAAGAGTGCACAAGTTGCAGCATATCAGTAAGTATTTTCTAGAATATGCCCAAAGCCTTGGTCTTGACACAGGCGTTGCACAAGGTTTTGCCAATGTTCCTGTTATTATTGGTGAGTCTATTGCTGCAGGCCTTATGGCCGATGCCCTTTTACATGAAGGCGTTTACGCTATGCCCATTACCTTTCCTGCGGTAAAAGAAGGCACCGCTCGTCTGCGTTTTTTCCTTTCTGCAGCGCATTCTGAAGAACAAGTTCGTAAAGCTTTAGATACTGTGATTGCAGTTACGCCAAAAGTTGCTGAAAAAATTGAATATTATCATGAAATGCTCGCAGCTGAGAAATTGAAAAATACTAGTACTGAAGAAAATAATGAAGAAGAAGCTGATACTCAATAGTGGACACTAAAAATAAGTATTTTTCATAGCTAAAATACAATGAAAAATCACCAGAAACAAGAGCATGGAATGCGAGTTTCTGGTGATTTTTGTTATACAAAGAGGCTGTTTTTCACATGTCGACTAATGAAAAGATTCTGCACAGTGCATTGTGTACAGGCTTGTGAAATGCTACGCTAACAATGACGACTAAAAATTACGAATATGCGTAATTCATGAATGCGGATAGGGCTTTGATTTTTTTACTGTTTGTTGTCTTTTGAGAAATATTTTCAGAAAAGCGGAAATATTTTTAAAAATAAAAAATAACACTAAAACATTGTTATGTAAGATTCTTAATGCATAGTGCAGGTTTTATTGCAGTGATATTCCTTGCAACAGGACAAAAGAGAGTACGTATTACGTGAAAAAATGCTCTTTTTGACTTTTTCTCCACATGCGAGTAAGGATTTCGTAGCGCTAACTGCAATTTTTCTGTGAAATTTTTGCGCTGTGAAAATGTGCCAAAAAATACCCTTGGTGATAATTCAGCAGCATTTAGTGCACGCGTGTTATTATACCCAAGGGTATTCCATTTTGATTTAGCACAAAAAGGATTTATTATGTGTGGTATTGCAGGTTTTTTACAGTTATCTCATGAATCTTTGCCAGAGCAATCTCTTACGTGGCTTAAAAGTATGACCGATGCCATGGATTACCGAGGTCCTGATGGAGACGGATATTTTATTGAAAATCAAGTGGCTCTTGGGCATAGACGTCTTTCCATCATTGATTTAGGTGCCGGTGCACAGCCCATGCATAACTATTCTCAAACCAATGAAATAGGCGACCTTTGCGTTACGTTCAATGGTGAAATATATAATTTTCAAGAATTACGGCGTACGTTACAAGAAAAGGGTTTTACATTTAGAACAAACTCTGACACAGAGGTTATTTTATACAGTTGGCTTGCCTATGGCGCTGACTGTGTAAAACATTTTGAAGGTATGTTTGCCTTTGCTTTGTGGGATAAAAAACAAAAAATTCTTTTCTGCGCCCGCGATCGTTTTGGCAAAAAGCCCTTTTATTATACGCTACAACAAGGACGATGTATTTTTGCATCTGAGCTTACTTCTTTAAGCAAATTTCCTCATCTTAGCTTAAGCGTACACCCAAGAACGCTTATGCGTTTTTTAGCTTATGAATACGTACCTACGCCTCAAAGTATTTATGAAGAAGTACACAAGTTGCCTCCTGCCCACTCTTTACTTATACAAGAAGGTAAGGTGCTCTTACAAAGATATTGGGATATTCCATGTCCTGAAAATACTGCTACCCATCAAAGAAGTGAAGAAGATTTAGGCGAAGAGCTCTATAGCTTACTTTCACAAGCAGTGAAAAGACGCATGGTGAGCGATGTGCCCCTTGGAGTGTTTCTTTCAGGTGGTATTGATTCTAGCATTGTTACGGGTCTTATGGCTGAGCATAGCTCAAATATAAAGAGCTTTTCCATAGGATTTAAGGAAAGTAGTTATGATGAATCAAAATATGCACGCTTAGTATCAAATTATTATGGAACCAATCATTACGAGCATATTCTTTCTGCTGATGATTGTGCAAATATATTGCCTCATGTGGCAAGTAGGCTTGATGAGCCCATGGCAGATGCTTCAATTGCACCAACCTATCTTTTATCGCAAGCTACCAGAAAAGAGGTTACTGTCGCCCTTGGTGGCGATGGAGCTGATGAACTTTTTGCCGGCTATGAGCACTTTATTGGTTTTCAAGTGGCAGAACAGTATGCGACATGGCCTCATTGGCTTCGTAAAGGCCTAATAGAAAAAATTACTCCTCATTTACCTGCATCTGCCGGCTATATAAATCTTCGCCTTGCCACGGCAACTTTTTTACAAGGAGCTTATGCGCCACCTTGGCAAAGAGTGCAAAGTCTTCTTACGTCTTTTTCTGTTGATATGCAAAAAGATCTTTGGAATCCTGAGCTGTATGCAAGCCACAGTGACTTTCTTACAAATGATCAACTTTTTGCACCAACTAAAGAACTTTTTAATCATTGGCCAGCGAGTAGTGGTGCCAGTAATCTTGATCGAGCTTTTTATGTTTATGCACGACAATTTATGTTAGACGATATTTTGACAAAAATTGATAGATGTTCTATGCTTAACTCGCTTGAAGTACGTTCACCATTTTTAGACACATTAGGGGCGGAATTTATTTCCAAACTTCCAGTGGGCTATAAACTGAACAAGTTTAGACGCAAGTACTTGTTAAAAAAGGCATTTTCGAAATTATTGCCAAGGGAAATTTTAACTCGTAATAAGCGCGGATTTCAAATTCCGGTGGCTGAATGGCTTCGTACTTCACTGCGTCCCTTAGTCGAAGAATTGCTCGGGGAACAATATCTGCTGAGACAAGGTATCTTTCGTACCACCGCAGTACGAAAGTTAGTGGATGCGCACATGAGCGGTAAGGAAGATTTACGCAAGCCATTATGGACATTGCTTGTGTTACAATTATGGTGGAAGGCGCATGCACCAAAGATTACACTTTCTTAAGATATTTGCTGCATGTAATGCGGTAAATATGCCTGCATTTGTGGAGGACTTATGTTAAAAAGAACTATTTTTGCACTGTTATTATCTCTTATGGTTGTAACATCTGCTGCTGCAGAGGGTACAGGAATCTATGCCAGTGCCAAATTTATAGATTCATATCAAACTAATTATGGTGGCGGTTTTTTAAGCGGCTCCAATTCAGACAATACCTTTGGTGCTGCATTTGCCCTAGGATATGACTTTTATGCCAATTCTGATACGTCCCTACGTACAGAAGTGGAATATGCCTTTCGTAGTGAGTTCAACAGTGAAGATAGCGCAAGCTTTTATGGCGCTACGTATTCAACAGAAACGAGCATTAATGTACACACAATCATGGCCAACGTGTATTATGACTTTTACAATGAATCTGCCTTTACACCATACGTAGGCGGTGGACTTGGCGTTGGTTTCCTTGATGGTGATTTTGAAACAAATGGTGTACATGTTGGCAGTACAAAGATTCAAAACACAGTTTTTGCATTTAACCTTGGTGCAGGCGTTGGGTATAATATCAACGAAAGCCTTACAGCTGACCTTGGGTATCGTTACTTAAACCTTGGAACAGGTGACACTGATTACTATGGTAATGAGTTAAAAACTTCCATGAGCGCACACGAATTTAGCCTTGGCTTACGCCTTGGATTCTAAGCGTGTAACTTGCAAAGCTTTACCCTAAAAGAGCTTTGCAGAGCAGAACAAAACCCATTACGTGGGATGATTTATGAAAGGGGAGAGTAATCTCCCCTTATCGTATTGACAAAGTCAATACGAC
>CAYJOQ010000054.1:0-14251 GCA_964371825.1 uncultured Desulfovibrionaceae bacterium
AAATCAATCGTTTAACGGCGCAAATAAATTGCGCCTACTCTTGATTTATCGACTATGTAGTCGGCACTTACTTTTTAAGTGCCGACTTTTCCCATAAACCCGTAAATTCTTCCGGACTTGGTAAAGACTCTAAGAATTGGCGCATGGTGGTATTTTGTTTTTCTCCACGCAAGCAAACAAATGACAAATGTAAAGGTGGTGGTGGTGGCAGTAATTGTACAACTTTCACACTTCCTTCTTGTAGCTCTTCACAAATGGAAAAATCTGAAAAAAAAGCTCCATAGTCACTGTACGGAATAATTTTTTTGGCTATAGCAGCAGTTATGTTTTGCATACCGGCTTTAAACTTCACGCCAGACTCTGCAGCATATTTTTGCACGTGCCTTGTAAAATCTGAAGCTTTTGATTGCAGCAATATAGGCATATTTTCCAAGGCTTGCACAGGTATTGGCCCATCAAAACCCAAGGGATTATTTTTACATACAGCTAAAAATGGTGTTGCAGTAATAAAAGGAATCTCTTCCATTTCAGACGAAATAATATCACTGCCCACAAGCCCTATATGAATTTCTCTATTTTTAATGCGCTGCAAGGTTTTTTCAGGATCCCCCACCACAATATTTATGGTGGCTAGAGGCAGTTTTTTTGTCATATATTGTAAGAGCGTTGGAATAATTGTTTGTGCCGGTACTTCATGAACGCCCAAACGAATCTCACCTTGTACTCTACGCATCATTTCATGAAGCTTTGCATCTAAAGAAAAAGCTAAAGTAAACATTTCCTTCGTCATGGGAAGCATTTCCAAGGCTTCATCAGTAGGTATTAAGGGGTGTACATGCCGCTTAAAAAGATAAAAACCAAGCCATTGTTCTAGCCTTTTAACCTGCATGGTTACTGCTGCCGGAGAAACGTGTAAAATTTTAGCCGCAGCACGTATCCCACCGTGTTCTATAACCATATAAAAAACGTACAATTGATGTAGGTTTATTTGAATAGACATATATACCCTTAAGAAACCTTATACAATACACACAAAATTGCGTATGCTCATTAAAGAATACATTCTTCAACACATACATATGATGCAATAATTACACATATAACACGCTATATGAACGCCCTGCATAATTCAATATGAAGGTTTCATGGAACCTTGACGCTAGTTAATGCGACTAAAAATCAAGAATTGACAGCGCTTTGCTTCTTCTTTACACGGTTGATTTGTATGCATTTATCTCTGCATAAATGCAACTTGCATTACGTATCATTACACCATTTCTATATACACATGTATATCTGAAAAGGATTGTACAAAGCTTGCTCATATGCGAATTTGTGCTAAATAGCACATAGGTCTTTTTATGGCAATACCTAGAGAGTATAGAATTTTTACGGCTATACATCCAAATAATACATTTTTTTAGCTTCACACATGCATGCTTAAACGTATACAACAGCCGTTGTTAATATAATGTTAACAACGGCTGTATTTTTTTATGTACACGTATAGATGGTATATTGAGAATAAAGGAACAAACATTAGAGCTTTGCACAATTACTTTTTAGTTTTTTTGTGCTTTTGCAATACATTTCCTTAAATTTGAAAATTTACTTATGCAGAAATTTTGAAAAATATTGTTTATAGCGTAAATGAAATGAAAAAATCACCAGAAACATGAGCATACAATGCGCGTTTCTGGTGATTTTTGATATACAAAGTGGCTGTTTTTTACGCCAGAACGTACTTCTGGCGACCACGAAAGAGGTAACTACATCGTGCGTACCTTTAGAAAAATGCGTTAAAACGCGTTTTTCAGTGCTGCCTACTTACGAACGGCAAGTAAGGGCACATCGGTATTGCGAAGAACTCTTTCTGTCACACCACCAAGTAAAATATCTGTAATACTGTCGTGACCATCGGTAAACATAACTATAAGATCACACTCTTCGGTATGAGCTGCCTTTACAATACCCATGGCTGGTGTGCCCTCTACGACACATCCTCTGCACGCTATGCCCGCATTTTCAATTTCACGCAGCACAGGCCCAAGGATGTTCATTCCTTCAGCAACAGCTTCATGAGCAAGGTCGGAGTGGGCTTCTCCGCCCACACGTTGCGAAAGAGGTGCGTACACATGCAACGCTACAATTTCACCACTATCCAAGAGATTTTTTGCGTGCTTTAAAGCCTTGCAAGCACGATCTCCGGCAAATTTTCCACTAACGGGAAGCAATATACGTTTATAACTCATGACTCCTCCAAAAAGTTATTGTTTCATGGCAATACGATTTCGCTCTACATTTATTTCCAATTCTGGCAATAAGTCGCCGAGGGCCTCATGGTCCTCTGCTCTTGCAGCAGCTTCGACAGTTCGTGCAAGTCGACCAAGGGTGCGCAAGCCAAAACCTTCTGCATTGCTAGCAATAAAGCCTGCTGCCGTTTCTACACCTTTTGCACTACCTTGAGCAAATTGTTTTTTTGCATCCAGCATCCAAATATCAATGTCGCGCAACAAATTGTCAAGAGGTGATTTTTCTTCAATTTCTTCAATTTCATCCTCTTGCGCAGTGGCAAAAGACATAATTTGTTGTATTTTCGTTGCTTCATCCCTCAGCTGATCTCTGGCTTCTATGTTAGATTCTGCCTTTGGAGTTGGTGCAATGGGTACTACTGATGGTTCTTCTGTTTGTACAACGGGCTTTTTCATTTCACTATCTTGAGCTACAGCCTGAGGCAATGGCACATTTAACGCTTCAACCACTGCTTGCGCAATACGTTCTTCTTTTGGAGCAACCTCTGCCTTCTTCATTGTAACTTTAGGCTGCACTTTAGCTGCTTGTGTTGCAGTTGGTGTATGTACTTGTTCTTGGGCAGGAACAACTTTTGCCCCCTTTTGCCCTTTATTGACACCAAGACGAATGACAGGTTTAGTTTTAGTCGTTACTATAATGGGCTTTTTCTTCACCGGCTCTTGAGGCGTTTTTGCTGCAGCCCGCGGCCTTGGCTCACCTACCCATTCATGCCCACCTTGCTGTCTTTCTTGCACCGTGCGTTCCTTTGCTTGCACAGGTGTACTGCGAGGCAAGGTTGCTTCCATTGGTGTTTGCTGCATAGAGCTCTGCTTCACTTGATTGGGTTTTGCCCTTACTGGTTTTGGTGTGCCTACATTTTGTTCTGTCTTAGTATGCTCACCCCTTGACTCAGCGACATTTTGCCTAGGTCTTGGTTCACCCACCCAATCACCGCCAGTGCGCATGCTTCCAACATCTACAAGTGAAGACACATATACGGCATTACTCTTATCTTCAGAAGGCGCAGGACGTGATGCCTTACTTTCTTGCTGCTCTGCTTGAGCTTGTTTTTTATCATTCTTGGTTTGTGTAACGCTTGAAATTGCAGCTAACTTCATTTTCTGCACCAAGGAAGAAGAGCCTTTTTGCTCCTTTGGTAAAGCATCATGCCTTGGATCAAGAACCAAGGGTTCAAACACATCTGCTTGCATGGCTTCATCAAAAATTCTTGATAACGCACTATCTTGTGTTTCTACTTCTTCGTGTGGAGGCAATGTTTGCGGGGTCACATTTGGTTCAACAGCCGCAAGCGATTCTTCAGCCACAGCTGCCGCTTCATCACGGCTCACAACATCTGAGGATTCTTGGTGTGCATCCAAATCAAGCAATAAAATCCCTTCGCTCAAAGATTGTGCATTTTCTTGAGGATTTGGCATAAGCAAGGGCTCTTTTATCTCTGCCACAAGTTCTTCTGCTGCTTTTTGTAGCGCTGATTCCGTAAAAGCTGCCCCTTTTATATGTAAGTTTAATGCCGATGTATTTTGTACATGCGCAGCTTCTGGTACACTACTTACAGGAGCATGCATATCTAAAATGGGCATACCGGTATCTATAATTTCATCATCGTCATGAACACTTTCAATACCAGCATCATTGGGAATAAAGGTTTTTGAAGATGGCGTATCAGGTATAGCTTGCAATAATGCGTCAAGTTCAGGAATTTTTTCTCCTGTATCATTAGTGCTTTGTGCTGATAAAACATCTTGCATAGGCGTTTCTAATACTGAGGGCTCATGCAATGGTTCTGCAACATTTTCTGCCATCGTTTCGTATTGTGCATCTGCATCCGTATCTGTTTCAGTATCTTCAGCCTGCATAAAATCAGGATACTTTAAAACATCTTCTGTTTCTTGTGGCTCAGAATACATTAACATACGAGGACTTTCCGGTTCTTGAGTATCTTCTCTTTGCAAAATACGCTGATTATATTCTTCTAAAATACTGTCAATGCAACCACGTAAATCTGAACGAGTAGTGGGCAAAGGTAAGACATACTCAAAGCCCATGGCTTGCAACGTTTCACGTTCTTCGCGCGGAGCAGAAATAGCTAAACATGTAGCACGTGCAAGTTCATTTCTTTCTTCATGGCTGTGCAAGGCCTCTATAGTATTTTGTAATACTGAACTTGGCATACGTGCATCAAAAAGAATAATCTGCACAGGATCGTCTTTATAGAGCGCCAAGGCCTCTTCACCGGTGCGGGCTTCAAGCACAGTGCAAGGCATATTATCTATAAAAAATGCCCATAACTGCCTATTATCTGCACTATCAGAAACGATGAGCACTCGACTTTTTTGATTTTCTTCTTCTGCTGTGTGGAGCATATCTTGTGCGGTGATTTCACAATGCACAGTAAATGAAATGGAGGCTCCATGAGCATTGGTTTCTACCCCAAGAAAACCGTGACAACTGGCGGCAAGCTCCCATGCTCGAGCTAAAGATGACACACTACGCTCTTGAGGAGGTTTTCCTGTGCCGGTGTCCGTAACAGTAAAAAGCAAATTCCCAGGATCTACGCTTTCAGGCACACGCCGTACCGAAAGCTGCACGGCACCTCTATGCGTTGCGCGCACGGCACTTTCTAAAAGCAGGCGCAAAACAAAGAGCAATTGCAAAGCATCACCCCTATACACTCTACCTAATTGTGGAGGCATAAACCACGATAGCGCTATGTTTTTACTATCAGCTACTGCAGAAACACTATCATGTGCTTGGCGTAATAAACTTTGCAAATCAAAAATATTTTCCTTAATTCCACCAAGGCTTTGTACTACGCTATGCTCCTTAGCTGGAGCACTAATGGCCTTTGATATATCTCTGCATGCTTGCGAAAGTTGACTCATATGCTCTCGTGCAGCCATAGGCAATGCGCAAGATTCTAGAGCTGTTATGTGCCGTAACAAATCATCCATAGGCCAACGCAAATACTCTTCAAGTTGTGCACTATTTTGCCCATTTTGCTCCGTATTGACCGTTTCTTCTACGCTTTGCGCTTCGCCCACACTTACAAGTCGCAAATTCGGGTCTTCATCTACTAACGTTTCCATGGCTTCCTTGCTCATGGCTGCTTGACGTTGAATCTCTCCCTTTGCAGCATATTCAGTAGGCGATGCTGTTCCTGCAATAACGAGTGCACCAAGTGCGACACCCCATAAAGGTAGGGTGCCTAAAATGGAATTAGGTATAAAGTCAAAACCTTCCATACCAGCAAAGGCTAAGGCAACCCCAAGAGGAGGTAAAAAACAGCCAAGTAAAAAGCGACGTGCTCCCGGTGTGCCGCTAAGCCATGCGGCTATGGTAGTTGGTACAAAGAGTAAAATAGTAAGTGGCCAAAGTTCTAAATAGCGACTAAGCCATGCAAGCCCTGGCAAAAGAGGCAATAAAGCCATCACAAAGCCCACACCAACAAGCACTCTATATTGCCAATCAATGCTTCGTGCAGTTTGATAGCTGCGCAATAAATGGCGCGCAACATGTGACAGTAATATAATAGCTAAGCCCGGCGTTATTACAGGTAGCATATATTCTAGCGTTATATATCCTGCACTGGTTACAGGTAGTCCCATATAGGCATATATGAACACAACAGCCGTATACAGCCCCACCCAAATACGCCATTGGCCAGCTTCAGTAAGCCCACGTAGAATACAAAGCAGCATAACTATTGCAAGGGCCACCACTGCAGCTGGTTTGGCAATACGTTCAAAACTTGCTGCAGCATTGTCTGGCGTGCGCAGCATAGGGTTAAACCATATACTAGGAGCGCCATCAAGGCGTACATAGGACGTTATGGAGTCATCTTGAGCTTCTGGCATCAAAAATACTGCATCTTCTTCAGGTGAGAACATATGCCATTCTTGTTGCTGCGTCTGCGCATTATACTGAGGAATATACAAGAGTGGCTTTTCAGGAATAGCCTGACCTAAGTCTAAAAGCATGGTCGCAGGTCTAGTTCCTGTATTGCGCTCTGCCACAGTAAAACGTAACCATAATGCCCCTGTTTGCTTAGGCAAGGAAGACGTTGCATAAGGGGTGAATTTTTCTTGCATATTTTGCTGTGCCATCTCATCAATAGTCATTTGGCCTGTATCATCCAAATACACATCAAAATGATTAAGCATGGGTATGGCATTTGCGCTCGGATTGGCTGGAACTAAAGGACTTATCTGTGCCGCATGGGCCATGTTCACACACCCCTCCCACAAGGCAAGAGGAAAGAGCATAGCAAAGGCACTTATTACCCCAGCCACACTCCAAGCGAGCCATGAGTTTATTCCCAAAAGACGCAACACTCTTGTCATAAGTAGCCTCCGTGAATAGTTTATCGAATTTGAAAAACACGTCTCCACGCATTTTTCTCAAGGCACGCTCGCTTCTACTACAGCTTCGCGACCGCCAGAAGCACGTTCTGGCTTATTTTGCTCGCCGACAGAGAAAAAACTACTTTTTTCAGAAGTATTTTTATACTAAACAATTGTTTTATTATTCAATGTCGACTCATTCATGCTTGAAAATATATTTCTATGCTCACAAGCACAAGTACATATACTTTTCTTATCTCAAACCTACATGTCACTTGCAAGTGACATGTAGGTAATATCTACAGCAATGAAAATTAGCTGCACTATGTCAATTAATCACACTTATGGCAGATCTCGCAACATATTTTCTAAGCTTTGCCCTGTGGGCGTAGAAAAACGTGGGTTCATACGTAATAAACTCTTCCACACTTCTCTTGCTTCTGCCTTGCGCCCAAGGTCAAAGTACAAAACAATGCCTGTATTAAACAAAGAATTTTCATGCGATGGATCCATATTTGAAGCACGTTTAAAAGATTCAATGGCTAAATCAAATTTACCAAGCTCACGATACATTGTTCCTCGATCTGTAAGCACATTTGCATTATTGGGCGTAATTTCCAAAGCCTTTGTATACGCCATTACAGATTCTGCGGCTTTTCCGGCATTATAATATAGATTACCAAGATGAATCCAAGCTTGTGCATCTTGAGGGTTCTTTTCTGTAGCCTCTTTAGCTTGTGCAATGTGCGCTGCCAAATCAGATTGGTCATCGGCAGGTGCAGACCCACCAGTATTGGCCACAGATTGCGTAGCACTTTGCCCCGTAAAGCTTGACATAAGAGTTCCTATATATACACCACATAATAAGGCTGCAATCACAGCAACCACTAAGGTGCTCTTACGAACATAGGCACTACCTGACTCTGATTGACTAACTTCCTTGTTTCTACGATTTCGCTGTGTTTTTTGACTCATAATATTTCCTATACAAATATTGCAGTTCTATTTTTTCTGTAACTCTTCTTGAATGGTTTCTTTGAGTTCCACCGGTAAATTAGGGTCTTCTAGCGCTTTTTGTAAGTGCGCTTGCCCTTCTGAGATTTTATCTAAATAATAAATATTTAGCACGCCAAGACTATATCGAGCTGCAGAGTCTTCTCCGAGTTCAAAAACCTTTTCAAGCTCAAGGGCTGCATCGGTATATTTTTCTTGATTAAATAAAATCATACCCAAAATATAGCGCCCTTTAGTTACCTTGGGATCAACATCAAGGGCTCTGCGCACAAAGGTTTCTGCAGATTGCCATTGCTGCGTTTGAATTAACAAATCTGCCAAGTGCATAAGCTTCGCAACATCATTGGGATTTTCTTTTATTTCTTGCATATGCATACCAATTTCAGCTGAAACGCGATTTGCTTCAGCTTCTTCTGCACTCATACCAACACTTTCGCGCGCAGGCACTATTAAGGAAGGATTGGTTAAACGCTGCATAAGCGAAGCACCAAACATCACAAGTATAGCCACTGACATACATGCAAGGGTTACTTTAGCACCTACAGAAAGATAAGGATTATTCATGATCTATGCTCTCCTTCATTTGTAAGCGTTTTTCTAAACCTTGCTGTGTCTTAGCTAAAAAACATACATACGCGGCAATACCAAGCCAAAAGGCCACATTTGCAGCCATAAGCCATACTATATTAGACATATTTACTCCATAGTAGAGGTAGAATATTGTAACATATTTTCCAATTGAGCCTTTTGTTCAAGTTGTTTTTTACGCAAAAACACTAAACACGCCCAAATAAAACCAAATGATGCCAAACAAACAAAGACAGTTGTACGCATTTCAGCATCTAATCCGCCCCCCTTAGAGGCGAAAACTGCCGGATGTATAGAACGCCAAAGGCGCGCTGAAACAAACACCAAGGGCACATCAATAAAGGCCACAATCCCTACCACGGCACGCAAAAGCGCATTACGCTGTTCAGGCATATCAAGGCCACGTAAAATCAAGTACCCAACATATATAAACCACATAATTAAAGCAGTAGTTAGGCGTGGGTCCCACGTCCACCATACGCCCCACGAATGCTTGGCCCAAATAGAGCCTGTTACCAGCATGAGGGTTCCGCACAAAACGCCCACCTCTGCTGCTGCCAAGGCAAGAGCATCCCAATGGCTTTTACGGGTACGAATATAGGCTATTGACGCTATAAACACCACAAAAAAGCTTAATAAAGACCACCATGCCAAGGGCAGATGAATATAAAAAACCTTTTGTACAATACCCATAACAGCCTCAATGGGCGCATACATAAATATAAACCATTGACTCACTGCCATGGCAAGACCGCCAACAACAGCCATTACTAACACTATTGATTTCAGGGGCATTTAGTCCTCCCCCATATAGATATAGGTAAATAATACTAGGCCGGCAGCCAAAAACAATGCGTCAAAAGCAAAGGCCACCCCCATCCAATCGCCAACGCCTTCTGCCAATTGCTCAGAAAAGCCTCCGGAACCCACACGAATTCCGGCCAGCAACAACGGCACTAGCAAAGGAAATAAAATAATACTTAACAAAGATTCTCGTGCTGCTTGCCCTTGCGAAAGAGCACCAAGCAAGGAACCAAGTGCGACCATGCCCACATCTACCAAGAATACCATAAGTAAGGCTTCAGGCCACAATGGTGATATTTCTTGCCCTAAAAAAATTATGGCTGCAGGTAAAAATACCATTTGCGCTATACAAAGTAGTATAAAGCCCGCCAAAGCCTTAGATATCCATATAACTTGTATGGGTTGAGGCATAAGTAACAATGCTTGCCGTGTATTATTTGTTTCTTCAATACCATAGAGCATGTTAAATACAAGAACCTGACAAAAAGCAGAAGCTAGCCAAAAAATAGCCGCTGCCCCTTGTGCAGACATGCGCGAGCCCACCTCTTGTGAAAGGCTAAAAACAAAGAGCAAGAGTAAGCCTAAAAGCAATGCTTGCACTAGCCCTGAGCCGCGCCCAAAGGTTAAACAAATATCCTTACGAACTAAGGCCCACACAGCCTTACACATAGGCCTGCTCCGTACATAAGCGCATATTTTTAATAGACATAATGCAATCAGCCAGTGGCGTATCGCCTTCTTTATCATGGCTAATCCACACAATACCTGCGCCTTCTTCTTTTGCTCTTAAAACCTCACGGCGTAACAATGCCACTGAACTCGTATCAAGCCCTGTACTTGGTTCATCCAAAAGCCAAAGACTTGGTTTTAATAACAATACCCTTGCAAGATTAAGCCGCTGCGACATACCTCTTGAAAAAATACCTGCTTTTTCATGGGCAAAATTACGCAATTCCACTCTTTCCAACACTTCTTTTATCCGTTCTTGAAGCGAGCCGGCATGGTCGCTTAGAGGAAGATCATACATTTGCGCCCAAAAAAGCAAATTTTCCCATGCTGTTAAAGCGGGGTATAAAAATGTGCTATGCCCAAGGTATCCCCTTTGGCCTTCGTCAACTGCATAGTGTATAGTTCCAAGGCTAGGCTTACTTAAGCCAGCCATTATACGCAACAGCGTTGATTTTCCGGCACCATTAGCACCCATAAGTAAGAAAATAGAGCCTGCAGGCACATGTAAGGAAACATCCTTAAGAATGCAGCGTTGCCCAAAAAATTTACTTACATTTTGCACTTTAAGCATATTGCATGCCCTTTTATGCTTCTTTCTTGCGCCGCTTAAGACCTAGGAAAGGAAAGAGACACATAAGTGTTCCACCCACCCAAATCCAATTGACTAAGGGATTAATACTCACCTTAACCACCATTTTACCCTTAGCATCTACCCCCAATAAAGAAGCATAGAGTTCATCGCCAAGGCTAAATATGGTTGCCGCCTCAGAAAATTGCTGACGCCCAAATTTTTCATAAATTCTGCGTTGCGGATACAACATACCTATGATTTCATCACCGCGCAAAATTTGTAAGCGGGCTTCTAAATATTCAAATCCAGGCGAAGTACCCTCTACAGATTCCACAAGCTTAACTTGATAATCACGTAGAATGGCTATTTCACCTTCGCCAATGGATAAATCTTTTTCAAATTTATATGGCCCAGAAAATGCTACCCCTATTACAATAAGCAATAAGCCCACGTGTACCCCATGAGCCGCCACAGAGGCAGGCTGCGCGCGCACAGATTTTTCACAATACAACAGAACAATAGACACAAGGGCTGCCACACTTGCTGCTGTGCCTATAAAGGCTGTATGCTGTCGATAACCTGCAAACCACAACGCTATGGCTGTAATCACTAAACTTGCCACTACAATAAGAATTTTTTTAGTGTCACGCACACCGCCATTCCAGCCAAGCCACGGACAAAAAGCTAAAATAACAGCAATAAGTGCAAAAAGCGGTAAACACACCCTATTATAAAAATTCGCATCTAGACCTTGGGATTGCGCAGACCATAAGGTAGAAATAAGAGGCCAGAGCGTAGCTACGCAAATAATAACCGAAAGCATAAGAAATACCCATGCTGTCATCACAAGCATACCTTCACGGCTATCAATACCGGCAAGATTATTTCGGCTGTTATACCCCATATACGAAACCCAAAAAGCAAGGGCTGTAGATGCAAGAATAAAAATTAATAAAGGCGTTCCAACACCACCATCACCAAAAGCATGAACTGAGTTTACAACACCGCTACGCACCAAGTATGTAGCAAAAAAAGCAGACACAGTTGTTAACGCCATAAGAAAAACATTGGTACGACCAAGTTTATTTCGACGCTGCTCTATTATGGTGGTATGAATGGCAGCCGTTCCTATAAGCCATGGAATAATAGAAGCATTTTCTACAGGATCCCATGCCCAGTACCCGCCCCAGCCAAGTTCCATATATGCCCACCAAGCTCCAAGCACAATGCCTGCTGTCAAAAAGAGCCATGCTTGTAATGTAAAGGGGCGCGCCACTAAAATCCACGAATCTTCTTCACTTTCTCGCTCAGAAAGACTTTGCGCCAAGGCAAGACATCCGGGAATAACAAATCCACCATAACCCCAAAAAAGCAATGGAGGGTGAAAAATCATACCGGGATTTTGTAATAAAGGATTAAGACCATTTCCATCTAGAGGCGCTGGAGTTTGCATCATAAATGGATTGCTCCATCCTGTAAGTAGTAGAGCAAAAAATCCCATAATACCTAAGAAAAATACCCAAAACCACAAACGAGTATCTGTTGTTAGGCTCTTATACGAACGCGTAAAGGAAAAGAATGTTCCACAAAGAGCCACAGAAAGAGCCCAAAAAAGCAATGATCCTGCTTGTCCGGCCCAAAAAGCTGTTAAACGATAAAAAATAGGTAGTATTTTGTCTGTATAACTAGCTACATATACAAGAGAAAAGTCATTCCAATAAAGGGCATGCAAAAGTAAGGCAGAAGCTAACACAAGGGCTGCTGACATTATCATTTGCGCTTTTTCAACAACCTTGAGGGCAGAATCTTGCCCTTGGCTTAATTGCAATATTGCAATACCAGCCCCCCCAAGTGAACACAACAGAGCAAGAATAAGCATTCCATAAGCAAAAATATACATGAATACTCCAGAATATATGTAAAAATGCACATATTTTACATATTAACATTTTTCGTTACACGCAAAAAGAGAGCAAAGGCTCCTTCAAAAACTTCGCTCTAAGGACAATTAAAACGTTACAACACGGCAAATGAGCACGCGTAAACTAGCTTTGTCTATTTTGCTTTTCGTACTTAGAAGGACATTTGGTCATAAGAGTTTTGGCAGAAAATACACCATCTCCCGCTAGACCGCCTTCCACAATGACCTCTGCACCAGCTTTAAACGTATCCGGCACAGCACCATGATAACGTACAACAAGAGCTTTATTAGTATTTTCAGCATCAACAAGCTGAAAAATCACCCCTGCTCCATTCTCTACGTTTTGAATATTCTCAGCACCAACCGTACCAAAAAGTCTTGCAGCCTTTAATTTATCATTCTCCACTGCTAGAGCTTCTGATACATTTAAAAAATACACACTATTTTCTGTAAGGCCCGAATACATTAAGTAGCCTGCGCCACTTAAAAAAAGCAATAATGCCACAATGTATGTAGATGTGGTATTTTTCTTTGCCATACGAGTTTACCTTTAGTCCTTTTTTCCCACGGCGGAAACTGTTCGTTCTGTGGCTGCCTGCCGTCTTTGTTTTGCAAGCTCTCGCAAGTCTGCCACAGCGTCACTTTCATCTACAATTTCACGCCCCAATATTTCCTCAAGCACATCCTCAAGAGAAACCACACCCGCCAAGCCGCCGTATTCATCCAATACGACATAAAGGTGGGTGCGTGAATTAAGAAATTCTTGCAACAATTTATCCAGAGTTTGACTTTCTTGTACAAAAAATACCGGTACCATCAAATCGCCCAAGGTACATTTTTTGCCATCAGCCATAGCTCTTGCAATGGCACGCCGCTCTACAATGCCAATAATATCTTCGTTATTATCAGTATACAACGGAATGCGACTAAAATGCCATATGTCCGGAACCTTACAAGCTTCATGTAGATCTCGATCTACCGGTAAGGAAAATACTACTGTGCGTGGAGTCATAATATCCCACACACGCTTTTTATCCAATGAAAGAACATTGCGAATGGTACTTTCTTCATATGGCTGAATAAGTCCGGCCTTACGAGAAAGGCTGGTCACGGCGCGAATGTCGTCTTCTGACATTTGTGGTCCGCCCTTAGAAGGTGATATCATACGCGTAATTAAGCTAGAAAGCCAAATAATTGGCATTAGAAGTTTTGTAAGAATAAAAAGAGGCCGCGCCATAAAGTTTGAAACACCATTTGCGTATACAACCCCTATGGTTTTTGGAATAATTTCACCAAAAATCAAAATTAGACACGTAAATATGGCAGCAAAAACTCCCATATATATAGAACCAAACACTGCCGTAAATGCCGCACCAGCCACAGCTGAGCCAGCTGTATTGGCAATAGTGTTTAAGGTTAAGACAGCCGCAATGGGTTTTTCTACCTCAGCACGCATTAAGAAGAGTATTTCTCCTGACGTTTTACCCTTTTTACGTAATTCCTCAATATGAGCCCACGAAACAGAATAAAGCATGGTTTCTGTAAGCGAACATATGGCAGAAATAACGAGCGCAAAGCCCACCGCTAAAATTAAAGTAAGCATAATGCCTTCCCATAAAAAATATTAATGTCTAACCATACTGTATGCAAAAAAAATAGGCAAATATCTTTTTTCCCTAAAAAAAAATTATTCACAACAATTTGCTAAGAATTCACCCACATATAAAGAATCATTACTATTTATAATTCTACAAAAAAATTCCAAAATATGTACTCAACGCTCTAAATACTCCCTTCAGGGTCACCAAAAGCATGTTCAGTGCGTATTTTAGGTAGTCGACGCTGAACAACACGTTTTCACGTATTATTCAGAAAGGCACGTTGCCTCCAAATACCCCTTTGGGGACGCCAGAAACAAGACTCCTGCACAATTCATTGTGCGGAGTTTTTTGGAGCACTGGCGCTAGCCAT
>CAYJOQ010000055.1:0-14148 GCA_964371825.1 uncultured Desulfovibrionaceae bacterium
GAAAAAGAACTGGTTCGTAAGGAAAGAAACATTATTGAATCAGAAGAATATTTACAAATTCGTATTGATGAGCAAGAAAAACGTTTAGAAGAAGTTTCTGGTCTTACTTCTGATGAGGCTAAGGCAAAGCTTTTTGAAGAAGTTGAGGCGCGTACTCGCCATGAAGCTGCACGTATGATTCGTCTTATTGAAACAGAAGCAAAAGAAACTGCAGACCGTAAAGCCAAAGAAATTCTTTGCAATGCCATACAGCGTTATGCTGGTGATTATGTAGGAGAACAAACGGTTACTGCGGTCACATTGCCAAGTGAAGATATGAAGGGGCGAATTATTGGCCGTGAAGGGCGTAATATTCGTGCTATAGAGGCTGCTACCGGAGTAGACCTTATTATTGATGATACGCCAGAAACAGTTATTCTTTCATCATACAGTCCTTTACGTCGACAAATTGCACGTATGGCTCTTGAACGCTTAATACAAGATGGTCGTATTCATCCTGCGCGCATTGAAGATATAGTATTAAAATGTGAGCAAGAGCTTGATGTGCAGTTGCGAGAAATTGGCGAACAAGCAACATTTGATGCAGGTGTGCATGGTATTCACCCAGAAATTGTGCGTTTACTTGGGCAGTTGCGTTATCGTACATCATTTACGCAAAATGTATTGCAACACTCATTAGAAGTTTCGGCTTTGTGTGGAATGATGGCAGCTGAGCTTGGCATGGATATTAAAAAAGCTAAGCGAGCAGGTCTTTTACACGATATAGGCAAGGCCGTTGACCATGAAGTTGAAGGCCCACACGCACTTATTGGCGCTGATATTGCTAAAAAATATAATGAAGGTAAGGATATAATTCATTCTATTGCAGCGCACCATGAAGATCAGCGACCTTCAACGGCACTTGCAGTGCTTGTGCAGGCGGCGGATTCATTATCCGGCGCACGCCCAGGTGCACGTAAGGAACTTTTAGAAAATTATGTAAAAAGATTGGAAGACCTTGAGGGTATTGCCACATCATTTGACGGAGTAGCCAAGGCTTATGCTATACAGGCAGGGCGCGAAATTCGCGTTATGGTAAACTCAGAAAATGTGGATGATGACACAACCTACGTATTGTGTAAGGATATATCGCAAAAAATTGAGAAAAATATGACGTATCCTGGGCAGATTCGCGTAACGGTTATTCGTGAACGTCGCGCTGTGGGCTTTGCTAAGTAGTCGGCACTGAAAAACTAAGCAACTATTTGTAATTGTACACTTAATATGCAAGGGATAACCTAGAGAATTACCAAAACCAAGCATGAAATGCGACTTTTTCGGCAAGTTTTTGTCACTAGCGCACTTACTTTTTAAGTGCCGACTAACGAAATTTTTCGGTAAGAAAAATTTTGCGCCACGTAAAATAAGCCAGAACTTGCTTCTGGCGGCCCTAAAGGGGTATTTGGAGTGAGCGTGCCTTTCTGAAACACGCATGGAAATGCGTTTTTCAGCATCGACTAAGTAATCGGCGCTGAAAAACCATACAAACTATGGTAACTACAGGCATTCACACCTTAAGAGGACACAGAAAAATCACCAGAAATACGCGCATGGAATGCGTATTTCTGGTGATTTTTGTCATACAATGTGGCTTATGTATATTTTTGTGTGAGAAAGGGGAAAGAGGAATAATTTTTAGCGTATGTAAAAATACCCCTTTCCCCCAAGATACATGGAATCGTAAGCTATTTGCTGAAAAGAATTTCTTGGTAACTAGGCAAGTTCCATAAGTCATCTGCTATAATGTCTTCTAAGTTGTCTGCCCATTTACGAACTTCTTCCATACAAGGTAGTACTTGATTGCAATAAAATTCTGCTTGGGCTTGCGAATAGGCTTCTTTTTTTTGTGCTGCATCCATTTTTTTATGCAATTTTCCAAGGGCCTCTTGCATTTTACGTGCGTATTCAGTGACTTCGTCTAGGGTTGTCGTTTTATAATTTTGTCCTATGGCTTTTAGGCTAGCGCATGTGGCAGCTAATTCACCTTGGTAGCGTATGGCAGAAGGAAAGATAATCGTATTGGCAATACGCTTTACGAGCATGGCTTCTGACCGAATGCTTTTACAATACTGTTCAAAGTAAATTTCTTTGCGTGCTTTAAGCTCCGTACTACTAAGAACTCCCTGATTTTCAAAGAGGCGCAATATTTCCGGTTGGGTAAAAGCTTGAAGTGCTTCTGGAGTAGTACGTAAGTTTGGTAGGCCGCGTCTTTCAGCTTCTTTGTGCCAAATGTCAGAGTACCCATCACCATTAAAGATGACAGCACTGTGATCTTCAATAATATTTTGGATAAGGTTTTGTACAGCATCGTTAAGGGGTATTTTATCGTCTGCACATGCTTTTTCTAAGAAGTCAGCAGCATAGGCGATGGAGTCAGCCATGATGGTATTAAGAGCACTGAGGGGGCCAGATACCGATTGACTAGAGCCAACGGCTCGAAATTCAAAACGGTTACCAGTAAAGGCAATGGGACTTGTGCGATTTCGATCGCCTGGGTCAGCTGGTAATGTTGGGAGAGTATCAACGCCAACATTCATGAGTCGTTTGCCCTTGGCTCCTTTGACCTGCCCTGCGCGAAACTGCTCAAAAACATCGGTGAGTTGATCACCTAAGAAAACGGACATAATGGCTGGGGGTGCTTCATGAGCTCCGAGGCGGTGGTCATTACTTGCACTGGCAACACATGCGCGCAAAAGTGCGCCATATTTGTGTACGGAACGAATCATACAAGCGCAAAAAACCATAAACTTGGCATTTTCATGCGGAGTATCACCAGGGTCAAAAAGCGAACCTAATTCAGCGTTTCCTATGGAATAGTTAAGATGTTTACCTGAACCGTTAATACCTCTGAAGGGTTTTTCGTGTAAGAGGCATTTTAAACCATAGCGTTTGGCAACATTACGCAGTGTGGTCATAATTAAGTGGTTATGATCAACAGCTAAGTTACCAGCTTCGTAGCGCGGAGCAATTTCGTATTGGCTTGGAGCTGCTTCGTTATGGCGGGTCATAACGGGAACCCCAAGTTTATATAACTCTCTTTCTACTTCCATCATAAATGACAAAACACGCTGCGGTATAACACCAAAATATTGATCACTGAATTCTTGCCCTTTGGCAGGGCGTGCTCCAAAAAGAGTTCGTGCAGCTAGGTGAATATCTGGTCTTGCAAAGTTAAAATTTGCATCGATAAGAAAATATTCTTGCTCAATGCCAGCAAAGGGAATGATGGGCAGTTCTGTTTCTATATTAAAAATGCGCAAAAGTCGTTTTGCTTCTTTATTTAGGCATTGATTAGAGCGTAGAAGAGGGGTTTTTTTATCAAGAGCAACGCCAGTCCAAGAAAGAAACACAGTAGGAATACATAAAAATACTCCATTAGGGTTTTCCATAATATAGGCTGGACTAGTTACATCCCAAGCGGTATAGCCACGCGCCTCAAAGGTTGAGCGCAGACCACCGGAAGGAAAAGAAGAGGCATCAGGTTCACCCTTAATAAGCATAGAACCTGAAAATTCAGCCAACACCCCTCCATAGCCGTCAGGCTGTATAAAGCTATCGTGTTTTTCCGCTGTGGTACCTGTGAGGGGGTAGAAGATGTGTGTAAAATGAGTGGCGCCTTTTTCAATGGCCCAGTCTTTCATGACTGCTGCCACTGTATCTGCAAGTGTTGGATCAAGTTTTTCACCAAAGTCAATGGTTTTGCGCAAAGCCTTATAGATGGCTCTTGGTAAACGTTCGCGCATGATTTTATCGCTAAAGACATTACATGCAAAAATATCTTGTGGTTTTGTTTCTACAAAATTTAAAGGTGCGTGTGATGGACGATAATTGGTAATGGCTAAGATAGCATTGCTTCGTGCCGAATTTGTGGACATGGTGCTCTCCTGAAGGTGAAAAATGCTGAATAAAAAACAGCAATTCATATATACATATAATATGAGATTATTCTATAGTAAATGTGTAAGGTCGTAAAGAGCTTCATGTTTGAATAAAAAACAGCCCCAAGTGCGTATTGAACTTGGGGCTGTTGTATTTATGAGTGTTTATTGATTGGCATAGGCAGCTAGTTTATTCAGATCAGCGATTACAAGACGAGACTTAGTACATCTTGTAATAACTCCTTCATCCTTTAAGCGACGCAAAATTTTTCCAAGCCATGAACGTCGAACGCAAAGTAAGGAGGCGATTTCTTCATGAGTAACGCCAAGAGGTACTTCTAGTGCGTTACCATAGCTGCGAGAAAGTTCAAGCATAAGCTTGCATGTATTGGCAAAAGCATTTCCACCTGCGATATTTATAATACGGCGCATAAAATATAAATTTTTGAGAGCTTGCGACCTGATAAGACTTAACGCATGGCGTGGATATTCAGTAATAAATTGCTCATTAAGATATAGAGAGTCAGTAAAAAAGTAGGCTTCAACAGGAGTAATAGCATGAAAAAGATAGTGAGATGTATAATCATGGATAGTTAAATCATACATGAGGGTGCCTTCTCCCAAATGATACAATGCTACTTCCTTTCCTTCTTGATCTTGATAGGTAGCTTTGGCCTTACCATATTTAAGATAATAAAAACCGCTTTGGTCATCTTGTGTAATTGGAATTACTTCCTTGGTTTTAAACGTTACATAACGGCCAAGGTGTAGCATACTTTCCCATTCACGAGAGGTATCTACCATCCAAATGGGATTAGCAAAAAATTCCCGTTTTCGTTCAGAGCCTGAAAAAGGAGGGCTCTTGCTGTGTTTTGTTGTTAAATTTTCATCTTCCAATATTGGCATTTTTTGATTAACAGTTGCCATATAGCATCTCCTTTGATGTTTTTTGTATTGCAAGATACAAAAAAACCTGCATATTGTGTTTATTTGCTTTTGTATACTTGGCAATACTTAATTATGAAATTACTTTCTAAAGATAATTCCCACATAGTATATTTAATATAAAAAAGCAAGTACCCATGAAAAAAAGATGGGTATTTACTTTTTTTTATAAGTGTCTTTTATTAAAGCTTAAAATGAATTAATGCAAAAAAAAATTTACTTATGAAGGAAATGAAACATCAAATAAAAAATTTTTTTTGCTGTGATAAAGGATACGTAAATTCTTTTTGGGATATATTTTTACAGAATGGAAATGTTGCTAGGGTAAAAAAAAATAGATGAATATTTTTTTTTATATTTTTTATGGTATGTATAACACGAATATTCATTGAAATGGTCGTAAAGTTTGCCGCGTAAGGGTAAACCTAACAAAATGAGCCAAAACTTGCTTCTAGCGTCCTCGAAAGAGCATTTGGAGTGAGCGTGCCTTTTTGAGCAACACATAAAAAAGAGTCCTGCACAATTACTTTTTCAGTATAATTTTGTGAAAATTGTAAAAAAGTTTTCAAAACAAAAAATTTACAGTGCAGGCCTAAAAGGCACGAAAATCAATTGTTTAACGGCGCAAATAAATTGCGCCTACTCTTGATTTATCGACTAAACAATTCAGTTGTGAACGTATGAAAATATACTAGCGCAAATCTGTAACTCTTTTGGATTTTCCAAAAGCACGAGGTAGTGTGCCTGTGTCTACAACCTTAACATCCACTCTTGCCATCAGCTTTGTATGTAAGGTTTTGCTTAAGGTTTCGGCAAGAGTCGTATCAATATCTTTTGAAAATCCATCTTGGCGCTCTACGGCCAATTGCATATGGTCAACAGCGTGTTCATCTCTTTGTAACTCTATGTGATATTCTCCGCCAAGTTCATTAAACTGACCGATAACATCCATAATCTGACCGGGGTAAATGTTTACGCCCCTAAAGATAATCATATCATCGCTACGACCAAGAATACGGTCATGCCGTGGAATATGGCTGCCGCACGTACATATACCTGGCAGAAGGCGTGAAAGATCACGGGTTCTATAGCGTATGAGCGGGCTTGCTTCTTTGCAAAGGCTTGTAACTACCATTTCGCCTATTTCTCCGGGCGCAACAGGCTTAAGGGTTTCGGAATCGAGTATTTCGATAAGAAAAAGGTCTGCCCAATAATGTAAGCCATTATGAGCATGGCATTCAATGGCTGTTCCGGGGCCATACATTTCTGTCATGCCTGCAATGTCATAACTACCTTCAAGGCCAAGTTTTTGATCAATGGCAATACGCATTTTTTCACTTCGTGTTTCAGAACCACAAATAATTTTACGTAAAGCAATTTTATCTTTAAGTCCGTGCCGTTCTACTTCTTCAGCAAGTAATAAAGCCATGGATGAAGTGGCTCCAAAACACGTAGCTTGCATATCTTGCAAAAGTTGTAAGTGCATATCAAGGTTGCCAGGGCCTACAGGTATTGTGAGGGCACCAAATTTTTCAGCACCATGCTGAAATCCGGCTCCAGCAGTCCAAAGACCATAGCCTACAGCAATTTGCATTCGATCATGCTTGGTAAGTCCGGCCATTTCATAGCAGCGAGCCATCTGTAATTCAAACGTATCCACATCTTTTTGTGTGTACGCTAATATTTTTCTTTTTCCCGTTGTTCCTGATGAAGCATGAATACGTACAACATCTTCTTGAGGAACAGAAAGTAAGGGGAGTGGGTAGCCGTCACGTAAATCTTCTACGGTAGTTAAGGGTAGTTGACGAACGTCATCCATAGTTTGAATGTCATCAGGGGTAATATTTCCTAATTTAGCAGCATATTGGGGAGATTTGAGCGCTTGGCCTATGGTCCAACGTACTCCTGCGAGTTGTTGCGATTCCATGTGTTGTGCATCACAACAAAATGCTTCCACGGAGGATAAAAAAGAAGTGTTGGTACTCATTTTGACTAGCTCCTAATGCGTGTTGCCTTTTTTACGTTGACGGGGTATGCAATGCCTATGGGCTGAACGTGTCTACGTAGTATTGATATAATGCGCTAAGCCCAAGCTCGCAAAATATGTATTTCAAAAAATATTAGTTTATACATGCTGCATAGTAAGCCTTAGCTGGCTATTGATGCAAGGCTTTGTAGCATAGTCGTAAACTAATGAAAAGAGAATACTGTATACAAAAGTAAAATTTTTTGCAAAATACTATGTTACATACAATATGTTGTTAAAGGAGTATCGATGCGTATATTAGTAGTTGGGTCTGGTGGTAGAGAACATGCCTTGGTGTGGAAATTGTGTCAAAGTGATACGGTTACAGAAGTGCTTATAACACCGGGTAATGGCGGCACAAACGTACCTAACGTGCGCACATTTTCTATTGGCGTAGATAATATTCCTGCCCTTGTACAGCTTGCCTTAGATGAACAGGTAGATATGGTTGTTCCTGGGCCTGAACTCCCCCTTACACTAGGTATTACTGATGCCATGCAGGCTGCCGGCCTTGCGTGTTTTGGGCCAGATGCATATTGTGCGCAACTTGAAGGCAGTAAGGCCTTTGCCAAGGATGTGATGCAAGAAGGCGGTGTGCCTACTGCTGCGAGCGAACGCTTTACTGATTATGAAGCCGCATGTGCCTATGTGCGCAGTAAAGGTGCACCAATAGTTATTAAAGCTGATGGATTAGCCGCAGGTAAAGGTGTTGTGGTAGCACAAACAGAGCATGAAGCTCTTGGTGCATTACAGGATATGATGTGTCATAAAATTCATGGCGAAGCTGGCGCACTTGTGGTTATCGAAGAGTTTTTACAAGGCGAGGAAGCTTCCTTTCTGTGCTTTTGTGACGGAACGCATGCTGTGGCTTTGCCTTCAGCACAAGATCATAAGGCTGCTTATGATGGTGACCAAGGCCCTAATACGGGCGGCATGGGAGCATATTCACCTGCTCCTGTACTTACAGAAGATAAAACTGCACACACCATTGAACTTGTGATAGCACCTATTTTGCGTGTACTTGCAAAGCGTGGGCACCCCTTTAAAGGTGTGCTCTATGCAGGACTTATGATAACTGCTGACGGGCCAAAAGTTATAGAATATAATGTTCGTTTTGGTGATCCTGAATGCCAACCCTTGCTCATGCGTTTACTCACTCCGCTTGATGAAGTGTTTCAAGCTTGCGTTGATGGTGCTTTAGCAAATATTGCTTTTAAATATACGCCAGATGCTGCACTTGGCATTGTGCTTGCTTCCAAAGGCTATCCTGGCGCTTATGAAAAAGGTATGGTTATCAACGGTATTAATGATGCTGATGCCATGGATAATGTAAAAGTTTTTCATAGCGGAACAATCCTTAAGGATGGTAAGATTGTAGCAACAGGCGGCAGGGTTTTATGTGTAACAGCTCTAGGGGCAGACCTTGCAGCAGCGCAAACGTTGGCCTATGCCGCGCTTGAAAAAATTTCTATGGACAATGCACAATATAGAACAGATATTGGCCTTAAAGGCATTCGTCGTTTAAAACAAACATTATAAAGGATAAAAAATGGTAAAAGTTGCTATTTTTATGGGTTCAATTTCAGATGAACCACAAATTGCTCCCTGTGCTGAGTTGTTGAAAAAATTGGAAATTCCCTTTGTTTTTACTGTAACATCGGCCCATCGCACACCTGAGCGCACAGAACAACTTATGGACTCTTTAGAAAAAGATGGTGTCGAGGTTTTTATCTGCGCCGCCGGTATGGCAGCTCACTTAGCTGGAGCTGTGGCAGCACGAACCATTAAGCCTGTAATCGGTATTCCTGTATCAGGTTCTGCTTTGGCAGGTGCTGATGCCCTATATTCAACAGTGCAAATGCCTCCGGGATTTCCTGTGGCTACCGTAGCCACTGATAAAGCTGGCGCACGTAATGCTGCTTGGCTTGCTGCGCAAATATTAGCCTTACAAGACGCAAGTTTGGCAGAAAAATTGCGCGCTGCGCGTCAGCAGTTCAAAGATGATGTGGAAAAAGCCGGTGCAGAAATAATGAATAAATATCAATAGCAAAGAGTTTTTTCACGTTATTGGTGATACAATTTCACAGAAGCTGAAAAATGCCAGTAAAGGTGCTTTTCAGCTTCTTTCATGAAGTGTACACTGAAAAACACATAATTTAAGAGTCCTGCACAATTACTTTTACAGTATAATTTTGTGAAAATTGTAAAAAAGTTTTTAAAACAAAAAATTTACAGTGCAGGCCTAAAAGGCACGAAAATCAATCGCTTAACAGCGCAAGTAAATTGCGCCTACTCTTGATTTATCGGTCGCATTAACTGCTGTCAACGCTCCATAAGACTCCGCACAATGAATTGTGCAGGAGTCTTAATTTTAGCAAGCTAACCGTCATTTAGTCAGCACTGAAAAACTATGCAGATCATTATAATTACAGGCACTCACACCTTAGCAGCTGTTGCAAAAGTCCACATTATTACACCCATTTTTCAGGTGACAAATAACAAAATCGTTTAATCTGCTTTTTTGTCCTGACTCTTTTGTGCATCCTTGCCTATATTTTTACGAACATCCTTAACAATTTCAAAAACGTTTTTTTCTGGATAGGCCGCACATTGGTTTTCTATATGGCTATTAAGTTGTATAGTCCAATCGTCACCCATCATAGTATTATTATTTTTTGCGCTTACATAGCCATCCATCCAGTATAATATCATAAATTTTGATCCAGCAGAAGCCTTTGTAAAGGTACTGCAAGGTATTGTGGACATGTCTTGGGCATGGCTTACGCGTGCTGCAAAAAGGCAACAAAGGCTAAGGCAAAGACAAAGTATACTTTTCATGTAAAGCTCCTTTAACAGGATGTTGAAAAACGGTAATCTACATCGTCAGATTTGTTTTTTGCTCCAGTCAAATAGGTGAAGACAACACTCTCTTGGCAAAAAGCTTCATCGTCTTCATGTCTATAGTTTTTGAGTAGCCTGTAGGAAAACAATAAAAGTAACATTTTGGGAATGACTTTTTCGAAACTGACTTTTCAATAGGCTGTTAACACAATAAAGTAAGTCTGTTTTTTTGCATGTCAATGATTTTTGTGTTTTTATTTCCAATGTTTAGCAGATGTTAATAAAAAGTAATAAAAAACTTTAAAATTATGTAGTTTTTTATGGAAGGCTATGCTACATATGTATAACAGTTCTCTTTCAGTTTACGACTTTCGCCCGTTGAAAAATGGTGTGCGTTGTCATGCTGACATCTTTGTGTGCTGCAATAGCAGCAAAATTATATAGTGTTTATATGTTTTTAAATATTTTGCATATAAAAGTATATAAAATACATTTTTAGCAAATGTCATTAGTGTATGTAATTGCTGTACTATTTCTTTATGGATGAAAAAATTTTTTACAATCATAGGTGAAAGTATCAAGCATATGCATAGTACTTTCATCTATTATTGTATTATAATACAAATATTTTTAGCTATATATAGCGAAATGTATTGCTTTTATGTATTTAAAACTTTTGCACCAGATTTTTTGTATTCGCACTTCAAATTTGTATAGATAGTTATACGCTCTTTCCCGTATGATTGAGATAATTATCAATATAAGTACATAGTTGTTGTATTATACGAGCTGAAATAATACATTGAAAGACGTAATAATTTATATAAATCAATATTAACCATCGTTTGTGATGGAATAAATATGATTATAACTGGTTTTTTGAGGAGGTAATACATGTATGGTGCTTATGAAATGCTGATGGATTTTGCTTTAATGTCTATATTGCTCATAGTGGCGCATATTCTGCGTTCAAAAATAAAATTATTTCAATATATTTATATGCCATCAGCACTTATTGCAGGCTTTATTGCTCTTTTTGGTGGTTATCAATTTTTAGATATAATTCCCTTTGCCATGCGAGAATCTGGATCTCCTTATATATCATCCTATCCTTATTTGTTGGTAGTTATTCTTTTTGGAACATTATTTCTTGGCAAGGAAAAGGGGCGAGAAAAAGTTTCCATAAAAAAAATAGTCAATAAAGTAGGAGACACGTTTTTTTATAATATAAGTGCAGAGATGGGGCAATTTGCTTGTGCTTTATTGTTTGGGCTACTTATTTTGGGCCCACTTTTTCCTGAATTGAATAAAGGTTTTGCTCTTATGTGGCCAGCAGGTTTTGCAGGTGGTCATGGGTATGCCACTGCCATAGGCAAAACCTTACAAAATTATGGCTGGGAAGAAGCTCTTACGGTGGGATATACGTCAGCCACGGTGGGCCTTCTTGCAGGAGTTATTGGTGGCATGATTCTTATCAATATTGCTACACGTCGGGGTTGGACGCGCCTTGTTAAGGATGTACGTGAACTTCCTGAAAGCATGCTAACAGGTTTTGTGCCCAAAAAAGAGCGTAAATCTATGGGGTCAGAAACTGTAAATCCCATAGCCCTTGATCCTTTTACCTGGCATTTTGCACTCGTTATGTCTGCCTTTGGTTTAGCTTTTTATATATATGATTATATAAAACAAACCCTGCCCGGTAATTATGAAATTCCCATGGTGTGTATTGCAATGCTTTGTGGTTGTATGATGCAAAAAACCTTTGATGCTGCAAACCTTGGCCAATTCATAGATAAAAAAATTATTAACCGAATTGGTTCTTGGGTCACAGATTATCTAGTGGCCTTTGGCATTGCGAGCATAAAAATTTCGGTTGTTGTACAATATGCCATGCCCATGACCTTGCTTTTTTCCTTTGGCATATTTTATTGCATGGCAATTCTTTTCTTAGTGGGTCGCAGAGTTTTCCATAATTTTTGGTTTGAACGTAGTATTTTTGTGTATGGCTGGAGTACGGGGGTGGTTGCCATGGGGGTAACCTTGTTACGTATTGTTGATCCATGCTTTAAAACCAAAACGCTCGAAGATTATGGTTTGGCTTATGTGCCCATTTCCATGATTGAAATTGGCATGATAACAGCGTTACCTATTTTGGTGGTGAATGATATTATTCTCATGCCTGCCCTTGTGTTGCTTGGGGCAACCACTGTTTGCCTTTTGGCTTCGAGATATTTTGTAGGGTGGTTTAATCTACCAAAACAAGAGATACGAGAAGGTGAGCTAGAAATTATGCAAGAATTTGCAGAAGAATTAAAGGCACATAAAGTACATTCCCAACCTAACTCTACTGAAACAAAAAAGCAACCTCGACTGGGAAAAGAGCCTCATGCTCCTCTTGATGTTATCAATCCGCTTGAAAATTAAGAGGAGAATATAATGGAAGACTTTGCATCATGGCTTGAGCTTGGTATCTGCAGTATCATTATCATGTTCGTTTTGTATGCATGGGGACGGCTACGCAGGTATATGGCAAGGCTTGAATTGAAAAAAGTTGAAGCACTGCTGCATGCGCGTAAAGCAAAACAAGCAGTAAAAAAACTTGAGGGCTTAAAGCCTGAGTTGGAAGATTCTGTTCATTACTGGTATATTTTGGGGCTTTCCTTTGCACAACTTGGAAGTGTTGCACATGCAGAACAAGCCTTTTTAAAGGTACAAGAATTTGAAGAAAAGTATTTAGATACACAACAGCATTTACAGATGCTTAGCCAATCGTAAATGTGCTATGTTTTTTTGCTGTTTAAATTTTGAACCAGAGCAATATATGCTTAGAGCTAAGCTATAAAAAACATGACGTACCTTGCGTATAGTTTTCGTAGAGAGTGTTGACAAAGTCAACACGACCGATAAATCAAGAGTAGGTGCAATTTATTTGCGCCGTTAAACGATTGATTTTCGAGCCTTTCCGCTTGGCAGCTTCGCTGACAATAGCGGCGCAAACGCCACAAAGTGGGGTTTGTCATTAGTCTGAGAGCCTTTGCACAAAATTTTTGTGCAAAGGCTCTATCATATACAAATAAGATACGTGTTGCTCAGGACAACGTAATAAAAAAATATAAAAAAAGTAAAATAATCATTGACCAAAGCATTGGTCATCTGTATATTCCTCCTTGCCCCAACAAGTAGGGGTGTATCCCTGGACGGCAGGGAAGGACAGATTGAGTCTGTTCTGCTGCGTTTGAGCTTATTGGTTTTATTCAATAAAGTTCAAAATTGACAAGTGCAGGCGTTACCAAATGCCGAGCTTAGTCTAGCCGTTCCAGCCCTAATGCGGATCCTCACCAAGAGCGCACATGCAATCAAGGTGAACCGGGGCTGTAAGGTGAGAGGGTGAATTCCCTCATTTGGTGACCCCTGCGGGACCACCTCTTCTGTCGAAGATGTTATTGATAATATTTTTTAGACAGCAGGGCTTGGCTGACGCGCTGGGTATGTATCTTTTGGATGCTATTAGTTGCGCATATGTCAAGCGTCTTAATACCATCCGCATAGATATAGCGCATTGAGTGCGTACCCAGAGTTTGTCTCCCATACCCAAGGCCAAAAGGTGAGGTGAGGCTGTTTTGTGCAGTCTTACAGCTGAAAGTAAAAATACTTTTAGTTATGTGAAGGAACCTGTGTTGCCCCAACCAAGACAGGCATTTCCAAAATGGAGTAGGCAAATGACAACAGTTAGTAGCGATCGCATTCGTATCAAGCTTAAAGCATACGACTACCGCATCCTTGATAAGGCTGTGGCTGAAATCGTAGATACCGCGCGCAACACGGGTGCAGGAGTGGCAGGTCCCATTCCCTTACCCACAAACATACACAAGTATACCGTGAACCGCTCTGTGCACGTTGACAAAAAGTCACGTGAGCAATTTGAAATGCGTATCCACAAGCGTCTCATGGACATTCTCGAACCCACGCAACAAACCGTTGATGCTTTAGGTAAGCTTTCCTTGCCAGCGGGCGTGGACGTAGAAATTAAGCTCTAGTGTGAGGCAATCATGGCTGAGAAAATGGCAATCTTGGGTCGCAAATTAGGCATGACCCGCATCTTCGCCAGCGATGGTTCCGCTGTAGCCGTTACGGTTATACAAGCGGGCCCTTGCCCCATCACTCAGGTGAAGAATACTGATGTGGACGGCTATAATGCCCTCCAAATCGCTTTTGAAGAGGCCAAGGAAAAGCATGTGACCAAGCCTATGCAAGGTCACTTTGCCAAGGCTGGCAAAGGTCTTTTCCGCCACTTGCGTGAAATTCGTCTTGAAGCTCCTGCAACCCAAGCATTGGGTGAAGAGGTTACCGTAGACATTTTCGCTGCAGGTGAAATTGTAAAAATTTCTGGGAAGAGCATTGGTAAAGGTTATCAAGGGC
>CAYJOQ010000056.1:0-14019 GCA_964371825.1 uncultured Desulfovibrionaceae bacterium
GTCGAGTTGACTTTGTCAACACTCTCAAAGCCCCTACACAATATTTGTGTAGGGGCTTTTTCTATGTATTTATACCTTCATGCCGAGGTATTCTGGTAAGAAAGTAATGATTTGCGGAAAGTAGGTAATAAGTAATAGGCAAACGATACCAGCAAAAAGAAAGGGCCATACCTTTGCCACAAGGTTTTGCATGGATATTTTTGCAATATTACATGCCACAAAGAGGTTAGAACCTACGGGGGGCGTTACTTGTCCTATGGCAAAGTTGGCTGTAGCCATAACCCCAAAGGCAATGAGTGGGTAGTCCATTTGCTTTATAACCGGCAATAAGATGGGCATAAGTAAGAAAAAGCCAGAGGCAGAATCCACAAAACAGCCAGCAATAAGAAAGATTACCGTAATGAGTAAGAGCATAACCATGGGGTCGGATGTGATGGAAAGTAGGGCATTAGTAAGTTGTGCCGTAACTCCAGATGTTGTTAAAATCCACGTAAAGGCGCCAGCGCAGCCCATAATAAAGGTAATAATGGCTGACGATACTGTGGCGTCTGTGCAAATTTTCCAAATATTTTTAAGGTTAATTTCTTTATAAATAACTGTACCTACAAAAAGCCCATATACAACAGCAACTCCGGCAGCTTCAGTAGGGGTAAACACACCACCATAAATGCCGCCAAGAATAATAATGGGCATCAAAAGGGCCCAAATAGCCTCTTTAAAGGCTTTCATGCGCTCACTGTAAGGTTGTTTTTCTTGTATGCGTACATTTGGGTCACGTTTTAGGCACCAAATGGCTGTATAGGCAAAGAAAACACCGAATAAAATACCGGGAACAATGCCGGCAATGAACATGGTGCCTACAGAAACTTCTGCTAACATGGCATAAATAATAAAAGGAATACTTGGGGGAATAATCATACCAATTCCACCCGAAGAAGCCACAAGTGCTGTGGAAAAGTCTTTATTATACCCTTGTTTTGTCATGGCAGGAATAAGTACTCCGCCAATGGCAGCCACCGTAGCAGGCCCAGAGCCAGAAATTGCGGCAAAAAAACATGCCACCACAACTGTGACTACCGCAAGACCGCCACGCTTATGTCCTACGCAAGCATTAGCAAATAATATAAGACGTTTAGATATGCCCGCATAATCCATGATAACGCCAGCAAGAATAAAGAAAGGAATGGCAAGCAAGGTGTATTTAGCAATGGCAGCGTAAAATACTGTGGCAAAAACTGAAAACTTAAAGCCCATAAAAAGCATGCCGGCTAAAGCTCCAAGTCCCATAGATGCAGCCACAGGCACACGTAAACACAGCAATAAAAAAAACGTTCCGATAAGTATAAGACCAATCATAATATTTAGTCCTTTTGTGCTGCATTTTTAAGTGTTAAAATTTCCATATACCCTGAGCGCAAAATACTCAAACAGCACACTGCCGCACCAAGGGGAATGGCTATTCCTACAAATGCTACAGAAATTTGCATTCCAGGTAGTATTTGCGAAAAGCGAATTTGATTGTGCACCATTCCATAGCCTGTATAGGCTAAAATGAGCATTAAAATCGCAGAAGCTAAGGTAGCTATAACTATGGTAATTTGTTGTCCAATGCCTTTAAATTTATCTACAAAGATAGTTAATGCTGTATGTGAACCTAGTCTATATCCATAGGAAATACCAAACATACTTGTCCAAACAAATACTAAAACAATAAGCTCTTCAGTATAAGAAAAAGGGGTTTGTGGTAACAGATAACGGCATACAATGTTCAAAAAATTAAGCGATACCATGATAAACATGCCTATTACCATGATCGATTCTTCAAAAATATTGAGAGTTTTCCAAAGATATTGCATTACCTTCTCCTTATTAGTCCGTTGAAAAGCACTCTTGCGTGATGCAATTTGCTGCCATGCAGTATGTTTTGTATGACATACAGTAGCTACAAAGTTTTTTCGTATATTTCCGTAGCTCCTACAATAAATATATTTTTCTGTATTGGTAGCATTGGTATGAGAAACATCTATTAATGTAGTGACTATGTAGCTGAATCTGAACAACATATGTTCATGTATGTTCTTTGTGTAATATAATCATACCCCCCTTGCAATAAGTACAATGCTTGCAAGGGGGGTATATGTGTTTATTTTGTGTAACCAAAGGCTTTAAAGAGTTCGCCAAATTGTTTTTTATTGTCTTCATAAATGGGAGCAACAGCCTTTTGGAAGGCAGCTACTTGCTCAGGAGTTAAGCTTTCTACAACTTCAACTTTAAAGTTGCCCATATTTTTACGTAATTCTTTTTCTTTAATACGAGATTGAACTACTTGATACGCCATGGCTTCATTAGCAGCATCTTGGAATATTTTCTTTTCGCCATCATTTAATGAATCCCAAAGGTCTTGGCTAACTGTTAAGAATAAGGGATCATATGAGTAATTCCAAAAAGAAAGATACTTGGTGACTTCTAAAGTATTTTGAGAAACAAGTAAGTCTAAAGTGTTTTCACATGCATCAATGGTTCCTTGTTGCAAAGAGGTGTATACTTCAGATTGGTTCATGGTTAAGGGGTCAGCACCAATATACTTAAGAAGATTTACATGCACACTACTGCCAGGCACACGCATTTTTAAACCCTTCATGTCAGCAGGGGTGCGCACAGGGTTACGATTGTTTACTATTTGACGATAGCCATTTTCGCCAATCGCAAGAGGTACAACTCCAGATTTGCTAAGCGCTTTTTTCAAAGCTTCGCCGCCGGCGCCATTCATGTATTTATCTACGTCATCAGTGGTTGGTAATAACCAAGGAAAACAAGGAACAATGGCTTCTTTTGCAATAGCAGACCATACAAGAGCATCGGTTAAGTGTACGTCGGTAACACCTGTTTGTACAAGCTCAATACCTGCCACTTGGTTACCGCCAGAAAGTTCATCAAGGGGAAAGATAGTAAAATCAAATTTACCGTTGGTTTTAGCTTTTACAATTTCTGCAAATTTTGTGGCACCGTCATGCCAAACGCTGGTGCGTGGTGCAGCATGACTAAATTTTAACATTTTTTCTGCAAAGGCCTGTGTAGCATAGGAAGAGGCAAGTACTAGTGCCAATGCTAAAACAACAATTTTCTTCATGATTAAGGCTCCTCAGTGTTAACGTTAGTAAAATACCATCAAACTCTTATAAAAATTACCGAAGTAATTTTATACAATAGATACTATCCTGCTTTACCCATGAGTAGGTTTGGCAAAAATGTTACCGTTTGCGGAAAAATGCAGACGATAATGAGCGCAGCAAGCATGGCTCCTATGAAAGGGAAAACATAACGGAAAGAGCTTTCATAAGGCGTTTGCGCCACACGGCAAGATGTTATGAGTGATACTCCAAGGGGGGGGGTATTGGCGCCAATGGCAAGATTAAGCACCATCATGACTCCAAGGTGAATAGGATCCATGCCCAGCTGCACCATAATGGGTAAGAATATGGGAGTAATGATAAGTACAAGGGCTATGGTTTCCATAAAAAGACCAAGGAAGAGTAAAAGTACGTTAAAAAGTATAAGTACCCCCCAATAACTGTCAGAAATACTTAAAATCCATGCAGCCACTTGTTGGGGAATTTGTTCAGAAGCCATAATCCAGCCAAATAGTGAAGCTGCAGAAATAATAAGCAAAATAATAGCAGAACCTTCGGCTGTGGTGAGACATACGCTCCAGAATTTTTTCCATGTAAGTTTACGATATATAAGTCCGGAGAGTACTATGGCATATAGTGATGCCACAGCACCAGCCTCAGTGGCTGTAAAAATTCCCTGCATGATACCCACAATAATAATAAGTGGGGTAAAGAGGGGGAGAATTGCTTCACGTACGGCTTGTAACACTTCTTCCTTGCTTGGTTTTTCTGCGCGAGGATAATTTTCTTTTCGGGCAATGGCATGAGCAAGCATCATAAGGGCAAGACCGGTGAGAACTCCCGGAATAATACCCCCAAGGAAAAGGCGTCCTATAGATGCTCCCATACTTACACCAAGTACAACCATAGTAATACTTGGCGGAATAATGGTAGCTAAGCAACCAGAACATCCAAGAAGAGCGGCGCTAAAGGGGCGTTTATAGCCTTCCTTTTGCATACTTGGAAGCATAATTCCGCCTACAGCCACAACAGCTGCAACACCTGAGCCGGAAATAGCACCAAAAAACATGCTGGTTACCACCATAATCATGGCTAAACCACCATACATACGCCCCACAAGTATTTTAGCTAATGCCATAATCTTAGGCGTAATTTCACCTTCAGCCATAAGGGCTCCGGCAAAAATAAATAAGGGAATGGCCAATAAACTAAAAGAATCAATACCCACAACCATACGTTGAGCCATAATAGCTAATGGAAAGCCCTCTATAAGCACATAACTTAAGCCAGATGCAGCAATGGCAAAGGCAATAGGCACTCCAACAGCAATAAGTCCTAGCATGACAATCAAAAGCATAATCATAGTACGTTCTCCTTTTGATTGTTACGCATGGCAGTAATGGTAGTAATATACTGTGCTATAAGCATAAGTAACATGAGTCCCATGCTTATGGGGAATGCTAAGTAAATAATACCACCAGAGATTTGTAAGGCTGTTGTTGTATCGCCCCAAAGGGTGATAACTATGTCACATCCTGAAATTAGGCCAAAAGTAAGGATACCAGCCATACACGCATTGGTTATATGTATTACTGTATTACGTATATTGTCCAGAGGAATACTTTTTACAAGGTAGTCAATGGCCATGTGCTGTCCTTTATGAAAGGCCCCGGCGGAGCCAATAAAGGTCATCCAAACGAGTAACGTTTGTGAAACCTCGGCTCCCCAGGGCACTGCCTGCAAAAGAACATAGCGCGAGAATACTTCGTAAATCACTTCTACAAAAATAACGGCAACGGCGCTCATTACAAAGAAGCGTATGCCCTTAAGCACATAGTCAATCACGTATACTACCTCATTTGATCCATGAGTTCTTTACCAAATACAGGCTCAAAGCTTTTCCATACACCGGCAACAGCATCACGGAAAGGCTTAGTATCTACAGTATTTACAGAAACACCCTTAGCTTCAATCTTGGAAACCCAATCTTTATTGGCTTCTTGTACCATGGCACGTTGTTTGTCACGCCAAACATAGGCGGCCTTTTGGATGATTTCTTGGTCTTCTTTAGAAAGCTTATTCCAAATGCGCTCATTGATGCTTAAAAGAGCTGAACCCCAAATATGCTGTGTTAAAGAAAGGTATTTTTGCACTTCAAAAAAAGCGCTGCTATAAAAGATAGCTAAAGGATTTTCTTGAGCATCTACAACGCCTTGTTGTAATGCAGAATATAATTCACCAAAGGCAATGGGCATGGGGGATGCACCAAGTTCTTTAAAGGTATCAAGGCGCATTTTGTTAGGAGTAACACGAATTTTTACACCCTTTAAGTCAGCAGGGGTGTTAATGGGCCCTTTGTTGTTAGATATATGACGAAATCCGTTTTCCCACCAAGCAAGGCCCTTGATGCCTTTATCATCTAAAATTTTAAAAAGCGCATTACCCACAGCGCCGTCAAAAACTTTGTAAGCTGCTTCATGAGAGCTAAAAGCATAAGGGAGTTCTTCTATGCCAAATTTAGCGTCTAAATTTTGGAAGGAAGAACCGCCAATTAAGCCAGCATCAATGGTGCTCATGCGAAGGCCTTCAACCATGTCTTTTTCGCTGCCAAGTTGGCTGCTAGGGAAAATTTGTATGTCTATACGGCCCTTGGTTTGATCTTTTACGTCTTTAGCAAAGCCCAAAAGACATACATGCCAGCTGTGATCTGTGTTAAGTACGTGTCCTACTTTAATGACTTGAGGAGCAGCAAGGGCACTGCTTGCAAATATGCTCAGCATGCAGGCCGACAAAAGTAACGAAAAAATCTTTCTCATTGTGTTACACCCATGGTTAAAATGTTTGTTGAAATCTTACAAAATAACGCATCCTTAAAGATGAGGAAACTCTTTTACAGAATTTGCGCTCTTGGGTATTTTTGAGCTATTTTACTTGTTTATTGTGCAATTACAGCATAAAAAACAAGGGGTACATCTTGGGTATTTTTTATACCGTGCGACTCACCGCGCGGTAAAATGAGTATATCTTGTGGGCCAATAGGGGTTTCTTGACCATTTTCTGTGTATATGCCCTGACCAGAGATAACAATATACACTTCTTCATCGGTGGGGTGGTCATGTTCGTTGATGCTGGCATAAGGTTCAAGCTCTATTAACGCTGCAAAACGAACACTTTGTTTTTCTGAATCTTGTGTAATGCCCTTTGGATCTTCATCAAAAGAAAAATACTTATGTATGGTAGTACAGCCATTACCACCCCTATGATTCATGCTTTGAATGGTGTTTGCATCTTTAAAACATAATTTCATCATTAACCACCTTGTCTTTAAAGTGTATGTTGTTCCTGTATTCGTATGTGTATACAAGAACGTTAGGGTATCCTTTGTATATAAGTTTTTTATTGTTACAATGTTAGTTCAAATCCTAATCGACTAGTAACGTTTGATAAATGTGCGTGCGTGAGTTTTTCTGCAAGCACAGCATCACTGCTTTTTATGGCCTCAAAAATATTTTTATGCTCTTCAATGGAATATGTTACATCACGTCCCATGGTATTAGAAAGAGCCAAAAAACGCTGCATGTATACGTTGATTCTTTCTACACTCTCTATAAGGAAGATGTTTTTTGTGCTTTGGGCTATGAGCGCGCTAAATTCCACTTCACAGAGAATAATTTTTTCAATTTGCTTTTTTTCAATATTTTTTTCATGCCTTTTTAAACAATCTTGGATTTTTGCCATGTCATTTTTTTCATGCTCAAGGGCAGCAACACGGGAAGCCATTGTTTCAATAGCAAAACGAAACAACATTACTTGCATGATATCTTCTTTATTTAATGCAGCAACAAAGCTTTGCTTGGCACTATTAATGGTGACAAGTTTTTCTGCTTGTAATTGCTTTAACGCCTCACGCAAAGGCGTTCTGCTAATGCCAAGAGACGTTGCAAGAGCTTCTTCTCCTAATATTTCGTTTGGCTTTAAATCATTATTTAAAATAGCTTTTTTTATAGCAAGATAAGCTCTTTGTGAGAGGGATTTTTCATTTCCAATTTTTGGCAACATGTAATTCTCCAACTCCTTATTTTTATTCATGTTTTTTGCGAGAATATATGCTGTGAAAAATATGAATAAAAAAATGATTTTTGTGAACTAAGCTCTCTTTATACCCCATATATATGGTCTTTAGCAACTGTCTTTATTTACCTTTCTTGCATTGCATAAAAATGCTTTATAATAAAGTACGTTACTTAGAGAGTTAATCTTGCTTTGTATGTGTATTGTTCTCCTACGTGTTAACAGTGTAGTTGTATCAAGCACAATTTGCTACATAAGCGAAGTTTTTTACGCATGGGCATGGCAATAGCGTTGCCCATACGTATATTTCATTTTTCGCGCGCATTTGATGCGTATTATGCAGACTAAGGAGCCTTTTTAGCAGTTTAAGCGTTGGCTAAATCAATAACAGCCCTATATAAGACCTCAGCCCCAGCCGCAGCTTGTTCTGCAGTAATACTTTCTTTTGGGTTATGGCTAATGCCATCTTTACATGGCACAAAAATCATGCCCACGTCGCAAACATCATTAACATATACGCAGTCATGACCAGCACCGGTAACAATTTCTGCATGGGTGTAGCCTGTTTCTTGGACAGCTTTGCGTACAGCATCTACGCAACGAGGCGCGAAGTTTTTTGCCTTGGTAGCACCAAATTCATCACGAGAAATGGTGAAGCCTTTTTCGCGCTCAAGGGTGCATGCTGCTTCAAATTGTGCTATAACATCATCTAAAATAGTTTGATCTGGATGCCGTAAGTCCAATGTAAAACGCACTGTATGTGGAATAGTATTATAAGTAGACGGAATGGTTTGTATTGAACCAATGGTAGCACAGGCATTGGGAATGGCGTTGGCAATGTCGTGAGCTTTTTGTACGAGTCGAGCCATGGCGCCCATGGCATCAAGTCTGTAAGGCATGGGGGTTGTGCCTGCGTGGGAGGATTTTCCGCCAATGGTAACGTGGCTCCAATTCATGCCTTGAGATCCGGTAACAATACCCACTTCAACATTTTTGGCTTCGAGCACTGGCCCTTGCTCTATGTGTAATTCTAGCAAGGCATCAAAGGTGCGTTGACCAATTTTTTCCTCACCCTTATAGCCAATATTTTCTAAAGCTTCACCAAAGCTTATGCCGTTGGCATCTTGTTGTTTGAGCATTTCTTCATAATTAAAAATGCCGGCGTAAATACCGCTGGCAAGCATAGAAGGGATAAAGCGGCTACCTTCTTCATTGGTCCAATCAATAAGCACTAAGGGACGTTTTGTTTGAACATTATGGTCGTTTAGCGCACGCATAACTTCAAGGCCACCTAGAACACCAAGAATACCGTCGTATTTGCCACCTGTAGGTTGGGTGTCTAAGTGACTGCCAAAGGCTATGGGGGCAAGGCTATTATCTGTACCTTTTCTTGTGGCATAAATAGTGCCTGTATTATCGTATGCCACCTCTAAGCCGGCTTCTTGACACCATTGTATAAATAGGTCACGGCCTTCTTTATCTTCAGCTGTGAGGGCTTCGCGGCACACGCCACCATCGGCAGTACCGCCAATTTTGCCATGTGTCTCTAAACAATCCCAAAGTCTTTCTTTGTTGATATACATAGTACTTTTCCCTTAGTTATGCATGGTAATAGTTGTGAGTTGTGTATGTTTTTACAACAATCCATTGCCTTTAGCTTCGTGAAGTAATTGATCCTTAAAGTCAGGGTGGGCAATATTAATCAGTGCTAATGCCCTTTGACGCAGGCTCTTACCTCGCAAATCAGCAACGCCGTATTCAGTAACCACATATTGCACAAGGCCTCTTGGTGTAGTGACAGGTGAGCCTGGTGTTAATTGACTTGAAATACGAGAAACCTTACCACCTGCAGCGGTGGATGCTAGGGCAAAAATGGCTTTTCCGCCTTTAGAGCGGTTAACGCCAAGTACAAAATCTAGTTGTCCGCCGATGCCACTATACATTTTTGTTCCAATGCTTTCTGCATTTACTTGCCCTGTTAAGTCGATATGCAGAGCAGAGTTGATAGAAACCATATTGTCATTTTGTCCTATGATATAAGGATCATTCACATAGTTTACGGGAAGCATTTCTACAGCTGGATTGTTATGCACAAAATCATAGAGTTTTTGTGTGCCCATCAAGAACGTAGCAATGTATTTTCCTCGATGCAAGGTTTTCCGTGCATTTGTGATAACGCCTGCTTCGGTGAGGGTTACTACACCGTCAGAAAACATTTCAGAATGTATACCAAGGTCTTTTTTGCTTGTTAGTAGAGTTAAAACCGAGTCGGGAATAGCGCCAATGCCTAATTGTAATGTTGCACCATCAGGAATAAGTTCGGCCACATGGGCGGCAATTTGTCGCTCAATGGGGCCAATAACAGGGGCCGGCAATTGAAATACCGGAGAATCTTGTTCTACTATGAAGTCAATTTCATCAAGGTGTACTCTATCACCAAGAGTATGTGGCAAATTGCTATTCATTTGCGCAATGACAGTTTTGGCACTGGTAACTCCTGCGCGAGCAAAATCTGTAGAAAG
This sequence comes from uncultured Desulfovibrionaceae bacterium, assembly GCA_964371825.1. Taxonomy (GTDB): domain Bacteria; phylum Desulfobacterota; class Desulfovibrionia; order Desulfovibrionales; family Desulfovibrionaceae; genus CAYJAD01. The sequence goes on from CAYJOQ010000056.1 coordinate 9,725, forward strand.
GCCAAAACTGCAATATCCTTCTGCATCAGGAGGTGTTACTTGCATAAGAAACACGTCTAAAGGAAGAATGTTATCAGTAAATAAGCGCGGAATGGCACTGTATAAAACAGGGGTAAAATCACCACGCTTTTCTGCAACGGCAAGTCTTGTGGGTGGTGATAAAAATAAGCCATTAACATGAAAGTGTTTTTCCATGTCACGTTGTAAATAGCCGTTGTCATTGTCTAAAGTGTACATAGTGACAACTTCTACATTTTCAACTTGTGGGCCACGCTTAGCAAGGGCCTTCATTAATACAGGTGGTTCACTACCTGTGGCGTGTATTAATACTCTATTATGAGATTGCACAGTCTCTAAAGCTTTGTCAGCTGTAACAATCTTATTTTTATATGTGGTTCTCCAGTTAGAAAACATGCAATACTCCTTCTTGCCTTTAAATTGAACGCACTGTCCATTGGGCACGAATTTTTTCCCAGGTAGCGTCACGTTGTTGTTCTAGCATTTTGACGGTGGCATCATCCATAGTGCGAAAGCGTCCTTGCTTAGATACATATTCTTTGATTGATGTAAATTCTTTAGGGCTTCTGTTAAGATAGAATTGATCATTTTCATACTCTGCTAAATACCATAGACCTGTATCAACATATTCTTTAGCCAATTCTACCGTTTTTGCCGTAGGGGTTGCCCAGCCTGTAGGGCAGGGGGCAATAACGTGAATATAGGATGTGCCATTGTGTTCTTTTGCTTTAGCAATTTTTCGTATATAATCTTGTGGATAGCCAATGCTTGCCGTGGCAGCATAGCCAATGTTATGGGCAGCGATAATGTCAAACATATCTTTTTTTTGTGGGTTCACATTATGCATTTTTGCACCTTGCATAGATGTTGTTGTGCGGGTGCCTTTGAGGGTAAGACCACTTTCTTGAACCCCTGTATTCATATAGGCTTCATTGTCATAGCAGATGTAAATAACGCGCGCATTACGATCAATGGCACCTGAAAGAGCTTGTAGGCCAATGTCAGCTGTGCCACCATCACCGGCAAAACCCACCACATAATAATCATCAAGTCCAAGTGCCTTACCGGCAGCTTCTATACCAGAAAGTACCGCGCCGGTGGAAGGAAAGGAGGCTCCAAGGGCATTAATGCCATAGGGCATCACAGGGTATAAAAAACCAACCGCACTCATACAATTAGCAGGAATTACTGAAAAACAACGCTTTCCTATGACCTTTAATGCCAAGCGCACAGCCAAGGAACCACCGCAACCGGCACAAGCCTTATGCCCAAAAAAGAGTTCGTCTGCGGGCAAATCTTTTGCTTGTAGTTTTTTTACACTAGACATTATTTTCCTCGCAGTCCCATTTAAGGTTGATGAAATGTACATGATTCTTAGGTTTTTTTCCTTGTAATCCCAAAAGATGATGAAACATGTTTTCTATGTTTTCCTTCGTAATGTCGCGCCCTGCTAAGCCACCAACATAATTCATGGTTGTGGGCATATTGGGGCTACGACTAAGGGCAGAATTTACATTGGTAAAGACTGTACCTTCAAAACCGTAGGAAATATCTTTATCAATAACGCCAACGGCTTTAATATGTTTTGGCAATGTGGCAAATTCTTTTTCAGGGAAGGGGCGCATGTAGCGAATTTTTATAAAACCAACCTTATGCCCTGCAGCGCGCATACTTGTAACAACGGTGCGTATGGTGGTGGAAACACTGCCAAGGGCCACAAGGATAACTTCTGCATCGTCACAACAATATTTTTCTACAAGGGTACCATAGCTACGCCCTGTAATTTGGGCATATTCTGCATCGCATTGTTCAATGATTTCCTTTGCATTTTGCATGGCTTTATGCTGATCATATCGAAATTCTGTTTGCCAATCAGGGCCTGCACCAATGCACACACTCATAGGCTTTTCAAGGCTCATTTTATGATCTGTGGTATAGGAAGGAAGGAAGGTATCTACTTGTTCTTGTGATGGAATAGCAACTAATTCATAGGTATGAGTTAAAATAAATCCATCAAGGTTAACCATGATAGGGGTCATAACCTTAGCATCTTCTGCTATGCGAAAGGCTTGAATAATGACATCTAAAGCCTCTTGAGCATCTTCTACATATACTTGCATCCAGCCGGAATTGAGCAACATAAGCGAATCATTATGATCGTTAAAAATGCTCCAAGGTACAGCAATGGTGCGGTTAGCATTCATCATAACAACAGGAAAGCGCCCACCACTCACAAAAGGCATGCCTTCTACCATGTACAAAAGACCTTGTGAAGAGGTGGCGGTAAATGTGCGTGCGCCAAGGGCGCTTGAGCCAAGGGCTGCAGAAATGGCGCTGTGTTCTGATTCCACACGAATATATTGTGCCTGCAAAGATCCATCGTCTACATATTCAGAAAGTTTTTCTACCACAATGGTTTGGGGACTGATGGGATAGGCAGAAATAACTTGTGGCCTTGCAAGGCGTACACCCATGGCCACGGCTTCATTACCTGAAATAAATTCTTTTGTCTCTTTCATGCCTTATCTCTCCTCGCGTACCATGGCTATGCATTTTTTAGGACACTCATTGGCGCAAATGCCACAGCCTTTGCAAAAATCATAATCTACATGTAAAGTATCGTTATCTTGATAAATGGTGCCTTCAGGGCATACGAGATAACAGCGTAAGCAAAAGATGCATGTATCCACATCAATGACGGGTTTTTCCGTACGCCAGCTGGCATTGGTGTCTAAAATTTTTCCCGCCGGTGCAATGGGCTTTGGCATTTGTGCAGCGTTTTGTGGTGCATTAAAAACAAAGGTTGTAGGTCTACTCATGGCATGCCCCCTGCACCACGCTGTAGGCATGGTGTAAAAGCTTGATATTTTTTTCGGCTAATGATTTGGAAAAACTTGCTTGTAATACATTTTCTGCATGTTCAAGTATGGCAAGGCTAGATACTCCAAGCAGTGCACCGAGCATGGCAACGTTGGTGATGGGACGGCCTAAAAATTCAAGAGCTAAATCAGTGGCTGGCAAGGCAATAACCTTTTGCGCAAACGAAGAATATTGTTCGGGTTTTACCGTATTAATGACCATGGTGCCATGGGGAGCAATAAATTCTTTGGTATTTTCGCTAAGCAAGGTTTCATCAAGCACGACTAAATAATCACATTTAGTGGGAATGCTACGATCTACAATTTTAGCCGCATCAATCTTGGTAAAACTCCATACGGGAGCACCACGTCTTTCTGGTCCAAAAGAGGGGCTTGCTAATGCAAATTGTCCTCCGTAGACAGAAACTATTTGTCCTAAAAGGCGAGCTGCTGTAAAAGCGCCTTGCCCGCCTCTGCCATACCAACGAACATCAAGCATATGTAAAACCTCCTACAACGCATGATTGGTAGAGTAAGAATGTGTAACTATTTAAAAATACAATTTAAGTTGTTTTTTTGTATTTGTATACAAACACATATATGCTGTTTTGCGCATAATGGCAAGTTTTTATAGTTTTTTTTTGAAGATTAACATATATTTTCTCTGCGAATTTCCTTTCAGTGTAGGTATTGTAAGGAGATACACTATAATATTATAATTTTTAGGAGTACCTATGTTTGTTTGTCGTGCGAGAGTACAAGGCGTTACTGATGCAATTGTTAAAGCCTATGAAAATGTATATACATCAACCATTGGGCATATGACAGATTTTGGCTTTGTAAGAGGGCTTACACCAAGTTTTCGTCCCATGCGTTTTATGGGTAATGTGGTAACAGTGCAAATACCTCATCTAGATTCCACAGCCTTGCATAAAGCTTTTGACTTGGTGCATCCTGGTGATGTTATTTGTGTTGATATGACAAATGATACAGAACGAGCTTGCTGGGGTGAAATGGTTTCCTATATGGCAAGAGCTAAAAAGGTTGCCGGTGCAGTGATTGGGGGGTGCTTGGCAGATTATCATGCGATTCAATCCATAGGTATTCCTTTGTATAGTCGTGGTTATAGTGCACAAACTACACGAATTTTAGGTCTTGAAGGAGCCATAAATGTGCCCATAACCATTCAAAATGTAGCCATTAATCCTGGTGATTTTGTGGTGGCTGATGATGACGGTATTTTTGTAGTAAATCCGGAACATGCCATTGAATATGCCAAAAGAGCCTTACAAGTACAGGATGCAGAAATTGCTATGAAGGAAAAAATTGATGCTGGCATATCGCTTGCTGAAATTAGCGGGGCGGCAAAATATTTTCAAAAAGCGTAGCTTTTTGAGAGTGTTGACAAAGTCAACACGA
>CAYJOQ010000057.1:0-13919 GCA_964371825.1 uncultured Desulfovibrionaceae bacterium
CAATTTATTTGCGCCGTTAAACAATTGATTTTCGTGCCTTTCCGCTTGGCAACTTTACTGACAATAGCGGCGCAAACGCCACAAAGTGGGGTTTGTCATTAGTCTGACTGAATAACACGTTTTCACGTGTTTTTCAGCATCGACTACATAGGGTAGCTTAGTATTGGACGCTCTCCCCGTAGTCGATAGTGCCTTTTTTTGTCTTCAGACAAGCATTAAAGGAACTCTTCTATATCCTCCATAGACTCTTTTCTAAGGATTTGTCTCTCACTCTCATGGTATAAAGAACGGCTTTCTTACTCTCACCTGAGTAGGGATACATTACAGTGTGTTGACGATATGCTTTTCTGCTTTAAAAATTGCAAATAAAAGGAGAACAATCTTCTAAAGTCATTATGCAAAAATAATTTGACAAACCATCAATTTCTAAAACAATTACAGTATTAGTCATACTGTATGTATAATATACAGCTTGCATAATATTGTTTTTTTTGATAAAAAATGATAGTTTTAACTATATAACAGGGCTATCGTATGTTTAAAGCAAATTTTTCACGCATTACTAATGCAAAGCACCGCATAGAATTACAATTTAATTCTTTTAATAGCATCACATTTATTATTATAATTTCTATTTTGTGTACAATTATATATGGCATTGTATTTACCACAACAAAAAAAATATCTAAAAATTATGCAGAATTATATGCATTTAAAACCACAGCACAGCTTAACGCAGCCCTTATCAAAGATTTAAGTATCTTAAGATCTGTTGCTCAATCTTCTACAATCAAAGAATGGTTTATAAATGAACATGATATAAATCAAAAAAAACGTGTATACGAAATTATGCGAGATTATTTAAATATAAGCCATAATGGAATACTCTATTTCGGAATAGCTGCTTCTGGCGGCGAGTTCAATTTTGACAAAGATACAACATGGGAAACATTTAAGCCTTTTGCAACGTTAAGTGAAAATCATTCAGAAGATTCTTGGTATTATGATGCTGCTAATTCTAAATATGATTATGAACTAAATGTCGATACAGACAAAATTTTAAAGCGCACATTAGTATGGGTAAACCATAAAGTCACTGATAATGTAGGAAAAGTAATTGGAGTTGTAGCAACAGGTATTACATTTGATAAAATTTTACATACGGCATTTCAAGAACTTAATATAGAAGATATTCGTAGTGTTATTGTCGATCGCCAAGGACTTATACAACTTGACACTGCAAAAAATAAGGCTAGCTTTATTGACAATAGCACCTTAGAGTTTAAAAATGTATTTTCTATTCCAGAACTAAATAAAAAACTTTATTCTTACCTTGATTCTATTACTGATTACATAGCCATAACACAACCTTCTAAGATAATCACCCTTCCTGATGAAAACACTTTTGATTATGTTGCAATAACAGCCATAGAAAATACAGATTGGACTCTTGTTACCTTTTACAATGCATCTTCTTTATTCTCTTTATCTACATTTATGCCCATAATCATAGTAGCTGTTCTTCTTTTCTTCTTATACGTATTTATTCTTGGCCTCATTGGCCGAAGTTTAGTTTTTAGGCCCTTAGCAAGGCTTGTACATAGCCTAACTCCCTCTTCGTGTAATGAACAAAAATATACTATTTATGGCTTAGAGCGAAAAGATGAGCTTGGTCAATTAGCTACAACTATTAAAAATTTGCAAGAAACACTAGCTTCAAAAAATCAAGAGCTTATGCTCAACGTTGAAAAAGCAGATGAGGCAAATCGAGCTAAAAGTAATTTTTTGGCGCATATGTCACATGAAATGCGCACTCCAATGAATGCTATCATTGGCATGACAAAAATAGCACAAGAGTCAGACAAAGCAGAAAAAGTTGAAAATTGCCTTACAAAAATTGATATTGCTTCAAGGCACCTCCTTGCTATTATCAATGATGTTCTTGACATGTCTAAAATTGAAGCCCAAAAAATAGATATTAATTTGCAAACCTTTAACTTTGAAAAGACGATTCAACGTATAATTCATGTTATGTCTTTTCGCATGACAGAGAAAGGGCAAAAATTTGTTTTACAAGCAGATGCTGATATTCCAAAATATATTGTTTCAGACGAGCAACGTGTAGCACAAATTATAACAAATTTCCTTTCAAACGCAGAAAAATTCACGCCTCATGACGGAATAATTACTCTACACACTAAACTCATAGAAAAAAACGCAACACATTGTACCATACATGTATCAGTGAGCGATACTGGCATTGGCGTAAATAAAGAACAACAAAAAAATCTTTTTCAACCTTTCCAACAAGCAAATAGTGCCATTGCGCATAAATTTGGCGGCACAGGACTTGGACTTGCCATTTGTAAAAAGATTATAGAACACATGGGGGGAGCTATTTTCTTTCATTCAGAAGAAAATAAAGGTACAAACGTTGGTTTTACATTGCCTTGTGCTCTACCTACAGATACAATTATAGACACAGCTCATGAAACGACTGTAGAGTATACAGTAGAAAATATTAATCTTAAAAACAAAACAGTGTTATTAGCTGAAGATATAGAAATTAACCGCGAAATAGTTATAGCACTTCTAGAAGGAAGTGGTGCTAGCTTTGATATTGCTGAAAATGGATTACAAGCGGTGCAACAATTTAAAGAAAATCCTACAAAATATGCCCTTATATTAATGGATATTCGCATGCCAGAAATGGACGGATTTACAGCCACAGAGCTTATACGTCAACACGATCATCCTCATGCGCTTACTGTTCCCATTATTGCCATGACCGCTAATGCCTTCCAAGAAGATTTACAAAAATGTATGGAGGTTGGCATGAATGCACACATAGGAAAACCAATAGATTTTAACAAGCTTTTTACAACAATTAAAAATTTTACTTCTTAATAACGTGACTTTTCAGTGCTGACTCATTGAAATAATCTTTTATTGTATTTTATTTTGTATATATTGCATAAATAATTCTACAATATCAAAACTATAATTGCAATATACACTTCTGCACCCCACAACATCTTCAATTTCATTAAATAGAATATTAGAATGCTCATCTAAAATAAAATCTATACCAACAAAATCGAAATCAAAATTCCGAATAATTTTTTTTACAATTCTTTCTTCTTCAGGCTGTAGTATATATATTTCAGATTTACCATTAATTGAAATATTGGCTCGAAAATCATGCGCTGAACTCCTTTTCACAGCAGCTACTATGCTCTTTCCAATCACATATATTCGTATATCTATTCCGCAATTTTTAGAAAATTCTTGCAATATGAATTCATCTTCAGGTAATATTGTAATAGCTCGCTCAAGTTCGTAACGATTTTCTACCAAAGAAACATGCTTACCTCCATGACCCGAAATTGATTTTAGAACAAGTGGAAATGGTAGCGGACAATCATAAGAAAATCTTTTTTTATTGCATAATAGTGTTGTGGCAGAAGGTATGTTTAAAGTATTAACATATTGATGTGTTTTTGCTTTATTATTACAAACATCAGTAATTTTAGAATTGTTAAAAACCGTATACCCTAACATTTCAAAATGTAAAGCAATAGTACTATCCCGAGTTCGGTTAATTATAAATGAAATATTTGAAAAGTCGTATTTGTTACAAAAAAGACTGAGCGCATTCTTTGCAATTAAAAAATGTATTTGATCAGCAAACAAAAGATCAATATGCATACCTAAGCGCAAACCTTCACTTTGAATTTTTTGCGCAAACCATGAATTTTTTAAATACTCTTCTCTATTATACAAGAGCAAACCATGTATCATAATGTATCCAATATATGATCAAATATTGCATGAGCTATATTGATTCCTGTGCAATCATAAATGCTCTTAATATGCGCATTGGAATTTACTTCACATACAATAGGCTCATCATTGTCGCCAAAAAGAATGTCAACGCCAGAAAAATCTGCGCATAACAGTTGTGATGCTTTAACGGCCATGGCTATACATGCAGCTGAAGGCGTATACGCATGCATCACTCCTCCATTTGTCACATTAGCTCGAAAATCTGTTTCACAAATGCGCAATACACTTGCCACAACCTTATTGCCAACCACATTAAGCCGTATATCTCTTCCCCTACTTGAGGAAATAAACTCTTGATATATATGAGGGGTATAAAGCAATGCATTTCTTTTTTGCATCAACTCTAGCCTATTATGAAGTAAATATACTTGAGATCCAAAAGATCCGTGAACCTCTTTTACCACTAAGGGGTAAGAAAAATTATCTTCAATACAGGCTATGGCATTTTGTTTTTCATCAGCACTTTCTTCAATAAATCCTTGATAATGTAAGGAAGATACCATAGTTTTTGCCAATCTAATATCATTATCTGCCAGAATTTGTGCAGTAAGCCATTTATCATCGCAATAAGATATAGCCTTTGAAGAATTGTAGAGCTTGTATCCCATTTTTTCTAAGTGACAAGCTAATCGTAGGTTTTTATCAAAAAAAAGAATGAAATCTGGTTGAGAATAGGGAATTTGCGTTTTGATTGATAGAGAGTTGTCATTAATAATAGGTAAAATGTCAGAGCTCTTAACCATTTCAAGAGCAATATTTCTTTGCCTAGCAGGGGATGCATATAAGGCGTGAACTTCCATAAATTTTCTGGAAGCCACACTGGCATTATACACAAGCCATGCTTTTTTCATCAATGCTCCTCAGCGTAAAATCTCTCGTAGTTGAGCCTGAACAACACGTTTTCATATATTATTCAGATGGGCATGCTTTGCGCAAAATTCCCTTGCGAACACGTCAGAAGAAATGTTGGCATCCGCAAAAATAGTATTTATAGAGAGCCTCTCATATAGACAAATGATATGCATGAAAAAAAAGAGCGCAGTACAATTTTTTTATTGTCCACTCTTGGGCAAGAAGTTTTGTAAGTCTCTGGAAACATTGAACGTGCCAAGTTCTGTTTGTGCAGCGGCTGCAAAGGGCGAACTGGCAGAATCTCGAACAATACCTTCTAAAATAAGTTTTGCTCGCTCATTATTACCAAGTTTTCTATATAATCTTGCTTCACGAAACCGCAAACCCGGATGTTCCGGTGACTCTTTGTCAACAAATTGATTATAGCGATCAACCCACTCAATGGCTTCTGGAATACGATTGGCAACTTCAGTAATATCCATAAGTGCCCCCATAGCTTCCTTACGCCTTGCATCATCTGCTCTATCTGAACGTTCTTCCTTAAGCTCTTCAAAAAGTTCTAATGTTTTAAGATTAAAAGCATACGCATCTTGAATATCTCTTCTTAACTCAGCATCCTTAGCTAAGAAATACGTGGCATACGCTCGCTGGTACAAGGGAATATTCATATTTTGCGCAAGTGTTTTCCAAATTTCAAGAGACTTTTCACGTAAACCAAGATTTTCTGCAGAAAGAGCAAGGGCATAATCTAATTGACCACGCATAGTAGTTGTCATTTCCCAATCTTTAACAATCTCTCCAAGGTCTAACATACCGTTCCAATTACCAGTTTCCAAATATTTATTAAAATATAAGGCAAAGGTAGGATCACTGTAGCGCGGATGTTTTGGCTCTTTTAAAAATTCTGCAAAAAGCTCTAATGCCTTAGCATCATCACCTCTTTCAAGATAGCCACGAGCAAGTGCATTGCGCAAGTCTGCATCAAGGGTACCATAGCGCTGACGCACCAACGGAAAACCATTCCAAAGAGTTAATACACGCCCATAATTTTCTTCTAAAAGTGAGTTTTTTAAATCAGCCATAAAGCCACTCATGATAACATCTCGAGCCACTTCTACATCGATATTTTCTGGGTATATATCAATAAAATCTGCCGCAGTACCCATAGCATCCGTATATTCTTTGTTCCACAATTGCCAAAGAGCATATTTTAACTTAGCAGTAATGGAACGAGGATTTTTGGCATATTCTTCTTGAAGTGTGGCATAGGCTACCTGTGGTAATGGTGAACCTGGTTGTTCAAACACCGCAAACATGGCAGCTTTATTTATAGGACTATCATACATACCCTTTTCAGCTGAACGCAAAAGAGCAAGGGCTGCAGCTTCTGTATCCGGAAAGCGCATTTGAACCTCAGAAAAAACTTCCAAAGCTGCATTTGGTTTGTCTTGCTCAAAATAAAGGTCGCCAATACGCGCTAAAATATTCGGAGCCTCTACTCCCTTAGGTTCAAGGTTGTATAATAACCAATATTTATTTTGTGCTGCATCCTTTTTGCCATTGGCATAATCTATTTCTGCCAAATAATTAAGATAATATGGTTCATCAACATAATGTCGAGGCCAACGTTTATCAGCAAAATCGGCAAAAAGCGCAGCTTCATCAAAATTTTTAAGACTAGTTAATGCTTTTACAAGACCAACGGTCGCTTCTTGCAAGGACGTTGCGTCTGGATATTCTTCGATAACATCACGAAAGTTTTTCGCTGCCTTATCAAACATCTTACTTTTAAATTGTTCTTCAGCAAGTAAATAAAATGCTGTAGGCACATTAGGATCGTAAGGAAAACGACGTTTTAAAGCCTTAAAATATCCTTCAGCTTCTGCAAAATTTTGCACATTAAGATGCGCTACTCCAAGGCGATACAAGGCATCTGGCACCCGAGCAGAGCGCAAGTTGGCATTTAATGCTTCACTTGTAGTTCGTTCAATAGCATTAAATCCTTCAAGGGCTTTGCCCTCATACATATCGGCAATAATATCACTTATCAGATAAAGAATTTGTTCATAGCGATCTCGCGCAAGACCCGGAAAAATTTTAAGTTCTTCTAAGGCACGTAGAGCATCTTGAATATTGCCTTGATCAAGCAACTTTAAGGCATCTGCAAACAATTCTTCTGGATCAAGAGGTTTTGGAACTTCATTACCCTCTTCATCAACATAAATAACCGGCCTTTCAAGTTGCTCTTGAGCAGATGCGGGTTTGCTTGCAGGGTCAATGCTTTGACGAATATCATCAGGTGACGTATCTTGTGCAGACGCTTGTGTAGGCTGCTCTGTACTTGGTTCAGCTGCAATATCTTGTGCACCTTCTTGCTCTTGTGCGCTTGGTTCAGCTGCAATATCTTGTGCTTCTGTTGCAGTTTGCGGCTCTGAGACAACACCTTCACCACTATCAGCCTCAAAACTTTGTGCACCCTCGCCTTGCTGATCATTTGATAAACTCGTATTTATGCCCTCGCCATCAGGCCAATCTTGAGGGCCAGCTTTATTGATAGTTCCTTTTAATTCTTGCGGGCTAATGATGTTTGCTTGCACTGCAACTTCAGATTTTTCTGTATTTTCTTGAGGAGTATCAACTTCTTGATTTTCTGTGGTGCTTAAGGTGGCGGCATTAGCCTCACCTACTGGACGTAAAAAACTCGCTGTTAGTGTGGATTCTTCTTGATCCGCATTATTTTCAACTGTGGCTACAGCACTTGCGTTTTCTGTAGTTTGCTCTTGAAATTGCTCAGACTGTGCAAGAGCAGGTTCTTCTTGAGTTACGACTGAAGCGTCTTGCTCTGGAGCTAAAGTTTCTTGTGTTGACATAGAAGGTTCTTGCTCTTGAACAATTACTTCTTGATGTACAATTGGAACTTCATTCTCTAGCGTTGCAATTTTTTGTTCGTCAACTGAAACTTCTTGTTCTTTTACAATTTCTTGTTCATTTTCAATATCTTGAGAAATTTCATTAGTCGCATTAAGCGCACCGCTAGCGCCTTGTACTGGTAATTCTTGTTCTGCTAAAACCAACTCTTGCGAAGCAGAAGCTTCTGGAGGCATACTAGGTTTTTGTTCTTCCAGTGTTTCTGGTTCATTTTCTACAGATTCCGTAACTACAGGAAGTTTTTGTACCTTGGTTCCTTGCGGTGCCAAAGTACCATCAGCCTTCCATCGAGCACCTAATGGATCTTTAAAAAAATCAATAATAATTTGCTGAGGCTTTGGCCGACGAACTAAAAATCCAAAGGCAGAATCTTGTAATTGTATATCCACTCCAGGTTGAGATTGTGCACTACTTACACGAAAATTTGCCACAAGGGCATTTTCACCCTTTGAAAAATTCTCTACAAGGGGCGGGCTTGTTACAGTAGTAAGAGGAACAAACACAGTATTAAGGTCGGTGCGCTTAATTTGCGGCGTACTTTGTGCAATTTCTGCAGCATCAAGATTAAGCGTAATACGTTCGCCGGCTGCAGTGTTGTCCCATTGCCAAGTGGCCGCAATTGCATACTTTTGTGAAAAAATCATCATGAAGCACAACAAACAAGCGCTCAGTATACAAGATAAAAAATATTTTTGAGCTAACATAGCCCTAGAGGGTAAGCTTTGTACAGCTTGAGAAAGAAACCGCTTGGCGGTAGAATGTAATATCGACATCAGAAAGTTTTTTGCAAAATGTATTCCATTGTTCATGTACTGTTATTTGCGTATTAACAAGCCAACGATTGTTCTTATATACCTTTTTTCTTTAACTTTTCAATAAGTGTCGTACGTTTAATTCGTAAAAGTTCGGCAGCTTGATTTTTGACACCATCTGATTTTTCAAGGGCTGCATCAAGTAAACGATCTTCAACAGCATCCAAAAATTCTTTAAGTCCCATATCAAGAGCATTGAGGTGCGCTAGTGTTGGCCACACAAATTCTCCTGTGAAAGCACCACTCACAGGTGTATTTTCATGTGCCGCTAACATTGATTGTGCAGTCGTAACAGTCTCTGTCCCTTGTTCATGCTGCAAGACTTTGGCAGGAGTGGCAATGCTTGTTAAATAGCTTTCAGAAACTTCCGGTAATGTATCTAACGCTCCTACAGCATCTAAAATCTTACTTGGTAAATCTTCTTCTAAAACTATGGGCCCGTCTGCTAAAATACTAAGACGTTCCATAAAATTTTCAAGCTCACGCACGTTACCAGGCCAAGCATAAGCAGATAAAATACGCGCAACCATTGGAGATAATTGTAAATATTCTCGTTTTTTCTTTACGCAGAAACGCTCTAAAAAATATCGTACAAGCAAGAGCACATCACCACCGCGCTCACGTAAGGGGGGTAAATGCAAGGGAATCACGTTAAGCCTATAGTATAAATCTTCGCGAAAGTTTCCCTTGGCCACCTCTTCTTCTAGGTCACGGTTAGTAGCAGCAACTATACGTACATCAACTTTTTTTATCCCAGAGCCCCCTACTCTTTCTATCTCTTTTTCTTGCAAAACACGTAAGATTTTTACTTGTAAGCTTAAATCCATCTCTCCTATTTCGTCTAAAAAAATAGTGCCGCCGTCAGCAAGTTCAAAACGTCCGGAGCGAGAGCGAATAGCGTGAGTAAATGCGCCTTTTTCATGGCCAAAAAGTTCTGATTCTAAGAGTTCTTTAGGAATGGCCCCACAATTGATAGGAACAAAGGCCTTGTCGGCTCTACAGCTTTGTGTATGTAAGGCTCGTACTAAAAGTTCTTTACCGGTGCCAGATTCACCAGTTACAAGAACAGTGCTATCAGTAGGCGCAACTTTTTTAAGCACGCGAAAGACTTCCGCCAAGGTTGTACTTTCACCTATGATACCATTTTGTTGCCAATCCATACACACTCTCTCCAAACTATTATCAAACGTTTTTGCCAGCTAATAGTTACTATTGAAAAACAATTGCTTTTGTATTGTACAATTGCAAAAAATCAGCATTGTATATTTTATTTGACAATTTTGCACAAAGAACATTTACCACCGCAAAAATGATTCAGAATGTATTTTTGACGGCCGTTTCAGCTACAGTTAACGCAAGTATACCTTTTGGAAAACATATAAAAACGGCTTTCATAATCGACTGCTACAAGGAGTAACTACTCGATACCTAGCAACACATTCCATGCGTTGCTAAGGAAGGCACGTTGCCAGCCTGTTGCAAAAATCTGTTCAAAAAAATTTTTGATAAAAAAACGTAGTATACCATTGTCATTTAGGCTGTTCTAAAATGTAAGATACGAGAAAGACGAAGTTTTTTTGCGAAGGGAGTGTACTCTTTTGGTACTCGACTAAAGCAAAAAACAAGTCTGACGACGTAGATTGCAGTTTTTTAACAGCCTGTTACCATTTTCACCCATATATTTCATAGCATGTTTTCATATTTTTTTTGAACATATTTTCTACAGCGCTATTTTCGCATATGCCAAGCAGTGATATGTATCATGCCAGTAAAACTCTTGCATCCTTCCCTCTGTCAATACACTGACACTGAATAAAAATCTAGAGGAAACAAGAAAAAATTAAAATTCTGTACTTTTAGGTTCAATTACAATGTTTCCACCAAGGCCATACCATCTGTAATTTCAATAATAGCTTGAAAAAAGGGCTCGACCTGCTCAATGGGCAAACACAAAGTCATGGCTGCATCAGCAGCAAAAACTTCTTCAGTAATTTCTGCTTCAAAATCATTCAAGATTCTACGCACCCTGTTTACATGACTATATTCTATAATAACATGCACATGCGCAGGAACAATACGCTCCTTTATGGGAAGTGTTTGTAGGTTATCAAGCACACAACCTTGATACGCGCGCACAAGCCCACCTGTGCCAAGCTTAATACCTCCAAAAAACCGCGTCACCACACACACAAGCTCTCCAACACCGCTGTGTAGCAATGCTGTAAGCATTGGTTTACCTGCCGTTCCATGCGGTTCACCGTCATCAGAAAAGCCCACTCTTGCCGTATCTGCAGCAGGGCCAGCTGCAAAGGCCCAACAATTATGCGTAGCGTCAGGATATTCTTTTTTTATGCGATCAACAAAAGCCCTTGCCGTTATCACATCCGGTGCATGAGCCATGGAACTAATAAATAGGCTGCGCTTAATAAGCATTTGTGTTCTGTGCATACCGTCAACAGGCAAATGTGGTATTTTATAGCGATCACTCATAATATAAGGCTCAGCACTACAAGGAATATGGCACTGCAAATCAACATGCAAACATAAGAAATTATAGCTGTAATACGCACTAACTGAGATAAAAGCTCAAGCCTTTGGGCATCCCATGGCACTGCGTATTCTTGTGTAGCCCCTACCCAAGGTTTTTCTACCATTTTTCCAAAATATTGTGTGGGGCCACCAAGCCTTGTACCTAAAATCCACCCTGCCGCTGCCATGGGCCAACCAGAATTGGGACTTTCCATGCCCTTTGCTTGCGCTGCTATGGTAGCAAATCCCGGCCAGTGCCCATTGTGGGGCAAACACATATTACCTAATATTGTACAGCACTTACGTGTACGCATCATACGCATAAAAATAAAAGCAAGCCACATGAAAAATACTGCTAAGCGTGCAGGAATATATGCAAGCGCATCATCGGCTTTTGCCGGAGCAAAGCCTAAGTGCAACCATTTTGGTGTCTTATAGCCCCACATAGAATCCCCTGTACTAACGGCCTTATACATCCACAAACCTACAGGCCCTGTGAAGTAAAGCCAAAATAAAGGGGCAACCACAGCATCGGTAATATTTTCTGACATGGTATCAGCAAGAGATTTGCGCAGCATTTGTCTATCTAAAACACTGGTGTCACGACTTACCAATTGGCCAAGTGCTTGCTGAGCCTCTTCTAAGGGGGCGTGTTCAACCTTTTGTAATACCTGAGAAAATATTTGCAAAAGACAACCGGTAGCAAGTCCTGTATAGGCAAAATATATTGTAAAAAAATATCCCACACATATGCCTACAGTACTAACAATACCTCTATCCCATTCACTATATTTACCCACATATGCCACAAGGCCAATTTCTGTAATTACTGTAAATATATGAGTTAATATCCATACACAGCCACCGCTTATGGCCACAATACTCATAAGACTTAAGCAGCTTACTAAGCGCATGCACACCTTAGTAACATTGCCACTGTGCACATCAAATTTGCGCCCCAAAAATTCAAAAAAATTATATAATATACCTATATAGCACACCGGATGTCTTTGAAACAAAAATCTTAACCGCTGTCTTAACCATGCGTATGTTGCCTCTTGTGTGTCAAAAGGCCTTTCGGCAAAATATATATCAAGTACAAAGGCTATGCTTATTATAAGGCTTGCATGCAAAAAAAACTCATGGACAGCAACAATCATTACCAACCCTGCATTAAGTCACAATGAGCTAATGCTGCATACAGCACAATGCTTGCGGCATTTGAAAGATTTAAGCTGCGCACTTCACCACAAATAGGAATACGTACCCTTGCATGCCCTTGAGATAATATATCTTGAGACAGCCCACGAGTTTCAGGTCCAAAAATAAGGCTATCTTCAGCAGTATAATCAAAAAGATGCACAGGCTCTCCGCCTTTTGATGAAGTCATCACGAGGCGTTTATTTTGTGCCGCGTTTTCTACATAGGCAGCAAAATTTGGCCATGTATATACGCGTACATGAGGCCAGTAATCAAGGCCGGCTCTTTTGACATATTTATCATCAAGAGAAAAACCAAGAGGTTCTATAAGGTGTAATTCGGTGTGCGTTGCAGCGCATAAACGGGCAATATTTCCGGTATTTGGAGGTATTTCTGGTTCGAATAATACAATATGCATAATGTTTTTCTACTTTATTCCACGGCTAATATATATACTGGGAATGGCTTCTTCTACATCTTTATGGAAATCGTCTATGGGATCTATAGGCGGATTTTTTACAGGTTTAGTGCCCTTGGCATACACATGCGACCCAATGGCCACACGAGGGATAAGAAAAGGATCTGTCATCAATTTTCCATCATAAATGCATTGTGGTATTTGTGTATAATGAGCTTCACCAACCCCAGGATAAGTAAGAACCCCCCCAAGAAACTTAGCATTGCGTAAAGCAAGCATACCTTCTTCATTGGGACGCCCACCAAAAGGATATGCCATAATGCGTGAAACACGGTCAAACATATCAAGTTTTTGCAAGTCTTCCATTTGATCTTCAATAAGCGTAGTCATTTGTTTTTCATTGATGCTGTGTACTGGTGTATACCAACGAGTTTGATAGCCAAATTCTATACCGGGCATTACCGTTAAAGCATCGGCAATATCTTTTAATGGCATAATAGAACCAAAGTAGGTGCTCTCCTTATTGGGAGGCTTTGGCCCCACACTTAAAAAAAACGTTGCTCGAGGGAGTACATTTTGCGGCATAGAAGAAGCAATAATCTCCACAAAGGATCGTGCATTATTGAGCATACCCTTATCACCCCCTTGCGGGGCTGTATTTTGCGAAAAAATAAGACTTGCATGAGCCCCATCTGCCGTAACACCTAAAGGCATACGCCCCTTTGCAACCACGGTATCAATCTGACCTGTGATAATATCTGTCATATTTACGGGGCTGTATCCTGCGCGCCAAATATAGCGAAAAAGGGCAGCCAAGGGCTCTGTGCCCATATCCTCTGGAAAGCGCGGAGTATCTTCAATGCGATGAAAAAGGATAATAGGTATGGCAGGTATATGATCAACATAACGATCGTATTTTTTATCTAAAATATTTCCGGCGCCTTGTGCATTTTTTACTCCATACATCCATGGAGAAATAAAGCTCACAGAAACAAAGGGCAAGGCTGCTAAAATGCGTAATACATCTCTTCGTAACATAGGATTTATATAGGGTTAAAGTATGTCTACAAAATCATGCATTCCATAAATATAAAGGAGCTTTTTTGTTATATTTACACCAAATGCATCGTTTCCCACCTGATGACAAGGTAGCTTTTTTATTGCACTAGGGTCAAGTTGTAAAGTCATGTGCCGGTATAGAGATTATGCTCACACCATCTATTGCAGCAGGCACTTACTACGCCTGTACTACACAGTTTCATAACGCTTTTATACAAAAATGAGAGTCCTGCATAATTATTTTCCAATTTTATTTTTGTGCTTTTGCAATAAAT
>CAYJOQ010000058.1:0-6293 GCA_964371825.1 uncultured Desulfovibrionaceae bacterium
GGCGTGCCTTTCTGAAACACGCATGGAAATGCGTTTTTCAGCATCGACTATTTAATAATATACAATTCTATTGTGTTTAACGCGTAAAGCCCTCATGCATATGCATGAGGGCTTTACGCGTTTTTATGTCTCTTAATGCTCTTAACTATTTAAAATTAAATAATTTTTTTGACAAAATCTTTTGTTTTGCGGTATGGTCAAAACTGCTTTGTATGGAACGCTTGCGTAACTCATTAAAGCGCATGCCCTTGTATAGGCTTGGTGCAAAAAATTCACACAGTACAATGGTCAGCACTGAAAAACTATGCAGGCCGTTGTAATTACAGGCACTCACACCTTAAGAGATCACAGAAAAATTTTGCGTGCCTAAAATGAGCCAGAACGTGCTTCTGGTGGTCGCAAAGCGGCATTTGGAGCGAGTGTGCCTTTAATAAAAAGCGGGAAAGGGTTTTTAGGTACGACTAAAATAGTAAAGTCAAAAACATGTACCGCGGGCTTTATGTGATTTTTTGCAGTAAAAAAATGTTTTTTTATGGTTGGTTAAGGAATTCGAGGTTCTTGGCATGTAGTGCAAAACATGGATAGTAAATAGTAGATGCTCACAGCATTGTATTGCCAAAATCTATATGTTTGTAAACCACTGCCACTTGGCGGTTAAGCAATGTGAAGCGAGGTAGTATATGGCTAGTAATGTAATAAAAAAGGTTTCTGCAACAACCTTGGCTTTGATGACTGTAGCCTCAGTCGTAAGTTTGCGTGGTCTTCCCATGATGGCTGCAGAAGGTTATAGTATGATTTTCTACATTCTTTTTGCAACGGTGATTTTTCTTTTGCCTGCGGCTATGATTTCAGCTGAACTTGGGTCAGCCTTCGCTGGTGAAAGTGGCGGAGTATATTCGTGGGTGAAGGCCGCTTTTGGGCCACGCCTTGGTTTTACTGCCATATGGTTGCAGTGGATACAAAATATTGTTTGGTATCCTACTGTATTAGCCTTTGCTGCTTCATCCTTGGCATATTTTTTCATGGATGATGGCCTTGCAGCAAATGGTTATTATATTGGTGCTGTTATTATGGTAGTGTATTGGCTTGCTACCTTTGTCGCGCTTACCGGTTCTACAGCGGTAAACTCTGTAACGCGCTATGGTGTAGTGCTTGGAACGTTATTACCGGGCGTGGTAGTTATTGTGTTAGGGTTATTATGGATTGATCAAGGTAATCCCATAGCCATAGAAATGCACACGGTCATGATTGATGGGGCTCCCGTACAAGAAAAAGTGCATGCGCGTTTTTTTCCACATATAAATAATCTTGGGAATATAGCGTTTTTAGCTGGCATAGTATTACTTTTTGCTGGTGTAGAGGTGCAAGCTGTGCAGGCAGCCGACATGAAAAATCCTGCACGGGATTTTCCTTTAGCCATGCTTTTAGCTTCAATCATTATTCTCGTATTATTTTTATTGGGTTCATTTGCCATTGCAGCGGTTGTTCCTGCCGCAGAAATTAATTTGACAGCGGGCCTTATGCAAACGTTTAAAATTTTATTTACCAAGTATAATGTAAGCTTTCTTGTGCCTATTGTGGGCTTGTTAATGGCTTTTGGCGCTATTGGTGGTGTTATGTCTTGGGTTACAGGCCCAAGCAGAGGGTTATTGCAAACAGCTAAAGAGGGCGAAATGCCCCCCTTCATGGCTAAAACCAATAAGCAAGGAGCGCCCATAACATTATTATTCATACAGTTTGTGGTCGTTACCATACTAGCCTTATTGTATTTTATTATGGAAAATGTATCGGTTGCATTTTTTGTATTGTCTGCCATGACGGCTACGCTATATCTTGCTATGTATATGCTCATGTTTGCAGCAGCCATTCGCCTGCGCTATACCCATCCTGATTTACAACGTCCGTATAAAGTTCCTGGTGGACTTTTTACCATGTGGCTCATTGCTGGTATTGGGTTTTTGGGCGTTACCTTTGCTCTTATTGTGGGCTTTTTTCCTCCAAGCAGTTTGCCGGTAGGCAATCCCACGGTATATGTGGGGCTTGTGGCCTCAGGGCTCATAATTTTTATAGCAATACCCCTCATTATTCAAGCAATGAAAAAACCAAGCTGGAAGCAAGCGCATAATCTAGAGCAAGGTTCAAGCGCCACCAGCGAGGTGAAATCTGACAAAAATATGGATTTATCGTTACACCTTAATCCTCAACATACTTAGGAGCATATATGTTTATTCCCAAAACAATTTCTGAACATACTGTACAAGATTCTCCATCGCCTCAAGATGATGTATTTGCAAACTCTTCCCTTGGA
The DNA here is from genome assembly GCA_964371825.1 of uncultured Desulfovibrionaceae bacterium. Lineage (GTDB taxonomy): Bacteria > Desulfobacterota > Desulfovibrionia > Desulfovibrionales > Desulfovibrionaceae > CAYJAD01. The sequence continues at coordinate 2,309 of CAYJOQ010000058.1, forward strand.
CATGTGCTGCCTCAAGGGATTTTCCCTAAAAATGAAATGTCGCCGCGTGCTGTGTATCAAGCCATTCATGATGAGTTAATGCTTGATGGAAATTCGCGTCAAAACTTAGCAACCTTTTGCCAAACATGGGTGGAGCCAGAAGTGCATACACTTATGAATGAGTGCATCGATAAAAACATGATTGATAAGGATGAATATCCGCAAACTGCAGCCCTTGAAATGCGTTGCGTGCGTATGCTAGCAGACTTGTGGCATGCGCCGAAGGCTATGGATACTCTTGGGTGCTCTACTGTGGGCTCAAGCGAAGCAGCCATGCTTGGCGGCATGGCCATGAAATGGCGATGGCGTACAAGGCGTAAAGCGCAAAACAAGTCAACAGATAAACCAAATATTGTCACAGGTCCTGTACAAGTGTGCTGGCATAAGTTTGCTCGTTATTGGGATGTGGAATTACGGGAAATTCCTATGGAGAAAGGGCAGTTTATGTTACGCCCTGAAGAAGTAATGCAATATTGCGATGAGAATACCATTGGTGTAGTTGCTACGTTAGGCTTAACCTTTACAGGTGCTTACGAACCTGTATGGGCCTTAAGTGCTGCCCTTGATGTGTATGAAGAAGAAACGGGAAACCATATACCCATACATGTGGATGCAGCAAGTGGCGGATTTCTTGCGCCCTTTATGGAGCCTGACCTTGTATGGGATTTTCGTTTGCCAAGGGTCAAATCCATAAATGCTTCAGGGCATAAGTTTGGCCTTGCTCCATTGGGAGTAGGCTGGGTAGTATGGCGTGAAAAAGAAGATTTACCTGAGGATTTAATTTTCTGGGTAAATTATTTGGGAAGCAATATTCCAAGTTTTGCCATTAATTTTTCTCGTCCAGGGGGGCAGATAGTTGCTCAATATTATACTCTTGTGCGCCTTGGTCGTGAAGGCTATTACAAAGTTCATAAAGCTTGTTATGATACCGTTGCATACCTAGTTCAAAAGCTACAAGCATTAGAATTGTTTGACTTTATACATGCAGGTCAGGGTGGAATTCCTGCCATTACGTACTCTTTTAAAGAAGATATAGATGTGGGCTTTACCCTTTATGATCTTTCAGAAAGATTGCGTATACGAGGTTGGCAGGTGCCTGCGTATTCCATGCCAGCGCATTGCCAAGAACTAGTAGTGATGAGAATTTTAGTAAGACATGGATTTACTAAGGATATGGCTGATTTGCTAATGCATGACATTCGTCAGGCTGTAAGCTTTTTAACGCAGCACGCACCTAAAAAACCTATTACGGAGTCGAGTATTGGCTTTAGCCATGTAGGTCGCTAAGGTGTAGAATCTTTGCAAGAGGAAGAGGCAGCTTCCTCTTGCGCTTTTATAAAAGCTTAGGCATCATACATTTATGCGTAAATTATATAACATTTGTGGAAACAGCACTAAGCTACATATCTGGAAAATACTTGATATTCTCTTGTTGCTTGGCCTTTGCTGGGGGGCTATACATATCTATAATGAGGCTGTTGCCAGTGGCGCATTGCCAAAAACATGGCAATGGGGTAGGTTACTACCCTATTTTGGCTGGTATGACGAAAACGGCTGGAACATGGGGCTTTTAGTTAAAGGTTTGCTGGCAACGCTACGACTTGGTCTTTGGTCAGGTTTGGTGGCGCTTGTGGTGGGTCTTTGGGTTGGTGTGCGCTTAGCACAACAAAAAGCGCGTGCAAGCAATTATTTGCTCTATAGTATTGTGGTTTTTTTGCGCAATACACCGCCCTTAGTATTGTTGTTTTTACTGTATTTTTTGGCTAGTGAATATACTGTGGTTTGGCTTGCTACGCTTGTGCGCGATGCTTCTCCATTGGTGCAAGATATTGTAACCTTTCTTTTTGCTAGCCCTGATAATGTAGATAAGATGCTTGCTGCGGTGCTCACCCTTGGCCTTTATCAAGGAGCTTATGTGGCAGAAATTGTACGTGGTGGCTTGCAAGGCCTTGCCCAAGGGCAATGGGATGCAGCTGCAGTTCTTGGCTTTTCACGAACACAACAGTTTCGATTGGTATTATTACCGCAGGCTCTTCCAAGCATGCTACCGCCTTTAGCAGGTCAATATGTTTCTATTTTTAAAGATTCAGCACTTGCCTCACTTATTTCTGTGCCTGAGCTAACTTTTCAAGGTATGGAGATTATGGCTATTACTCGTTTGCCTTTTGAAAGCTGGGCACTTGTGGCAGTAGTATATTTATGTATTTCTTTATTGTGTACTAGATTTTTTCATCGTCTTGAGAAAACGCTCAAGTGGCATACTCCAACATAGTTGAACCTGAAAAATGCGTTGAGACGAATTTTTCAGGTTCAATCGTAGAGTATGTTTTTCGGCGATAATTACATCTGCGTAATGTAGGCTGCCAAATCTTCTAAATCTTGCGTTGTTAACGGTTTAAGTGCTTTTTGCATGTTGTTAAGCTGTGAATCTGCAAAATTTCCATTTTTATAATATGTCATTTTCTGCAAAAGTGCATTGATAGGCATTTGCGCTATGCCTTTTCCTGTGTATGTATGACACGTGGCGCAAGGCTCATAGAGCGATGCCCCTCGTGCAGGGTTGTTTGATGCAGCAAATACAGAAGCCGCGCTAAAAGCTACTAAGACAGCACAAGCACAGAGTACATTTTTTGTCCATATGTTCATATTGACTCCTTACATTGATGTGTAAAATGTATATATCAGCTTGATATACTACAGTAAAAATTATTTTAATGCAATGCGTAGAGCTGTTTTTGGCTTGCTACGAAAAAAAATAATTTTTTTTACATTGAAATAATAGAAGAATTTTTACGTTCAAATGATAATGTTTGATAGAATAAGATACATAAAACACAGCTATGGTATATGTGCTAAGGTATGCAATAAAAATTAATAAAAGTTATATTTCAGCTAGATAAAATGAAGATTGTTGCCTTTATCCAGAATTTTGTTATGATTATACTCATGGTGATAGTATGTTGCCTGTCTTCTTGTTAGGCAATAGCCCAATTCTGCCATGAGGGTCACCTTACTACGGGCTTTGCATTCCCCCAGCAAAGCCCGTTATTTGTTTTGCCTTGTCGTAAAGGAATACCAATTGCATAGAATAATATAGGTATTGTTAATGGGCAGCATGGGAAAATATTGCCTTTTTTTGATTGTATATTTGACACGGAAAAGCAAATAAAACTCTTGAGTTAATTGATTTTTTACAGGCCTGTTAAGGCAAGTTTTGAAACTTTGCTGTGTATACGCAGATAGTGTGTTTTGTGGATAGTGTATAATTACATGTTCGTTATATGAGGAGGGCATATGGAAAATATAAGTACATATCTAGATGACGGAAAAAAAACAACTTTACAAACTCTTCAAGAGCATATTGCCACACTTAATCAGGCAGAAAAAAGCGCCGTTAACTCTGCACAAACTGATAGCGATACCACTCAAGATGATGGAGAACGTCGTAGTTATCAATCTATGCTTATGACAACTTTTTCTGCGCATTCAGTGGGTATGGCCAATAAGCAAAATACTCAAGGCTCATTATTGCAATCTGTGTTAAGTGCGGCAGGAACAAGTGCTGCGCAAAGCACTGCAGACAGAGTGGCCTTTGGCAAACAGGCTGCAGCTAATATGGTGCAAACATTGGAAAAGGATGCCTTTGAAAATACCTATGCGGATCTTTTATCACAGATAAAGGAAGAACTTGAAGAAGCTGTTGAAAATAAAGAAATAACAACTGATGAAGCAGCATCAATTGTTGAAGAGTTAGAAGCCCGAGCTGAAGCGGCTTTGCAAGCCAAGCTCGCAACTGCTAAGGTAGATGCAGATTCCACTGCAAAGAGTGATACAAGCAGCGAACCAGTACAACAAGATGCTGCGCCTGTGCAAAACTCTGGTGATGCTGCACCTGTGCAAAACTCTGGTGATGCGGCGCCCTTAAGCACTGAAAGTGGAGGCTCTT
>CAYJOQ010000058.1:6393-13856 GCA_964371825.1 uncultured Desulfovibrionaceae bacterium
CCTGTGCAAAACTCTGGTGATGCGGCGCCCTTAAGCACTGAAAGTGGAGGCTCTTCTTCCTCTGAGGCTACAGATTCACAAGCAGAAGAGTCGCAAAGCCTTAATGTTTATGTGTAAGCTTCACAGTTATGTTGTGTAATTTTTATTGTTCTAGAGGGTAAATATTGCGGTACATAAGTTTGCCCTCTTTATCCTTCACCTGAACAATAATTTGTGCATTTGTAAGGTCATTATTTTCAGGTGCCTTAGCTGTAAGCACGGCCTTTTTCCAGCGTAAAATTTTAAAGTCACCCATTTCTTTGTTAGAAAAAGTAAGGGGTAGGGTGCTTCCTGTTGCCAATGAAAGGAGCACGCTTATATCTCCACTGATACTGCTTTCGCCAAGATTTTTAAGATCAAGAGATGTGCGAATGGTATTTTTTGCCATGAGCCTATTGCTCACCTTAGATACATCTACTTGATTTGTATTGGTAATTGGAAAATCAACATGCCCAGGGCCATCTAGGTCTTCTTCATTGGAAGAATTTTTAGGGGCCTGTGTGCCTGCATCTGCTGCTAGTACAGGAGGAGGTACGGCTTCATCATTAGTAGCAGCGGCGATTACTGCGGTAAGTACTTTTTGCGCTGTTGGGGCGTCAATAGTCGCAATGCCTTGCTTTTTTTCTGCCTCTTGGCTAGTTTCTTTTGCGGCTGCGTTATCTTCTTGTTTTATATCTGTTTTTTGCTTTTCTTGATCCTTTGTCGCATCTGTTTTTTCTTCAACTTTTGCGTCTTTTGCAGAATCTTTTTTTAAATCTTTTGATTCTTCTTGAGTATTTACATGACTTTTGGCCGTATCATTTGAAGATTTACCTTCTGCCTTAGTAGGTGATGTCTCTTTAGCATCTTCAGTTGCTATTTTTGTTTGTTCAGGAGCTTGTGCAGTAATGCTGTTTTTTACCGGAATATCACGTTTGAGCAGTGCCTCAAGATTTTGTAGGCGTGACGCTGTGGCTTGAGTTTTGTCGTATTTTTGAGATAAAATATCGAGATTTTCTGTTAATTCTTTATTTTGCATCCATAAATGCACACTGGCCCAAATACCCAAACTCATAAGAATTGGGCATAACAATAAGAAAAACATAATCTTACGGAAAGTAGAACGTTTTAAGCGGTACCTACGAGTATCACCATTGTCGCGCATTACAAGAATGCTAAGTTTTTCTTGTATCAGAGGCATTAATTCCTCCTAAGGATTTGTAGGCTTTAAAGGTGCCCAATCCTCTTTTGTTATTTTCCATTGGCCATGAATTGGTTGTAAGAGTAATGTTTTTATGCCTTTATCACCCTTGCCGTTTTGATCTTCATACACTTGTGTCATATCTGCTCGTACGCCTTGAGTGTCAATTTGCACTCTTAAGCCTCGTAATTCAACTTTAACTGGTGCAGCCTTAGACCAAAGTCGTTCTTTTTGTGCAGCAATGGCTTGCTTGTTTTTGCCACCTTGATTTGTGGTATTGCTGTAATGTTGCATATAGTTGTCCACATTTGCAGAGAGCCAATCTTTGCGCCATTGCTCAATGGTTTGGCTGATTGTATGGCTTATTTTTTCAAGATATGCCACCTGCATGCCCATATTTTGTTCACTCCATGCAGAGCCTACAATATGCCACATGTTATCGGCAGTTTTTTGCCAGTATAACACTTGTCTACCTTCCAATGGTTTTTCACCGGCAATGTATATGAGTTGTGACTGCGTTGTTTTAATAATATTACCACCAAGCTCTACAATCATTTTTCCTTGCATAATGTCTAACCAATCAGCAGCAAAATATGGCTGTAATGCTTTTTGTAAATCTTTAAATGATCCTTGGTTAAGCTGCAAAATATCATAGAGTTTTGCATCATAAAGAGCATAGAAGCTTTGTGTATCTTTCTTTTGTAAGGCATGAACCCATGCTGTACTTTTGTCTTTGAGAAAATTGCGTAATTCTTCTGTGATGACTATAGGGTCATTGATGCCTTGAGTGTTTTTTGTTGCGTGTTGCTCAGCACTTTTTTTCGGTGTATTTTCTGCCAATTGTATAAGCTCTTTTTCGCCTGTTTCTGGCATATATACAGGAGGAGCAGTAGGCGCTTCAGTAATGCCTTCTGGCATGGCGTCAGTGCTAGCCTTTGTTGTGGTTGAGGCAACTAATTGCCCTTTTTCATAGGCTACTTGCATGCCCACATTTCGAGGAATCCATTCCATACCCACTATACGAAATTCATTATCACTGTCTTGTTGCCAATATAGGCGACGAATGCCCTCTGTAGAGAGGTTGGGAGCACGATAAAATTGATCAGCCCATGTGACCCAATATCCAGGCCCTTGTAAAACATGCACTTCGCGGTTGAAAATATTAATCCATTTCAGTCGTTTAAACCAGCGTTCCTTGTTTTGTTTAAACGCATCAAAGGTTTCTGGCATGGCTTTAGAGTAAGCCTTGGTATCATAGAAGGAAAAAAACTCTTGAGAGCGGTTAGCCCAAGCCCTTGTCCACTGTTCCATGCGCATACGCAAGTGTTTGGCTATTTTAGAATCTTTTTGAATAATATTTTCTGTGGAAAGACTTTTGCCAATCATAACTGCAGTGCCCGGGGTAAGTTTGGGCCCTACTTCTGCAATATGCTCAAGGTCAATGGCAACGCAGCCACGTGTAATGCGTGGCTCTATGGGGTCGCCCTTACTGTGAATCCAGATACCGTAGCCGGTTTTTCCGCGTAATTTATCTACAGGGTTTGGGTAGTTAAGTGTATAGGCAATGCCCCCATATTCTTTAAAGTCAAGGCCGGAAGCAATTTTGTAATCAACAAAATACACGCCCTCAGGAGTGCGTTTGTCGTTTTCAATTTGTTTATCACCCTCTACCATACCCGTTGTGCAAGGGTAGGTGAGACTAAGGGCCATGGGGCTTTGTTTTTCATATAAGTAAAATTTTTGGCTTTCTTTATCAACGGCCACAATGCGCTGTGGTAAGGCTATGTCATGAAACAAGGGTTGCCATGCTTGTGCTGTAGCTATTCCCTTAAGGGGGCTATGGCCCCCAAGGAAATACACAGTACAAATGGCTACAGCGAGATACGTTTGCCAAAAATTTCTTTGCTGCATAATGCTACCGTTTAGCTACGTCCAAGTTTAACGAGTTCTTCGCGAGTAAAAAGCGAAAGTAAATCATACCCTGCTTCTTTGAGAATTTCGCGCCCACCTTCTTGTCTATCTAAAATGGTGCATACGGCAACAATAGTAAGACCTGCGTCCTTAACTCTGTCGCATGCTTTAAGTAAGGATCCACCCGTCGTAACAACATCTTCTACCATGGCTACAGGGTCGCCTTGTACAAAATTACCTAGGCCTTCAACGTATTGACCTGTTCCATGCCCTTTAGCTTCTTTGCGTACTAAAAGCCCGGCTAAGGGACGGCCTTGTTCGTGTGAAATAACCGTTGTAGCTGATACAAGAGGGTCAGCACCAAGGGTCATACCGCCAACGCCCTTAATGTTTACGTCAGCAAGGAGCTTAGTAAACAATGTACCTATAAGCCATGAGCCTTCAGGGTGTAGGGCCGTAACACGGCAGTCAAAGTAATAATCACTACGACGACCGGATGCCAAAACAAAATCACCTTCACGGTAGGATTTTTCAATAAGTATACGTGCCAAACGGCGCTTTAATTCGAGCATGATAACCTCTGGTAAAAGCTAGTTTTGAGTAAAGATGCGCTTAAAAACAGTATCTTCGTGTTGTAAATAGTAACTTGAATCAAAGAGTTCTGCAAGGGTTGTAGCATCAATTTGCTCTGTAATTGTAGAATCTGCACGAACAATGTCTTCAAAGGGCTGTTGTGTTTCCCAGCTTTGCATAGCACAAGCTTGAACCATTTCATAGGCTTTTTGACGCGTAATGCCTTGTCCAATAAGCGTAGTTAAGATGCGCTGCGAATAATACAGTCCTAAGGAGTGATCCATATTTTTCTTCATGCGTTCAGGCTTAACTACCAAATTATTTAAAAGATTTGCAAGGCGGTGCAAGATATAATCGGTGAGTATGGTTGAGTCAGGCATAATAACACGCTCAACAGACGAGTGGCTAATATCGCGTTCATGCCAAAGGGCTTGATTTTCCATGGCAGCCACAGCATTGCTGCGCAAAAGGCGTGAAAGACCGGTCATATTTTCGGCAGATATGGGGTTTTTCTTGTGTGGCATGGCAGAAGATCCCTTTTGCCCTTTGCGAAATCCTTCTTCAACTTCAAGCACTTCTGTACGTTGAAGATGGCGCAATTCTACACAAAGGCGTTCTATGCCACCGCCCATAATGGCAAGGGTGGTGAAAAATTGTGCGTAACGGTCACGTTGTACAATTTGTGTAGAATGTATATCAACTTCAAGGCCAAGATGTTGCATTGTGAATGCTTCCACCTCAGGGCTTAAAAACGCATAGGTGCCCACAGCGCCTGAAAGCTTGCCCACACGCATATTTTCAAGGGCATCCACAAGACGTTTGCGATGACGGGTAAATTCAGCGTAATATCCGGCCATTTTGAGCCCAAAACTTGTAGGTTCGGCATGGATTCCATGAGTTCTGCCCATGCATAGCGTGCCTTTCCAGGTATGCGCAAGTTTTTTAATGCTTTCTAAAAGCATATCTACATCAGCCATAAGCACCTTGCCAGCTTCAGCAAGCATGACTGCATTAGCTGTGTCTACAATATCAGAAGAAGTACAGCCAAGGTGAATAAAACGAGCCTCAGGGCCAACAAACTCTTCTACAGATGTTAAAAAAGCAATAACATCATGCCTTGTTGTTTCTTCAATTTCTAATACTCTATCAACATCAAAAGCCGCTTTTTGGCGAATAACTTCCATAGCCTCGCTAGGTATGCGTCCAAGGCTATGCCAAGCTTCACATACAGCAAGCTCTACTTTAAGCCAAGCGTTATAACGGTTTTCAAGGGTCCAAAGGTCGGTCATTTCTTTGCGGCTATATCTTTCAATCATAGTAAAACTCCTGTTGTGGCGCGTGGATATAGATAAACAGCATTAAGCGCTGGCAGTATTTTCACTTTTAGGTGTGCTTGAATTTTCAGCAGAGGCAGGCGGTGGTGTGCTTGAATCGGCATTTTGAGAAGAGGGCGTCTTTGTGGTTTCGTGAGTGTTTTTACGTTGACCATAATCGGTTACATACCAGCCGCCACCTTTTAAAACAAAAGCAGTATTAGAAATAATATGTGTTGCCACCGTTTTACAATGGGGACAAGGTGCTGTTTCAGTAGCTTCACTCACTGAAAGCCATTCTTCAAAAACAGCCTGACATTGAGGGCACTGGTATTCATAAATGGGCATAAAAAATCCTGAAGTTATGTATTTGTATGCTCTGCTGCAAATGTGTTTAGCAGTGCATATTATAGAAAAAAAGCATACCTTGCCTTGATAATTCAAGGCATTGTATGCCGAAGCAAGGCCATTTGACCTGTCTTATTCACAAGGTATAAGACAGGCCCAAGAAAAATGGCAATTTTTTTACTTTGCCTTGGCTTCAGCCTTTGCGTCACGAATGCGTTGCTTTAGGCGTTCTGCACGACGCTTACGACGGCGATCCAATTCCTTGTTACGTTCAATTTTCTTGTGCGCCATGGTGGCTCTCCTTATAAATACAAGATGGTTCTGCATAATCTAGAATTGAGCAAAAGTCCAGAAATTTTGCTAAAATAAGGTAAAAATACAATATTTATGGCATTGACAAAAAAATTGAAAAAGAACACATATACAGTAAATAGCAAAAGGATAAAATATGTTGCAAACTCGTCTCATGATTAAAAAAAGTGTATGTATTTCGCTGGCAATGTGTGTTTTTGTATGTTTTTCGCAAATAGGATGCACTGCGCAAAATACACAAACGCCAACAAAGCCTTTAGCAAAAAAAGATAATTTTGCCCAATTTAGACCATTGCCAGAAGCGTTAAATGTGCCAAGCCCTTTGCTTGTGCCCATAAGTAAGAGTAAGGCTACTGCAAGGGCTAAGGCTTTGCAAAAAGAGCGTATGGGCTTGTCTTCATGGAAAGAATTAGAACCAGCTCTTATTGATTCTTTGCGTTATGCCAAGGCCTGGCCGCAAAATTCTCGGGCAATAGAGCATAATGGTAAGCGCATTACTTGGGCTACCATTGTGGATTCTCTTGAGCTTTTGCAAAAGCTTTTGCCAAGACTTGATAAGGAGCCTGCATTGCTGGCTGAGAATTTTACCTGGTTGCATTTAAGCCCTAAAACGCATTTTACGGGATACTACTCTCCTATAATTAAGGCAAGTCGTGTGCGTAAAAAAGGCTATACTAGCCCTATTTATCGTATGCCTGAGGAACTTGCCCCTGAGCTTGCATATTGCTTGCCAACGCACACATGCCCTGAGGAGGCCTTTGCCAGAGTAATTAGACCTGATCCACCATATTTTTCACGAGTTGCTATTGATATGGATAAGGCATTAGAAGGAAAAAATTTAGAAATTGCCTATTTGCAGCATCCTGTAGATACGTATGCCTTGATGCTTCAAGGTTCGGGGCTTCTGGCTTTTGAAGATGGCACAACACAGGCCGTACTTTTTGCAGCTTTAAATGGGCAAAGCGGGCAAAGTATGGCTGGTTATCTCATGAAGACAAAGCAATTGGCCAAAAAAGATGCCACCATGGAAGGGATTCGTAAGTGGTGGGATTCAGCGAGTCATAAAAAAAGACGCGCTTTTCTCACTGCAGGCTCAGGATATGTATTTTTCCGCTATGGAGCAGCAAAACCACAAGCCACCATTGGCGCGCCTTTGACTCCTTGGGTAAGTATGGCTGCTGATGAACGTGTTTTGCCCCTTGGCGGTATTTTAGCGTATAGTATTCCCACTACGGGTAAGGATAAGGCTGGGGTGCTTAAGGGTGATACGCAAACGTTAAATGGACTAGGCTTTGCGCAAGATACAGGTGGCGCCATTAAAATGCGACGTATAGACCTCTATGCAGGGGAAGGTTCGAGAGGGCATACGGGTGCTATGAGCGTATATACTAAGGGTGATATTTGGTTACTTTTAAAGAAGTAAAATGCTAATATAATCGACATTGAAAACATCATCAGAAACAAGAGCATGAAATGCGCATTTTTGATGATGTTTGTCATACCAAGAAGCTGCTTCTCACGTAAGGACAAGAACATTTTGCGTGGTGTAAAATACGCCAAAATGTATTTCTGGCGCCCCTAAAAGGGGATTTGGAGTGGGCGTGCCTTTTTGAAACACGTATGGAAATGCGTTTCTCTGCATCGACTAATTATACAGAACTCTCGTATTGAGGGTATAAAACTAAAGGTGAGAGAACATTGTTCTTTCACCTCAGACTAATGACAAACCCCATTTTGTGGCGTTTGCGCCGCTATTGTCAGCAAAGCTGCCAAGCGGAAAGGCACGA
>CAYJOQ010000059.1:0-13839 GCA_964371825.1 uncultured Desulfovibrionaceae bacterium
AGCCTCCGGAGCCAAAGGCCGTGTGTTCGATTCACGCCGGGCGCGCCAAACTTTCCCGCACATTAAGTCCAAAATTTTTCTTTATATGCAAAGCAGAGTACGATAAAGCACTGCGCATACGCTTCATACGTGTATGCCCATATGCATACACGGTGCATATGCGAAAAACAGGTTTTATGCACAGTAAGCGCTTATTTTTACATGCCAATAACTCGGCACAGAGGTTCTCATGCTTTACGGTTTATTCTACGCCATTGTTGCTGCGTGCACCTTTGGGCTCATTCCCCTTTTCACTATTCCATTAATGGAAGAAGGCATCTCTACGCTAACGCAACTCACCTACCGTTTTGCTATCTCTGCGTTAATACTTGCAGCTATGGCCCTTTTATACAAACAATCTTTACGTATTGATCGCAAAGATGTATATAAGCTTATAGGCATAGGCTTTTTTTATACAATGGCTGCAGGAGCTTTTTTTGTAGCCTTAGAGTTTATGGATAGCGGAATTGTAGCAACTGTACAATATAGTTACCCTATCTTCGTTGTCTTTGGCATGCGCTTTATTTTTAAAGAGCCCTTGCGCATCTCTACAGTCACAGCTTCTATTATGATTTGCTTAGGTGTTGCTATATTTTCCATGCAAGGAGGCAGCGCTGTGCGTGTTAATACTCCCGGAATGTTGCTGACCATTTTTTCTGCTTCACAACTTGCCTTATATGTTATGGGAATACAAGTTGCCGGATTAAAAGTGCAAGCGCAGCTAGTAGTGAGCATGTACATTATGATAACTTCGGCATTTTTTTCTCTAATACTTACCCTGTATCATGGCAGCCTTACCTTTCCTACTCAATTGAGCCACTGGGCAGACCTAAGCCTTTTAGCCCTCATCACCGGCGTTATTTCCACCTTAGCTTTAGTGCAATCAGTTCGATACATTGGCTCTTCACTCACATCTATTTTGGGAGGCCTTGAACCGGTTACAGTTATGCTTGTTGGTGTATTTATTTTGAATGAAGCTAGCTCTATACAAAATATTTTAGGCACCGTTTGCATTCTTAGTGCTGTAACTCTTGTTGCGGTGGCTACACACCGAAGAAAACTTCTTATCCAAAAACAAGCACAAGTAAAACAACCTCATAAACATACAACAACCCTACTTAATTTACGAGATTAATATGAAATGGTTTACCCACCAAAGCCTAGCTTTTGCCTCAGCCACAGTGTTCGCAATGCCAAAACCCTTTATTGCAGGCATTGTAGCAGGAGCCATACTCCCAGACATGATTGATCAAGCTGTCTCTCGCCTAACTAAAAATCCGCAAAAAACATTTAAAGCCATCCACAGAGGCACAAGCCATTGGTATGGATGGTATGCCGGCCTAACATTAGTTATTTTTGGATATATGGAACTGTTTGCATCAAGAAAATTTCTTGCGATGTATGAAGAACATATATTTCTCATCCTAGGCTTGAGCCTTGGAGCACTCTATCATATTGCCCTTGATATGCTCACTCCAAGCGGCGTTCCCCTTTGGCCCATGGATACAAAAAAACGCTGCGCATTGCCCATTTGCTCTACGGGTAGTACGGGTGAGTATATTTTTTTAGCTTTAGCCCTTGGCGTTCATGCCCTTTTTGGTTTTAATGCAAGTCCGCAGCTTTGGCGTATGGTACAAAGAATATTCTAACAATTTTGCAAACATACCTCAAACACTAGTGCATAATACACCATATGCACAATGCAGATTGCACAATAAATATTTTTTTTCCCTTTCAAAGTATTGCACCTTGTAGCACTTTGCGCAATACTACTTCCTTGCTTTACATGGCACCACACGTTGCCGTGGTAAAGACTCTACTTTTAGAAAAGAGGCATCATATGCAAAAAATTAAAAAGGTTGTGCTTGCGTATTCAGGCGGACTTGATACTTCAGTTATTCTTAAGTGGCTTATGACCACATATAAATGCGAAGTAATCACCATGACCGCCGACCTTGGACAAAGCGAAGATTTGTCAGGCATTGAAGAAAAAGCCCTAAAGACCGGTGCGGTGAAGGCCTATGTAGAAGATTTACGTGAAGAATTTGCCCGTGATTATGTGTTTCCTATGATGCGCTCTTGCGGTCTTTATGAAAATCGCTACCTACTTGGCACTGCCATAGCGCGCCCACTTATTGCCAAGCGCCTTGTAGAAATTGCTCGTAGAGAAGGCGCAGATGCTGTTGCCCACGGTGCTACCGGAAAAGGCAATGATCAGGTACGTTTTGAATTTTCAGTAAACGCCCTTGCACCTGACATTAAGGTTATCGCCCCTTGGCGCGAATGGGATTTAATGTCGCGCACAGCCTTAAATAACTTTGCTGAAAGCCATGGAATTTCAATATCTTCAGCACAAAAACGCTACAGTATGGATGAAAACATGCTTCACTGTAGCTTTGAAGGAAGCGAACTTGAAGATCCAGGCGCAGCCCCTGACGAGGCTTGTCACCGTTTATGCGTTGCAGTAGAAGATGCACCAGATGCTCCAGAAATGATTACCATTGATTTTGAACGCGGTGACCCTGTGTCTGTTAACGGTCAAAAAATGAGCCCTGCCACAATTATTCAGCACTTAAATACTCTTGGTGCAAAGCACGGCATTGGCCGCCTTGATATGGTAGAAAATCGAGTAGTAGGCATGAAGTGTCGTGGTGTATACGAAACACCTGGTGGCACCATTCTTTATACCGCGCACCGCGACCTTGAAGGCCTTTGTCTTGACCGCGAAGTGCTCGCTGTTCGCGATTTACTTGTGCCACGATACTCTACAACGGTATATGACGGCTTTTGGTTTGCGCCAGAGCGTGAAGTTATGCAAGTTCTTATGGACAAAGCTCAAGAATTTGTCACCGGAACCGTCACGTTAAAATTATATAAAGGTAATGCTTGGCCCATAAGCCGCACATCACCCTACAGCCTCTTCTCACACGACCTTGCCACCTTCGAAGAGTGCACCACCTATGACCATAAAGATGCTGCCGGCTTTATTCGCCTTGACGGCCTACGCCTACGCACCCTTGCGGCCATGAAACAAAAAATGAACATTGAATAACACATACATCTTATGTGCCTTTACTAGTATACCAAGGGGAGAAAAGTAACATTTTCTCCCCTTACAATAGTCATTCATAATTTTTTCGTATTATTTTTATAAAAAAATTCGCCTTTCTAAACAGTTGCCTGTGTAGAACAAAAGGCGAAACATCAAAATTTTAACAGCGCAAAGACATTACGCGTACTCTTGATGTATGATCGCATGGCTAGCGCCAATGCTCCAAAATCCTTTGCACAATGAATTGTGCAAGGGTCTTCTTTTAAAACGTTACAACAAAGCTTTTGCAAAAGCCTTCTAGCAAAATGGGGATGTAGCATGTCTAAAAATACCAATGAAAACATGACCAATAGTGCATGGGGGGGCAGATTTAGTGAAGGGCCTGCTGCCGCTGTGGCTACCTATACCGAATCGTGCTCGTATGACAAAGCCCTGTACGCCCATGACATTGCCGGCTCTAAAGCACATGCACGCATGTTGGGTCAGCAAGGTATATTAACCAGCGAAGAGGCACAAACCCTTATTAAAGGCCTTGACGCGGTACAAAAAGAAATTGAAGAAGGCGCCTTTGTGTGGAGTACGGCCCTTGAAGATGTGCATATGAATATTGAGTCTCGCCTTACAGAAATAGTAGGCGATGTAGGCAAAAAGCTTCATACAGGGCGCAGCCGCAATGACCAAGTGGGTCTTGCCTTTCGTTTGTATGTTTCTGATGCTATGCGCACATGGCAACAACACGTTCGTGAACTTGTGTCTACCTTTATGCATCAAGCCAAAGAACACCAAGATACCATCCTGCCAGGTTATACTCATTTACAACCAGCGCAGCCCGTAAGTCTTGCCCATCATTTACTGGCCTATGCTTTTATGTTTATGCGCGATGCTGAACGTATGGAAGCATGCGAAAAACGAGTGCGCATATCCCCTCTTGGCGCCGCGGCTCTTGCCGGTACTACGTATCCGCTCAATCCAAAAGCAGTTGCAGAAGAATTAGGAATGTATGGCGTATTTAATAACTCCATGGATGCCGTTGCTGACCGTGACTTTTTAATTGAGGCTCTGTTCACTGCTTCGTGCACCATGATGCATCTTTCGCGTTTTTGTGAAGAAATTTTATTATGGGCTAATCCGGCCTTTGGCTTTATTCGTTTACCGGACACCTATGCCACAGGTTCTTCTATCATGCCTCAGAAAAAAAACCCCGACGTAGCAGAACTCATGCGAGGCAAGGTTGGGCGTGTATATGGCAACTTAACTGCCATGCTTACTACCTTAAAGGGGCTACCTCTCACCTATAATCGCGATCTACAAGAAGATAAAGAACCCTTTCTTGATACCAATGAGACCTTGTGCAATTCAGTGCTTCTTATGGCAGGCATGCTCAAAGAGCTGACCTTTCGCAGTGAGCGTATGTATGCAGCATGTAAGGCAGGATTTTTAAATGCGACAGAACTTGCTGACTATCTTGTAGGAAAAGGAATACCCTTTAGAGAGGCTCATCATATTACAGGTAGCGCTGTAGCCATGGCTGAAAAATCTGATAGGGGGCTAGAAGATTTAAACCTCGCAGAATTACAAACCCTTTGTGAACTCATTGACGAAGATGTTTTTGCTATTTTAGATTACCGCGCCGCGGTTTTGCGCAGAGAAACCCACGGCGGCACAGGGCCAAAATCAGTACAAAGGCAATTGCTCACCATAGAACAGTGGCTCCAAATACCCCTTTAGGACCGCCAAAAGCGCGTTTTGGCTTATTTTATGCGGCGCAAAATTTTACATACATATATAAAAAAATACGCAAAACAAGGCGGCAGACTACACGTATTCATATGCCGCCTTGTTTTGTGTCATTACTAAGCTTTATAGGCTGTGCAAGCAACTTCTAAGCGCACATCACACATCATGGCTGCCTGCACAGTTACCCGTGCTGGTGCATGTTCTGCGCTAAAATATTCAGCATATACATCATTAAAATCTGTAAAATCGCGAGGATCATCAATCCATACTTCTACCTTAACCACATCCGACAAAGAATACCCTGCAGACTCAAGAACATTTTTTAGATTATCGAGAGTAACTCTTGCTTGCTTAGTCATAGGGCCTATAACAATTTCATCATTTGCATCGCAAGGCACTTGGCCAGAAACAAAAAGCCAACCCCCTGCCGATACCGCTTGCGCATAAGGTAGCGCGCCGCCTTCAGGAATTCCAAAACGCTTAATAGTCATATAGCCTCCGAAAATATATTTACTTTAGCAAAAAAAAGCCTCTCGTAACTACACGAGAGGCTTTTAAAATTTTGTCACACAGGCTTAGCTACCATTTAATTCCATACGAAATTTACGTGAAAGACGGAATACAACGACCTTACGTGGAGCAAGAGTTATAGTCTCATCAGTTTGTGGATTACGGCCCTTGCGCGCATTTTTGTCATAGGCTTCAAACTTACCAAAACCACTTACAAGCAAAGCGTCATCTTTTTTGATGGAGTCTTTCATGATTTCTAAAAGTTTTTCCACAATGTCTTTAACATCTGCACGATTTTTATCTGTCTTTTCATAAATGGCTTCAACAATTTCAGCCTTAGTCAAAGTCTTCCCCATATTTTCCTCCAATTCTAACACCCTCTGGCTCGTTCCGTTTGTGCGCAAGATATTCATAAAAAGCAAAGGCCGCCTAATGATGCGGTCTTCTCTTCTTAAGTACATACACTTGGGGCAACACAGCACCAAAACGCAACAAAAGAAAAAAACACTTAAAAGGGCTCTTTCACCTTTATATAGCCTTGCATACCCCTAGCTTGCAAGGTTTTTTTTTACTTTAATAAAGATTTTTATTTTTTTTTCAAATCATATATTTTTCCACCTCACACACATATACGCACAGCACATATCCAAGACAACGTATACATAACATAAATATATAAAAATACATAAAAAAATTAACAAGAAGACAATTTATGTTAAACTAAAGTACCCCTTTAGACAGAAATTTTTTATTTTCATAATACTACTACATAAATAAGCTCACTTACACAGCCATAGCACTATGAGGCATATATTTGATTGACAAAAGCCCGTTCACTTAGATAGCATACGCATTGTAGAATATTTACTATCCGTCAATGTCTTTGGGAGCCTTTTTGTTACAATCTGTTTTACAAAAACCTGCAGTCCACAAACTGCTGCAGTTAAGCACTAGCTTTGCAAATAAACAAGCTCTCGTAACTCTGCGTTGCTTGTTTTTGCTCTATGTGCTGACATTTTCTTTCGATGCTTTTTTTCGAGACTTTTTTGCCGTCCTTTGCGTGGCATGCCTCATTCCATACTATACCCACAACTACCAAGAAAGTACCCTTTGTCGCTTCGGTGCCAAAAAACTTTTTCTCTTCTATTATGCTTTCTTAGCTGTGGGCATTATTTTTTCTCAAAATAAATGGGATAGCTTTACTATCGTAGCTTTGCACTCCTTCACATCCCTTTCCCTACCCTTTGTTGCCATGGAGAGCATTCGTAGCGAAAAAGATTTACGATACGTCATATACGCCTTAATTACTACACTTTTTGTTCAGGGCTGTAATGGTATTTTCCAATATTTTTCAGGATATGACCTCTTTCACGGCACAGCAATACGCACAGGTAGGCTTACCGGCTCCTTTAGCGATTATCGTGTGGGCAATTATCTTGCTTTAAGTCTTATACCTGCCTTTGGTATTTTCTTTATTTTGCGCGAAAAATATTCTAGAATTACTGCATCCCCCTTAACGTTATTACTATTAACGCCCGCTCTTTTTTTGATGTTTTTTTCTTATACTCGTAATGCCTATATAACCATAGTGGCCGCCATGATGCTTTGGGCTATATTGCGTGGTCTTTTCCCTTGGAAATCATTACTTGCTGCGGGTATATCAGCGCTTATTTTAATGCAAATTTCCGACTTTCGCTTAAGCTGGACAATTATCAGCAATGACGGACGCTGGAGCCTATGGCGAATGGCCATACGTATATTTGAAGAGTTTCCCTTATTTGGTACCGGTATAGGCCAATATAATAGTGCGTTTTTAAGCCTTGGCCTTGTTCCTAATAAAGATGCTGTAACCGTTTTGCACCCACACAATATATATTTACAATTTTTATGCGAAAATGGACTTGTGGGTTTATGTTTAATTTCCATATTTTTACTGGGAATGTTATATTGGGGATATAAAAACCTTGTGCTCCTACGAATACGAAGAAACTTGCAATGGCGCATCATCGCACTTTTTTGGTGTGGTTGGGGTGCCTATTTAGCCAGCGGAATTTTCGGACACAATTTTTATCAACGCTGGTGGCAAGCTCTTGCTATGGCATACCTTGGCATTATGATTGGGCCCTTGGTACACGCCATTGAGCAAAGAAAAGCGCAAAAAGCAAAAGAATTCGCTGACAAATAACAACCATTGACGTGTATAAACCATCCCCTCTCTTATGTTACATCTGCCTTGGCCACAAACAAAAATAGAAAAACATAATCTCATTCCTGTCTTTATTCCCTTTGCTGGTTGTAAGCAAAGATGCATTTTTTGTGCTCAGCATTTGCAAAGCGGCACAGAACAAGATACGCCCACAGCATTAGCCACAATAGAAAAAATCCTTATCCATCGACAAAATGCAGGAAAAGAGGCAGCTGAACTCGGTTTTTTTGGGGGCACATTTACAGCATTTGCCAAGGAAGATTTAGAGCTGTGCTTGCGCTTTGTTGCTAAACAAAAAAAACTTGGGCGTATAACATCAGCAAGGTGTTCCACAAGGCCTGATGCTATACATAAACACATGTTACAATCTTTACATCATGCAGGGTTCACCACCATAGAACTTGGAATCCAAAGTTTTAATAATGCAGCCTTACAAGCAGCACAAAGGCAATACACTGAAGAAATTGCTCTGGTAGCGTGCACAAAAATTCTAGAGCAAGGCTTTACCTTAGGTGTGCAGCTTATGCCCGGAATGCCCAAGGCCGATACTCATGTATTTCTTGATGATGTTCACAAAGCTCTACACCTTGGTGCGCACTTTTTACGTTTTTATCCTTGCCAGGTTATTGCAGGAACAGAGCTTGCAAACCTATGGAAAAAGGGCATGTATACCCCCTTAACCCTTGATGAAACCATTGAAGCACTTAGCAAAGCATGGCTTACAGCCCACTTACAACATGTGCCCACCATTCGCATGGGGCTTGCACCAGAAAATGGTTTAGACAAACATATATTAGCAGGTCCACAGCATCCATGCCTTGGAAACAGAGTGCAAGCAAATGCTCTGTACACCTACATATCTACATATACGTTACAACAGAAAATACAAATTCAAAGTCTTCATGTGCCAAGCACATGCCAAGGTTTTTTTTGGGGCCATAAGCAAGAGCTCTTACCCAAATGGCACAATATTGGCGTGCACACGAAAGCTTTACATTGGCATAATGAGCCTTATATTCAAATACAAGCTTCGTAAAAAAAAATATTTTTTGCTT
Organism: uncultured Desulfovibrionaceae bacterium; assembly: GCA_964371825.1. Taxonomy (GTDB): domain Bacteria; phylum Desulfobacterota; class Desulfovibrionia; order Desulfovibrionales; family Desulfovibrionaceae; genus CAYJAD01. The sequence continues at coordinate 8,600 of CAYJOQ010000059.1, forward strand.
TTTATGATGTGTGCATGAATAAAAAATACATTATAAAACAATATTATAAAAATAAAAAGACTGGCAAGCACGTATTTGTAAAAATGCAAAACTTCTTATTTTCCAAAAGCGCAAAAAATCACAAAAAGAGCTTGCTTTTTATTGCATTGTATGTCTTTTTAGGGGCAAAACACACGCTGAGAGGAAACTCATACATATATACAAATACATAATCTAAAATAGTAGCACAGTATATCTTGTGCACATTTTACTATGAACTTTGAACCTCCCAATACCATTTACTTTATGCATTCAATGTAAAATTGTGCTTGCACGAATATGTGCCAATGTTAGGAAGATAATCAAAAATTATTTTTATGTTTTTAGGGTAAACAAAGAGGAAAAAACTATGCAAAAACTTCAGTGCGCGGATAGCAGTCAAAAAATTGCTGCTTTGGAAGAAGCGTGCGGTCAAAGGGTAGCCACTTGCTATCAGTGCGGCAATTGCACAGCAGGTTGTCCGGCATCCTTTACCTACGACTTGCAACCGCATCAAATTTTGCGCCATCTGCAGTTAGGTAATTGGGACAAAGTATTAAAATCTAAGTCCCTTGGCATGTGCCTTTCATGCTCAACATGCTCACAAAGGTGCCCCAACAAAATTGACATTGCAGCTATCATGGAACATTTGCGCCATGAAGCTCGACATGATGGCGTTTTTGCCGTGCCAAAAGTAAATAAATTTTGGCAATCTTTCTTGGATACGGTACGCTACTGCGGCCGCACCTATGAAATGGGCGTCATGGTTCTTTATATGATGCGCTCAGGCCGCCTATGGACAGATGTGGACTTAGCCCCACAAGCTTTAATGAAAAATAAGCTCCCCTTTGTGCCGCATGGCATTAAAGGCGCTAAAGCTGTGGGTCGAATCTTACAACGGTATGAAAAACGATGTACACAGGAGGGCAAAAAAGCATGAAACTTGCTTACTACCCAGGCTGTTCAGCCATAGGCACTTCGGCTGACTATGAAGTGTCTACCCGTGCTGTGTGCCAAGATTTGGGCCTAGCCCTTAATGATATGGACGATTGGAATTGTTGCGGCTCTACACCAGCTCATGCTGTATCGGCAGAGCTTTCTGCTGCCCTTTGCGGTCGTAACCTTGATATTGCCGCAAAATCTGGCGCTGAAAAGGTGCTTACGCCTTGCCCTTCATGTTTATCCAACCTACGCCACGCAGGCCATCGTTTAGAAGATGCTTCATTTCGCAATAGCGTCAATGAACTTTTAGATGATCCTTTAGAAGAAACATTGCCAGAAACCATCTCTGTAATGCAAGCCCTTGTAGAAAATTTTGGTCTTGACGTTATTGAAAGACGTGCCTTTAAAAAGCTTAAAGGCTTGCGCCTTGTTCCTTATTATGGTTGTCTTATGAGTCGCCCCGGTGAAATTATGAACTTTGGCCACCCAGAAAACCCCCAAATGATGGAAGATATTCTACGTGCATGCGGTGCAGAAGTGCTTGATTTTCCTTTAAAAACAAGTTGTTGCGGCGCATCGTTTGGCATTCCAGAACGTAGCATGACAGCGAATCTTTCCGGAAAAATTTTGCAAGTGGCGAAAAATATGAACGCAGATGCCGTTGTTGTGGCTTGTCCTTTATGTCAAATGAACCTTGACTTACGCCAAGACCAAGCCTCCAAGGCCATGCTAACCCAATTTGATATTCCAGTGCTCTATTTCACCCAAATGCTTGGGCTTGCCTTTGGGCATCAGCCTAAAGAACTTGGTTTTGATAAGCTATGCGTCAGCCCCGCCGCGTTGCTTGAGAAATGGGAAGCGGAGGTGCGCTCATGAGAATAGGCGTTTTTATCTGTCATTGTGGCAGTAATATTGCAGGTACAGTAAATTGTCCATCGGTGGCAGAAGCTGCTCGTGCATATCCTGAAGTTGTTCATGCTGTAGACCTTATGTATGCATGCGCAGAACCAGGACAACAAGCCATTGAAGAAGCCATCAAAGAACACAATCTTGACGGTGTTGTTGTTGGTTCTTGTTCGCCACGTATGCACGAACCTACTTTCCGCCGTACCGTAGAAAGAGCTGGTCTTAACCGATATATGTTTGAAATGGCTAACTTGCGTGAGCATGTTTCATGGATTGGCAAGGATATGGATGCCAATACCATTAAAGCTCAAGAGCTTGTGCGTATGGCTGTTGAAAAACTGCGTCGTAACACTCCTTTGCTTGCACAATCTTTTTCCATCAATAAAACCGTCCTTGTTATCGGTGGCGGTGTTGCCGGTATCCAAGCAGCACTTGACTGTGCTGAAGGTGGCGTACCCGTTATAATGGTTGAGCGCGAAGCTACCATTGGCGGCAAGATGGCAAAAATTGACAAAACATTCCCTACTGTTGACTGTTCTGCCTGTATTTTAGGTCCTAAAATGGTAGACATTGCTCAGCATTCCAACATCACCCTGCACGCTTATAGCGAAATTGAAGAAATTTCCGGCTATGTGGGCAACTTTAAAGTGCGTATTCGCAAAAAAGCTTCCTATGTAGACTGGGATAAATGCACAGGCTGCGGTGCATGCTTAGCTAAATGTCCTGTAAAAACAGAAGATGCCTTTAACGAAGGTACGGGCAAGGCTGGGGCAATTACTATTGCTTTCCCTCAAGCTATTCCTAAAAAAGCTGTTATAGACCCCACAACTTGCCGCAAGTTCATCAAGGGCAAATGTGGTATATGCGCAAAAATGTGCCCCACAGGTGCCATCAATTATGAACAGCAAGAAGAGATCATAGAAGTAGAAGTAGGCTGCGTTGTGGCCGCCACTGGCTATGAGCTTATGGATTGGACCGTATACGAGCAATATGGCGCCGGACGATATCCTGATGTTATTACATCTTTGCAGTATGAGCGCCTCATGAATGCTTCTGGCCCCACTTCTGGTCATATTGTGCGTCCTTCTGACCACAAAGAGCCCAAAAGCGTGGTATTTATTCAATGTGTAGGTTCACGTGATCCTTCCATTGGACGCCCTTATTGTACTGGTTTTTGCTGCATGTATACAGCAAAGCAAGCCATTTTGACTAAGGATCACATTCCTGATTCACAGTCACATATCTTCTATATGGATATTCGCTCTCCTGGAAAAATGTATGACGAGTTTACACGCAGAGCTACAGAACAATACGGTGCCAATTATATTCGCGGCCGTGTATCTTCTATTTATCCTAACGGTAAGGGGCAATATGTAGTTTGCGGTGCAGATACCTTACTTGGCGAACAAGTAGAAGTGCTTGCTGACCTTGTGGTTCTTGCCGTTGGTGCAGACTCTTCTAAGGGTGCACCCCGCCTTGCCGAAATGATGCGTATTTCCTACGATGGCTATGGCTTCTTTATGGAAAGTCACCCAAAACTTAAGCCTGTAGAAACCAATACCGCTGGGGTATTCCTTGCTGGTTCTTGCCAAGGTCCTAAGGATATTCCTGCATCTGTGGCCCAAGGCTCTGCCGCTGCGGCCAAGGTTATGGCTCTTTTTGCCAAAGACTTACTTGAAAACGACCCACAAATTGCCGGCATACAAGTACAGCGCTGTGTAGGTTGTGGTAAATGTATTCGTGTTTGTCCTTTTGGCGCCATACGTGAAACAGTTATTCGGGGCGAGCTTAAAGCAGAAGTGCTGGCCACCGTATGCCAAGGCTGCGGACTGTGCACAGCCACTTGTCCTCAAGGGGCCGTACAACTTGCCCATGCTACAGACAATCAGATTCTCGCGGAGGTCAATGCCTTATGCCGCAACTAAATTCTAAAGAACTACGCATCGTAGGCTTTCTTTGCAACTGGTGCTCCTATGGTGGCGCCGACACTGCTGGGGTGGCTAGATTTAATCAGCCCACAGACCTTCGTATTGTGCGCTTGCCTTGTTCTGGCCGTGTAGACCCACTTTTTGTCATGCGCGCCCTACTCAATGGTGCCGATGGTGTGCTTGTTTCTGGCTGTCACCCTCGTGATTGCCACTATTCAGCAGGCAACTACTATGCTCGCCGCCGCTTAGAAACTCTTAAGCAGTTTTTGCCCATACTTGGCATTGACCCTGATCGCTTTGAATACACATGGGTTTCTGCTTCTGAGGGGCAAAAATGGCAGCAAGTAGTTACCAAGTTTACTGAGCAAGTACATAAGCTTGGGCCAGCACCCCTCATTGAAAACAGCGAAGCCTTGTATAGCGTTGCTGAAAGTGTGCTTAAACCTTTGCGCCCTCTCGGCACAGGGGTTGCCGGCAATAAAGCCCTTGACGAACTTAAACATGCCATGAAGGCCAAGTTACCTGAACTTGATTGTATTATTGGTTGGCGTGAAGGGCATGATGCCGCACATGCCATGCCGCATTTTATGTTTGACGAAGCAGATGTTGACAGTTTGCAATGGGGCCCCTTTAATGTACAAAACCTTGCTACATACTTGCCTCAATGGAAGGGTAAAAAGGTTGGCATTCTTGTAAAGGGTTGTGATTCTCGCTCTGTTGTTGAACTTTTACAAGAAGAACTCATTAAACGCGAAGATGTACATGTGTTCTCCATGCCTTGCGAAGGCACTCTTGATATGAGCAAGGTTGATGCAAAACTTGGTCGTTACAACAACATTGACAGCGTAAACCAAACAGATACCAATGTAACCATCACTGCCGACGGCACAGAGCATGTGTTTAGCATGGAAGAATATGCTCAAGGCAAATGCTATGGCTGTACTACTCCTGGTGCTGTTATGGCAGATGCACGCTTTGGCGGTGCACCAACACCTGTTGGCGAAGGCGTTGTTTCACCTCGTGAACTAGACTTCCTTGAATCTATGAATCTTGAAGAACGTCGCAGCTTTTGGCACGGGCATATGCAACGCTGCATACGCTGTTATGCTTGCCGTAATGCTTGCCCCATGTGCGTATGCCGTGACCATTGTATTGCTGAAACACGCAATCCTCGCTGGCTCACACAAGATGATAGTGTAAAAGAAAAACTCTTCTTCCAAACCATTCATGCACTGCACTTGGCAGGACGCTGCACCGGTTGCGGCGAATGTCAACGCGCTTGCCCTGTGAATATTCCTATTTTGGCTTTACGACAAAAACTTAATCGTATCGTCAGTGATATTTTTGACGGGTACAAAGCAGGCATGAAAGCAGATGCTGTGCCCCCACTACTTGGCTATGAAGTGGAAGAAAAGAATATTAAGGAAAGGGAGTGGAAATGAGCAG
>CAYJOQ010000060.1:0-13820 GCA_964371825.1 uncultured Desulfovibrionaceae bacterium
TGCATATTAAGTGTACAATTACAAATAGTTGTTTAGTTTTTCAGTGTCGACTAAAGTAAGAATCCACCAGCCTAGCGGGAGGTTTTCCTCTCCACAAAAAAGCCCCTATTCAGTTGAACAGGGGCTTTTTTGTAAGCTTTGTAAGCTTTAGAAAAGTACTTATGCCTCAATTCCGTTAACGGCACGAGCCAAACGGGAAATTTTGCGTGCAGCTTTTTTCCAGTGTAGAGCACCCTTGGTGGCTGCTCTATCAAGCATGGAATTAGCGGCTACAAGTGCTGCATTGGCAGCTTCTTTGTCATTGGCCAAAATGGCAGCACGAACTTTTTTTACAACATTTTTCACACGGGTACGAGCAGCACGGTTGCGCTCGGCACGAACAAGGCTTTGCTTGTGACGCTTAATGGCGGACTTATGGTTAGCCACGGTTTCCTCCGAATAGTTTTCAAATATAGATACTCAAGCCTTGATAATCGCTAATGACCATTGCTCAAGTGTTTCCAGCATGTCGAACGCAAATTTTTATCTTCTTTACCGCACACTGTCAAGCAATCTTCAGTAAAGATTTTCACATTACACTTGCAAAGCAGAAAAATCGGCAAATTTACTCATTCTATCCATAAGAGCTTTAAGTAAGTTTAAACGATTCATTCGTATATCTTGCGCATCGCACATGACCATAACAGCATCAAAAAATCCATCCACTGCAGGACGTACATCAAGCAATAAGGCAGGAATAGCAGTATATTCTTCGTTTTGCCAAAGGCTATCAAAACGCGGCAAAGCAACATCAAGAGCCTTAGCTAAATTCTTTTCTGCTTCTTCTTCTAAAAGTTCAGCACTATATACACCTGTTAGGGCATATTCTTGCCCTTGTTTGCGCACAATATTTGCTACCCGCTTAAAGGTTTGTACAGCCTCAATAAAGCGCTCACTGGCATGCAACTGCTGTAATGCTTCTAAGCGACCACGAGCAGCGCAAACATCAGCACTGCCGGCACCTAAAATGGCATCTACAAGCAATGTATCTGTTACTTGCCCTACCCCTTTTGCACCTTGATGCGTTTGCTGGCCTTGCCAATAATTTTTAAGTCTTGCAGCAAAAAACTCTTCCAGCTTTTGCAAACTTTCTTCAGAATTTATTTTCCAAGCACGTTCGCCATAAAGTTCTTGAGCTTTAGCAAACAAGGCGTGTACATCAATATGGATATTAAATTCTAGTAAGCAGCGCATAATACCAAGGGCGCAGCGACGCAATCCATTAGGATCTGCTGTTCCTGTGGGCATCATACCAAGACCAAAGCAACCTACCAAGGTATCAGCCTTATCTGCAATGGATAAAAGAGCACCAAGCAAGCTTGAGGGCATAGCAGTATCTGGTCCTGCAGGTAAGTATTGCTCTTGCAAAGCCGCAGCTACAGCCTGTGCTTCGCCCTTCTTACTTGCATAAATACCGCCCATAATTCCTTGTAAGGTATCAAATTCACCTACCATGCCCGAAACAAGATCAGCCTTTGAAAGGCGCCCTGCTCTTGCAGCTTCAGCTTCATTTTCATAGCCACATACATTTGCAAGATATGCACAAAGAGCTTCAAGGCGGCGAGTTTTATCCCCCATAGAACCGAGAGGGCCTAAGAAAATCACTGCGTCAAGTCGCTTAAGCCAATGTTCAAAACTCTCTTGCATATCACTACGCCAGAAAAAACGTGCATCTTCAAGACGCGCGCGTAAAACACGTTCCCAGCCTTTTTGTACTATGCTTGTCTCAACAGGTGTCATATTAAGCACAGTTAAAAAGTGCGGCAAAAGATTACCACTGGCATCTTCAAGCCCAAAACTTTTTTGATGGCTTTCCATACTTGTGAGTAATACTTCTCGTGGAACTTCTAGAAAGGAGGGATCAAAATTAGCAATAAGAGGAACAGGATGCTCGCAAAGGCCTTGTACTTCAGTAAGTAAAGAGTCTTTCCAAAGAACTGTACCCTTAAGGGCTTTGGCCTGAGCATTACCTGCTTCTACAATATGAGCATAGCGTATGTTTGCATCAGGTTCAATACCACCTTTTTCACGTAAAAGGGGAAGAAGATCTTGTGCTGTATTTACAGAAATATACAGTTCTTCGCCAAGCTTAGCACCTGCTTGTTGACCGTGAATTCTGTGCCCCCATGTATTGCGACCTGAATGTAATGGGCCGATACTAAAGGGCACTATTACATCATCAAATAACGCTAACACCCAGCGCAATGGTCTTGCATAAGCAAAACTTTGCGCTCCCCAGCGCATTTTTTTAGCAAAGGGCAGAGCAGCAATAATGTTTGGACAAATATCTGCTAAAAGATCAGCAACCTGTGCCCCCCCCATACGTTTGCGCACCGCTACATAGGCCCCTTTATCTGTTTCTTGTACAAAAACATCTTCTAAGTTGACCCCATTTGTGCGAAGAAAGCCTTCAAGAGCTTTGGTAGGCGCAGAATCTGCTCCATAGGCCACACGAACAGGCGGCCCTGAAATAATTTCTTCTTTTTCTCTTTGTAATGGTTCCACATCTTCAAGGCATACAATAGCACGGCGAGGAGTAGAAAATACGCGTAATGCACCATAGGCTATGCTAGCCTCTTCAAGAGCTGTTATAAAACGATTTTCCAATTCACTTTGTTGCGAAGCTAAAAAACGCGCGGGAATTTCTTCGCTACCAATTTCAAGGACAAAACAAGACATATAAACTCCCTTAAGAACGTAACATTGGATAGCCAAGGGCTTCACGCTGCGCAGCGTATAAGCGTGCCACTCCAGAAGCTAGGGTGCGCACCCTACCAATATACCCTGTACGCTCAGTGATGGAAATAGCTCCGCGAGCATCAAGCAAATTAAATGTATGAGAGCATTTTAAACAATAGTCATAGGCAGGCCAAGGAAGTTCAAGCTCAATAAGTTTTTTGCACTCTTCCTCGCAGCTATTAAAAAATTGTAACAACATGGCCGCATTACTGGCTTCAAAATTGTATCGTGATTGCTCCACTTCATTTTGATGATACATATTTCCATATGTTACATGCTTATTCCATGCAAGGTCATACACTGACTCAACACCCTGTAAATACATGGCAAGCCGCTCAAGACCGTAGGTAAGCTCTACACTAATGGGAGCAAGATCAATACCACCTACTTGTTGAAAATACGTAAACTGGGTTACTTCCATACCATTAAGCCATACTTCCCAGCCAAGCCCCCAAGCTCCAAGAGTAGGAGATTCCCAGTCATCTTCCACAAAACGTATATCATGTTTACGTGCATCAAGACCCAAAGCTTGCAGGCTTTCAAGGTATAATTCCTGCACATTTTCTGGCGAAGGTTTTAAAATAACTTGATATTGAAAATATCTTTGCAAGCGATTAGGATTTTCGCCATAGCGACCATCTGTAGGACGACGTGAAGGTTCTACATAGGCAACGCTCCATGGCTCTGGCCCAATAACACGTAAAAAAGTATGCGGATTAAAGGTACCGGCACCACACTCCACACCACTTGGTTGCTCAATAACACAACCATGTTTTGCCCAAAAATTATGTAATGTGAGGATCACATCCTGAAAGTACATGGAATATCCTTTGTAAATACGTTATGATGTATCAATACAACAACAATTACACCCGTTTAAAACGTCCTTCTTCCCAAGCAATACCAAGATGATATTGCACAAAACCATCAATGGCCCGAAAGCAAATTTGCCTTTGCGACACTGTTAAGGCCTGTACATCCCATAGCTGTGGAGATTCATGCTGCACCTTGCGTAAAAGCTCAAGGCTTGGTGCAGGAATCTGTATGGCATAGGAATACGCATGGTGTTTTCCTTGTGCTTGTGCACAAGAAAGACAGTGTGTTAGGCCTTCATCCATATGAAAAATACCGTTCATATGTTGCAGGCTTGTACCACAAAGCGCACACACATCAAAAGCCGGTGCAAAACCTTGCTCTGAAGCCATGCGTAAACGAAAGAGCACCGGATACAAAACATGTTGTAAATGTTTTTCTTCAAACATACGCAACATATCTTGCATCATGGAAAAAGAGGCTTTAGCCCCTTCGCGGGGTACACCTAAAACCTCTAAAAAACGTACACAATTCATGGCCATACCAAGCCTATCCCACTTGGTACGCAAAAACGTAGGACCCTGTTGTAAAAAACCTTCTTCAAGAGCTAAATATTGCCCTTGCCGTGTTGCTTTTACCCTACATGAAATAGTATTTAAAACGTCAAGGCAGCCACAGAAGCGACGCCTACTGCGACTGCCCCCAAAGGCAAAGGCTGTTATCAGGCCATGATGCTCAGCTAAAAGCCTCACCCACATATCAGATTCTTTAAAGCGCCCCACATGCAACACAAGGGCAGTATCATTCCATTCCATAAATTATGTCGAAGGAAAACGTATGGTTTTTACTTGACCATCCTTGCCAGGCACTGGCAATTCCTTACCATTATAGTGAATGCGTACACCACCGGCATTGCCAAGCTTAAGCACAAGTTCCGCATCAAAGGTTAGCGCAAAAGTATCACCACGTTTTAAAGAAAATTGCCGCGTATCTGTGTTATCGGCAGTAGAATGAATCCAACATTCTGCAACGGCAGTTATAATAACCTTATGCGGCCCTACAAAGGGTTGCTCCACTTCTTTTTGTTCAATTTCTTCGTGTATTACTTCTTGCTGTTTTGCCTCTGCGGCACGTTGAGCATTTTCATTGCGCATTTTTTCTTGTGCAGCAGCTGCTTGTATTTTTTCTTGCTCAGCAGCAACTTGTTTTTTTTCTTGCTCAGCAGCAGCTTCTTTTTTTTGCTGTGCGGCACTGGAAGCAACTTCTTTTGTTTTTTCAGGCGCTCGTTGTTCTTCAGAAGCATTTTTTACAGCGGTTGCATTTTTTTGCGTTTCTTGTTCTTTTTTTACTGTTTCTTTTACAGGTAAAGAACTTGATAACGCTGGTGCAGGTTGTGCTGAATCTAAAAGATCCGAAGGTTTTTCTGTAAAAAAGTCCATAGTAGTATACGCAAACACCAATGCTCCAGCCCCTATACACAAAAACAAAAGCAGGACGACAAAAAACATTTTTTTACTTTTTTCTTGTCGCATTGGTATACGAGATGACATATGTGCCGTAGAATACGTTTCATCTTCTTCATACAAACATGTAGCAGTTACAAGCTCTTGCGTATCAAGGCCAAGCAATTTTCCATAGGAAAGAACAAAACCACGCACATACACAATATGCGGCAAAGATTGTTTATCGCCAGCCTCAATAGCTCGTAAAACCTTAGCACTTACCCTTAAATTTTTGGCCACATCCTCAATACTTAATTGACGCCCTTCTCGTTCTGCACGTAAGATTTGACCTAATTCTTCTAAAGTCATGCTCATGTTATTATCCACAAATATTCAAAATATATATCTAAAAAAGACATTACATACGTATGTCTACAACAGCCCTTTTACGTAATTGTTCAACATATTCTTCAAAGCGAGCCTTAAGTTTTGGCTGACGCACAATATCTTCAATCATGGGTTTTGCTTCTTCAAATGTTAAGGGTTGGCCACCACTGCTTTTTTTAACCATCTTAAATTGTGTTTTCTTTCCATTGAGAACAACAATTTTTGATACTTTACCCGTATCAATGGCTTTGATAAATTTTGCTAAACCTTCAGGCATGGCTGCAACATTCACAAGCCCCATATGCCCACCATTTTCTTTATGTGGACCTTCTGACAATTGCTTTACTAAAGCTTCAAACTTTGAAGGATCTTTTGCCAATTGCGCAGCATGAGGACGTGGGTCAACAGAATCAGGATACACTAATATGGCAAGCTCAATGCCCCCCTGACTTACCATACTTGCTTGATGCTTAGTGTAGTATTCTTGAATTTCTTCAGGCGTAACAACAATTTTACGTCCAACCATCATAGACATAAGCCTTTGACGTAAAATATTTTTTTCAATTCTACTGCGTAAAATACCCGGAGTTAAGCCTTCTTTTTTCAATTGTTTTTCAAAAGCTTGCTTGGAAAGATTACTTTTTTCCATCATTTTTGCTAATTCAGCCTCAACATCTTCGGCTGCAACGGTAATTCCGTTTTTTTCTGCTTCATGCACAAGTAAAATTTCTAATATAAGCGTATTAAGAACTTCATTATACACTTGCTGAACCTTGTCTTTATTGGCAGGAGCATTTGGATCAATACCTAATTTTTTAAGCTCAGGCAAAGCTGTCTGTTGTAAGTCAAAAAATGAAATCATTGATCCATTTACAACAGCTGCAATCTTATTAAGAGTAGCAGCTTGAACTACGCTGACAAGGCTAAACATAATCATCAACAAAAATACAATTTTTTTCACAAAAAGCTCCTATAAAAATGGTATGTAACCATAAAAACATACGTAAAATATGTTCTTCAAAGTACGGCATACTACATGCTTTTACTGTAAGATGCAATGCCCAAAAAGCGTACATTTTATGTGTATAAGAGTGCCTATATATTGCTACATCTTTATTTAATCGAATCTGAAAAACACCTTTTCTAGCCATGAAATTATCATACATACGCTTGTATGCTCTTATGGATGACAGTGTTTTTATAGTATACCAAAGCAAAAATATTCTATGGCAAATAGAGATTCTCTGTTTCAAAGACGACTATTTAGTTGATGCTGAACAACACATTTTCATGTGTTGTTCAAAAAGGCCACGTTGCCTCCAAATGCCGCTTTGCAGCCGCCAGAAGCAAGTTCTGGCTCATTTTACGGCACGCAAAATTTTTCTTACAGAAAAATTTTGTTAGTCAACACGTGAAAAACAGGTGCAATAGTGTCGATAAATTGCCAAAAAGTCGCATTGCATGCTTGGTTTTTGGCAATTTTTCTAGATTAACCCTTGCATTTTAAGTGTACAATTACAGATAGTTGTTTAGTTTTTCAGTGCCGACTATTTATTTTTGTAGTATTCAAGTAATTTTGTATTTACCATAACTTTGGCATTGGCTATTTTTTCTTCAATCCAAGTATCTAGCTTTTTTTCCCAATGCTCTTCTGTGAGAAAATCTTCGATATACACATATGCTTCACTGACAGATAATTGCCTTTCAGGGAATTTTTTTTCAAGACAAAGCCGTATAAAACTTTTTTCTTGCGTAAGAACAGCAGTGCATGAACCTTCTTGAAGGCTTTTGAGCGCTTTTTGCCAATTGGCAGGTAATGTTGTTGCCTCAAGGGTCACTTTATATTGTGTAATGCTGGGTTCTTCTTGTGATTCTTGTAAGTTAGAAGATGTTTTTGTGTCCTTTGATGCCGTTTTTTGTGCAGCAGTATTGTCAGTGCTTGTTTTTGCAGTAGCCTGTTGATCAGATGCGACAGTATCAGTATTTTTTGTCAGCACTTTTTTTGAAACATCAGAGGGGTTTTGCAAAAGACCTTGCGCTGTTAAAACATTAGTCAAAGGAATAAAAATTTCTTCAGAAAGTTTTTCGGTAAGTTTACTGGACAAGGCCTCCACAGTGTCAATGGGTTGCAGCATAGCTTTATCATCACTGGAGACTACATACATGCTTAATTTTTCAGGAATATTAAAATGTACTTTATGCTTAGTATAATACTCTTGCACATCTTCAAGGCTTGGAACAAATTCATGCCGAATAATATGCTCTTTAAACAACGTAAAAGCTAAGCCATACCGCAAAAGAGCACGCCATGCTGTAATATCAATAACATTCTCTGCCAAATATTTTTCAAATTCCCCTTCGGGATAGTCGGCACGAAGGTTTTTTTCTTCTGCGGCAAGCATCGCATCGCTCACAAAAATATTTTTCTTTTCTAATTCTTGAACTATTAATTCATAGAAAATTAAAGAACTTAATGCTTCTTCATATTGCTCATGGAGAGATTCAAGAATATGTTTTTGCGAAGAAGACATTTCAGAAAGAGGCGGACTTTGCGCCTCTTGCAAGGTGAGCACTGTCTGTAAAAAAATAGGTTTGCCATTTACAGTAGCAATAATTGTATCGGTATATGTTTTTTGCTCATAGCATCCGCTAAGCAACATGCCCAGTAGGCAAAAAAATGCAAAATTGCGCACAGAATCTCCTTTTATGCAAATATGCTATGCAAAGAACATAGCTTATTTTTCTACAGAATTTTCATCCACGGAAACAGGATCTTTTTTTAACGACAAAAGCATTTCTCCTGCTTTTTCAAATGCACATACAAAGGAACATTGTGCATCTTTCATACTAAGCTTATCAAGGTGAATTTCAAGAGTTGCTGGTGGTAATAAGCGTAAGGCTTCTTCCTTGGCAAGGCAAGCTACAAGCTTTGCAGCATCTAAACTTTGTTGTTCTTTGTTCCAATAGACAGTAATTTTATTAACAAAAATATCTGCCCTGTGCGCCTCTAGTGTTCCTATAAGTTGCTTAAATGACAGTATAGCTAAAAAAGTTTCAAATTCAGGAGGAAATGCCCCAAAACGATCACGCATGCCAAGAGCAATATCTTCGCGTAGAGCACCATCTGCTGCAGAACTTAATGATTTGTAATAACGTAATCGTTCGCGCCCATCTTGCACATAGGATTCAGGAATATGTGCAGGAACTCCAATATTTAGTTCTGCGTGATTCACAAGTGTTGAAGGCATACCCTTAAGACGACTTACGGCTTCTTCTAGCATTTCTAAAAACAAGTCAAGGCCAAGGCGTGTCATATGCCCAGACTGAACTTCACCTAAAATATTGCCGGCACCACGCAAGCGTAAATCTTCCATAGCCACTTGGAAACCTGCTCCTAAATAATCCATTTCTAAAATAATACGCATACGTTCACGCGCCACATCAGAAAGACGATATTCTTCAGGTATAACAAAATACGCATACGCCTGACGATCTGAGCGCCCCACTCGCCCGCGCAATTGATAGAGTTGACCAAGACCAAACATATGCGCCTGATCAACAATAAGCGTATTGGCCCGCGGAAAATCAAGACCAGATTCTACAATAGATGTACACACAAGCACGTCAAGTTCGCCATGCCAAAAACGATGCATAGTTTCTTCAAGTTCTTTTTCTGCCATTTGGCCATGAGCCATGCCCACACGAGCATCTGGCACCAAGGAGCGCACATACTCTGCCGTACGCTCAAGACCTTGCACACGGTTATACACCCAAAAAATTTGCCCTTCGCGCTGTATTTCTCGCTCAAGAACATCTTTAAGCACTTTTCCATCTCGTTGCAAAATGGCAGTTGCAACTGGCTTTCTTTCCGGCGGTGCAGTTTCTATGAGTGACAAATCACGAATACCAGACATAGACAATTGCAATGTACGTGGAATGGGAGTGGCGGTAAGTGTTAATGCATCCACATTTTTTTTAAGAGCTTTAAGTTTTTCTTTATGACGTACACCAAAGCGTTGTTCTTCATCTAAAATAAGCAAAGCTAAGTTGGGCAGTACCACATCGCTAGAAAGTAGCCTATGGGTACCTATTATAATGTCCACATGACCTTGAGCTGCAGCAGTAACCACCTCTTTTTGTTTCTTTTTTGCGACAAAACGGCTCAACAAGCCCACATTTACAGGAAAACCGGCAAGGCGCTGTCTAAAGGTTTGGTAATGCTGTTCTGCAAGCACTGTTGTTGGACAAAGTAAGGCCACTTGCCTACCCTCAGCCGCAGCCCTAAAGGCAGCCCTTAAGGCAACTTCTGTTTTACCAAAGCCCACATCCCCACACACTAACCTGTCCATAGGTTGGCTTTTTTCCATATCGTCAAGCACATCTTGAATGGCCTTTGCTTGATCTGGTGTTTCTTCAAAGCCAAAGGTAGCCTCAAACTCATGGTACAGTTCGTCTGGCGGATTATATCTAAAGCCCTTGGTCACTTTACGAAATGCATACATTTCTACAAGGTCTGCAGCAATTTTTTCTATAGCTTTACGAGCCTTATCCTTACTGCTTTGCCATTGATGACCGCCAAGCCTGTCTAACACAGGCTCAGAACTGTCAGAACCTTTAAAGCGCTGAATTAATGATAAACGATCTGCCGGAACATACAATTTATCAGCACCAGAATATTCAAGTAATAAAAAATCGTTGGCAGCCTCACCACGCTCAATACGATGCAAGCCCATAAATCTTGCTATACCATAATCGCGGTGTACAAGCAGATCACCCTTTTTTAAATCATCAAAACTATCAAGACCTTTAAAGGCACCGCTTGGAATACGTGCGCGCCTTTCTGCTTTAGGATAAATAATATCTTCACCAAGGATCAGCACATTATCCCATATAAGCTCCATTGCACCACGCCAAGGAGCTACTAGAGCAAAAAGTCCTTGGGTATTTGCCATATATCGCATGTGGGGAATCAAACCATCTTGCTCAGCTAAGGATAAAAACTTGGCTCGACTGCGCTCATTGGAAAAAGAAAGAAGTACTTGCTTTTTACTGCCTTGCCACTCTTTTAATGCCGTTACAAGGTGTTGCCATGGTCTATCTTGAGCACCAGAGTGCGGGAAAAGTTCTGTAAAGCTACGAATTTGCTTTTCTTGTAAGTCAAAATACTCGGTATCTTGTGTTGCAGATTTTCCTTCGTCAAAGACTCTATTTGCCCCCATAACAAGAGGCTCAAAATATATGGCTCCACCTTGCGTGTGTTTAGAGCCTTGCTTTGTATCCCAAAGAGAAAAAACGCCACCCACATCTCTTAAAACCATACGCGAAGGCTGCGGCACAGTTCTGGGTAAGGGGTTTGCTTCATCTTCAACACTTTCAGCTAAAGTGCGATATGCACTTTCAAGACTTTCCTTAGTGTCCGCAGCACCTGGCAATAACCAAAATACATCCTTACGCAACCATTCTTCTAATATAGTTGGGGCATCATAAAAAACCCCTGGCAAAAGCCCTTGTGCACCTCCAAGAAGGTTTTTCTTAAAATCATGCACAGCATTTTCGTCAATAAAGCCTTTTTGTAAAAGGCGATCCCAACGCTCTAAAGCTTTTTTTTCCCACACAGCACCTGCTGCAATAGGAATAGGTGGCAAAATGGTAAGTTCATCTATGGAGATTAAAGAACGTTGCGATACAGCGTCAAAAAGACGCATATCATCAAGCAAGTCTCCAAAAAATTCCATTCGTATAGGTTTTTCATAACCGGGAGGAAATATATCTAATATATCACCTCGTTTAGCAATATCGCCAGGTCTTGTAACCATTTGAACTCTTTCATAGCCCCATGTAACAGCTTGGTCTACAAGCAAGTCTGGCGACATATCTGCCCCTTTTGTAAGGGTAAGTTCATGTGCAGTAAAAAAGTCACGCGGCATATATTTTACTAAAAGATTATCAGGGGTAAGCACAAGACACGAGGGTTTTTGATATTGTAAGGCATAAAATGTAGCCATACGCTCTGCCCAGCCAGTGCCAAGACCAGTTTGTAAAGAACCGGGCGGAAGAAAGAGCAAAGGACTTTGCCAGCGTGGCGTATCTATGGGTAAGGCGGCAGAAGATAATTCAGGGGAAAAAAGCGTTAAAAGCCCCTTTGCTGCAGAAAATTCTTCACGAGTTCGTACCAAGATAACTGAACTGTGCCCAAGATTAAGAGCTTCCAAAGACAATCGACAAAGACTTGCCAAACCACTACGCCCTATATGACAAGAGGTCGTAGCGTTTTTTGATGAAAGAATGTGTTGTAACAATGACATGATACGGTTTTTTATCTGTTCTGCTTATGCTATGCAAGTTCTATTTTAATAGAATCTAAAAACCGCGTTTTTATGCAATTTTTTAAAGGCATATTTGTTCCAAATACCGCTTCGCTACAGACAAAAGTACTTTTGATGCACCCTATATAAGGTAAAATTTCCAATCATATTCAGACATTAGAATAAATTATTAAAAATAGCAATGTAATAGCGCATACATATTTGAAAGAACATTTCATACTATTGTTTTGCATTTTTACTTATGCACTATACTTAAAAAAAAAATATTATTCTAATTAATTGACTATTTATTGTAAAGGGATTAAATGCGTGTGTACATAAGGAGACAAGTGTGGAGAACAAAGAAAAATCAATAAAAATATTATTTAAAGTTGACGACTTAATAAAAATAACTCCACAAGTCATCAGACTTGATACCATAGCAAAACAATATTCCATTAAATTAGCATGGGGAATTGTTGGTTCGTCATTATTAATTCCTAAGTTACAAAATTGTATATCATTTGTTCGATATATTTACTGGATTAAAAAAGCTCACAAATCTGGAATATATGAATTTTGGAATCACGGTTTTACTCATAGCAATGCACCTATAGAATTTTATGATCAACCTTGCTGTGAACAAGTTAAATCCATTGCATATACACAATGTTTAATAAAGGCCTTATTGGGTTTTGAATGTATAACATTTGGTGCACCAGAAAACAAAAAAGATGTGGCAACTGTAGAAGCTCTGAATAATTTTCCTGAAATAAAACTTTGGTTTTACGGTAATTCATATTTTAATCACTGGCAAACATATAAAAATACAATTATTAACCGTGCTGTAGAATTAGAAAATACTGTGGGCGTTCCATGTCTTGAAAGATTAAAGCGTGATTTTGAAAAAAAAGAAAAAAATCATGATTTCTTTTCCTTACAAATACATCCAAACATGTGGAATAATAGTGAATTTGAAGAATTCATTCGCTGTTTAGAATATTTAAAAGAAAAAAAATGTACCTATATTTTACCTAGGGATCTACTCGCATAGTTGATGTTGAACAACACATTTTCATGTATTGTTCAGATTGATGACAACCCCCACTTTGTGGCGTTTGCGCCGCTATTGTCAGCAAAGCTGCCAAGCGGAAAGGCACGAAAATCAATCGTTTAACGGCGCAAATAAATTGCGCCTACTCTTGATTTATCGAGAGTGTCGACTAGCATAATACTAGGCATTACATACTTCTGTATGAAACACATTATGGAGTATAGCTATACAAAAAAACGTTTAACATACTTCACCGACGACTCTATTACGTACTAAACACGTAGTAGATTCTATCTCTTCATATGCTATCACCCCCAAAAACAACAATAACGATTGCCTAAGCAAAAAATCTGCTATATAATTATCCTGCAATGGATTGTAAACACTGAATTTCCTATGATGTTACACAATTATAAATTTACCATGGTATATTAGGCAATCATTTCAAAAAATGGTAACGTACTCCATAAAAAAACCAAAAGTGTATTCTATGTCCTTATTTTCGGCATTTTTTCATACACTTTACGTTTTCTTGGGTTTTTCAGTGACAATGAAAAGACATCTAAAAAAGTACGCATACATGTATGGTTGATTTGTTACAAAACTTTAACAGCACAATGCAAGTATAAAAGGAAAATCTATGTCTAAACTCACATTAATTGCAAGTTTTACAGCCAAAAATGAACACATTGAACCTCTCAAGCAAGAGATTTTAAAGCTTATTCCCCCTACCCGTGCTGAAGATGGTTGCCTTGAGTATTTTTTGCTTATTAATAATGATGCTGAAAATAATTTTGTTATCTTTGAAGTATGGGAAAGTCATGCAAATTGGCAAAAACACACTGAAACAGAGCATTTTTTACAATTTAAAAATGCTGTTAAAGATTTCATACTTGACAAAAATGTCACACACTTAAGTAGTATTGATGCATAACAGCCTGTTGAAAAAAATTTCTATCATAGTCGATGCTGAACAACACATTTTTATGTGTTGTTCAGAAAGGCACGTTGCCTCCAAATGCCGCTTTGCGGCCGCCAGAA